>NZ_JBSFSI010000007.1:0-392569 GCF_053589675.1 Streptomyces sp. NPDC003284
TGGGGGCGGGGGGGTCTCCCGCCCCACTCTGGCCGGGTGGGGGGGGGGGCCCCCCCCCCCCGGCCGCGTACGGGCGGGACGGCTTGGACCAGTGGCATGAGTTGGGTGACGTCGTTGCGGTTGCCGCCGGTCAGCGATACCGCCAGCGGGATGCCGTGCCCTTCGGTGATCAGATGGTGCTTGGAGCCTGTTCGGGCACGGTCGACCGGGCTCGGTCCTGTTTTGGGCCGCCTTTCATGGCCCGTACGTGGGAGCCGTCGATCACCACCCCCGACCAGTCCAGCGCGCCGGCGGCGTTCAGTTCCGCCAGGAGCGACTCGTGCAGACGCTGCCAGACTCCTGCCTCGTTCCAGTCACGCAGGCGCCGCCAGCACGTCATGCCGGAGCCGAAGCCCAGCTCCTGCGGCAGGAACTCCCACGGAATGCCGGTGTACAGCACGAACAGGATCCCCGACAGCACCTTCCGGTCGTCCAGGCGCCTACGGCCAGGGTGATCCGCACGGCGTGGCACGACCGGTAGCAACGGCTCGATCCGCGCCCACAACTCATCGGACACGACCCATGGCAGCTGCCCACCCCTTCTCATGTGCAGGCCAAAGCACCATCAGGCGCCACCATTCCAAGGCAAGAAGCACCATTCTGTTAGGAGTTCTTAGCGCGGGCGGAGCGCACAGTGGAGATGAGGGATCCCCTTCGATCGGGGGCGTCGGAGCCGTGCGGCGGGTGCGGGTTCAGCGGCCCAGGTGCTCGAGGAGAATGCGCAGGACGGCGAGGACGACCTTGACCGGGGTGTGGCGGTCGATTCGAGCCCGCGCCCCCGCCGGTACGTCGACCAGATCCTGGTACCACGAGGCCGCGGGGACCATCACCTCACGGCTCAGCTCGGGCTCCACCCGCTCGCGCAGGTCCACCGTGGAGACACGGGCCAGCCGGTGGTCGGCGTACTCCGCCGGCAGGCCGGAACGGACGGCCGCGAGGACCGCCGCGCCCACCAGCCCGTGCACCGACACCCCCGAGCTCCGGGCGAACGCCAGGAGACTCGCGGTCTCGGAGACGTCCAGCTGCGGCCGGCGCGACTGGGTCCGGCCCTGCTGGGGGGGCCACCTCGCCGGGACCGGGCCGCGAGGTACGGGAGGGCGCCGACCGGGGCGCCTTCGGCCCGGTCGAGCCGCCCCTGGACATAGGCGGCCACGTCGGTCTCGGTGACGGGTGTGAGGCGGTCGTCGATCGCCGCCGACCAGTCCTCCCGGATGGGCCGGACGGGCGAGTGCGTGCCTGCCTTGATGTCTGCGTAGTACGGCCACAGGCGGACACACAGGGCGGTCGCGCTGCGGCCGTCGCAGATCGCGTGGTCGGTCCCGAGGACCAGCGTGTCCTCGTCCTCGCCGGTCAGGAGCACCGCGCGGACCAGCGGGCCGCCCAGCGGCAGCGGCGTGTTCCACTCCTGCCCCAGCGCGTCCGGGCCATCGGGGCGTCCCACCAGGCACGGCAGTTCGTGGGGCTTCAGCGGGCTGAGGAAACTGCCCTCGGTGTCCTGCTCCAGGCGGCTGCGCAGCGACGGGTGGTCGGCGAGCACCGCGGCGTTCGCCGCGGCGAACGCCGCGCCGAGCGCGTCGGGGTCGACACCGCCGCGCACCGTGATGGTGCGCACGGCCTGGGTTCTCATCTCCCCGGCGTACAGGTTCTCCGAGCGGGACAGGTTGCGACGCATGTCCATCCTGTTCTGTCGACCTTGTTCTGTCGACGGTGACGGGGGTGACGAGACGAGCGGCGTGGGCCGCGTCGAGCGAGGGGAACGGGGTGCGGTGCCGTGCTTCAGTCGAGGGTGCCGCCGAGGATGCCGGCGCGGACCGCGCGCAGTTCCTCGTCATTGGTGACGGTCCGGGACCTCTCGATGCCGGCCCGCACCGTCAGCAGGCGGCGGCCCTTGAGCACCGTACGTCCACCCCGGCTGCGGCCAGGTCGAAGGAGCCCTCCTCGCCCACCAGCAGCAGGTGCTGGACCTGATGGACCGAGGCCAGGTGGCGGACGACCGCCGCCCCGCGCACCGAACCGGCGCCGGTCACCACGACGGTGCCCTTCGCGCCGGGCCAGGGCCGCCGCGGTCGATCGGCCACCGGCACCCGCACCAGCCTCGGCACGTACGGCGCACCGGACCGCAGCAGCGGCCATGGCTCGTCGCCCCGGAGCGCCGACGCCGGCTCGGCGGGCACCGGCCGGCTGTCGGCATCCAGATCGGCGACGATCAGCCGGTCCGGGTATCACGTCTGCAGGGTGCGCGCGGCGGCCCGGAGCGCGGCCTGGGCCGGATCGGGCGCGCCGTCCTCGGGGCGCGCCGACACGGCGCCGCGGCTGAGGAAGAGCAGGCGCCCCCGGCCGTGTTCCGGGCGTGCGAGCCAGTCGGCGAGCTGCCGGGCGGCGGCGCGGGCCGCCGCCGCGGAATCCCGTCCGGTGTCCTCGGCCGGCAGGACCACGGTCATCTCCGCGCTGCCGTCGGCCACGGACGATTTCACGGCGTTCTGCTATCACCAGCCGTTCACGAAGATGGCCTACAAGGCGCACCGCCGCCTGTTGAACACCTGCGGGTACGACACCGACGAGGCCCGGCTCAAGCAAGCCATCGGGCGAACCACGGCCTACAACAGGGTCATCGGCAACAGCTACACAGCATCGGCGTACCTTGGCCTCGCCGCGCTGCTCGACCAGGCGGACGACCTGAGCGACCGGCCCATCGGCTTCCGCAGCTACGGCTCCGGCAGCGTCGCCGAGTTCTTCGCCGGGACCGCTGTTCCCGGCTACCGTGAGCACCTGCGGACCACAGCGCACCACGAGGCAATCGAGCGGCGCAGGACACTCGACTACGCCGCCTACCGCGAGCTGCACGAGCGGTCCTTCCCGACCGACGGCGGCAACCGCCCCACTCCGCAGCAGACCAACGGGCCCTTCCGACTGGCAGCGCTCCGCAGCCACAAACGCATCTACGAGAGGTGCTGACAACCTCGTGCACGGTAGGCGGTGAGACGTCAACCCCTTGATGGTTGATCAATTTCGCGTGGCGGAGGACACGACACCGCAGCACGAGGGTGTTCAGCCCGCCGCGTCCAACAACACCCGAAGGGGCGCCATTGGCAACTGTCTCGACAGGCTGCGCAAGCGATGTCCCCCATCCCGGCATGGGCACGCTCACCGGAGAACGAGCTATCGGCGCTCACGTTCATCCATAGCAGGCCGGTCAAAGAGACACCTCGTAAATGTACTTCCGAGTGCATCAGCATCCGAGATGTCTGCTACCGAGCGGCACCGGACCGCATTTGACACCCGAAATACCCGAATATGCGACATGGACCGCAGACTGAGAGGATGTCTCACGTGGTGAGTTTCGCGAGCTTCTTGTGGCAGGTCAGGGCGGCTGCGAGGCCGAGGAAGGCGAGGAAGTGTGAGCCCTTGCGTTCGTATCGGACGGTGAGGCGGCGGTAGCCGAAGAGCCAGGAGATCGTCCTCTCGGTCTTCCAGCGGTGCCGGCCGGGCCGTTCGCTCGATTCGATGCCCGGGCGGGCGATGCGCGGGATGAGGCCGCGTCCACGCAGCCAGGTGAGGTGGTCTGCGGAGAAGTACGCCTTGTCCGCGCGGAGCCTGACCGGCCGGCGTCGGCGTGGCCCGCGGCGGGAGCGGATGGCGGGTATGCCGCGGGTCAGCGGTTTGAGGGCCTGGCTGTCGTGGGTGTTCGCTCCGGACACGGCGATGGTCAGGGGGATGCCCCGGGCCTCGGACAGTACGTGCAGTTCGCTGCCCTTCTTGCCGCGGTCGACCGGGTTCGGCCCGGTCGGTGCACCCCCCATTTCGCCCGCACGCCGGCGGCGTCTACGATCGCGGAGGTCCAGTCGAGATCGTCCAGGACCGCCCGGTGCAGCCGGCGCCACAGCCCCGCCCTCGTCCACACGCTGAACCGGCGGTGCGCGGTGGCGGGTGAGACACCGAACGTCTCCGGCAGATGCCGCCAGGCGCACCCGCTGGTCAAGATGTACACCACCGCCGTGAACACGGCCCGCTCGTCCAACGGCGCCGTCCCGCCGCCCTGCGGACGGGACGCGAACGACGGCAGCAACGGGGCGACCAGATCCCACAGACCATCAGGAACCAGCCGCTGCTGCAGATCAGCACCCACGACCGCCATCATGCCGCACAGACGTCACACCATGTGAGACATCCTCCAACGGAGGTCGGCCGCGGCCGGGGCCCGGAACCGCGGGGGGTTTTCGGTCAGGTACGGCGGGGCGGGGCGACCGGCTGCCGCCCGTGGCGGGCGACGGTGCGGGCCGGGGCGGCAGAAGACCCGTCGGCGCCGAGGCGGGTTCGGCCTCTGCGGCCAGGTGCGGACGCACCTCGGCAGTCCTCGTACGCCACGGCTTCACCCGAGCGTGCCCGGCCGGACGCCCGCCCCCCCTCCCCGACCTGCCCCCTCGGCCCGGCGCTCGCCGACGGGCCGCATCCGCGCGGCACGTGATGGCCGGTTCCCGCCCCGGTGCGCGGACGCGGGTGAACCCCAGCCAGGTGTGAACACGTGGCCGTTGCGGTTGATCACCACAGCCGGGTGTTCATCCGAAGCACGATCCACGCCGTCTGCCCCGAACCCCGTGATTGGTGGTGCCCGTGACCGTCGTCCTGCCCTCCCCGTTCACCACGGACCTTCAGCACTGGCCGTTCGACCTGCCGTTTCCCGCGCCGCCCGCGCCCGCTGACCATCCGCACCACCTGTCCGTCTTCGGGCACACCGGCCGGTGGTTGCGGGAGACGGGCGTCCTCGCGACGGACGCCGACGTGTCCGTGTACCAGGTGCACGACGTCCCCGCCTGGGCCGTGCTGTGCTACCCCGAAGCGCCCCTGGAGGCACTCCGGTTGATCTCCGACTTCATCTCGCTGGCCGCCCAGTGGGATCATCTGCTGAGCACGCCGCCCCACCGGGGGCGCGGGGTCGAGATGTTCGAGCCGATGCTCGCCGTGCTCGACGGCGGACCGCCCGGCGCCGGCCAGGGGCCCTACGCGCCGTACGTCCGCGCCTGGTCGGACGTGTGGGCCCGGTGGCAGCGGGGCATGCCGAGCGTCTGGCGGGAGCGGACCGCGGGGAACTGGCGCCGGGCGCTGGAAGCCCTTGTCGTCGAGGACACGGCGGAACGCGAGGGCCGGGTCATGACGATCGAGGAGAAGACCACCGTACGCGACGAGACGGGGTTGCAGCCGCTGACCCTGGACCTGCTGGAGCGCGGCGGCGGTTACATCCTGCCCTCCTCGGTGCTGGCGACCCCCGAGATGCGCGCGCTCGAACGGCACACCGGCCGGGAGGTCTGGCTGACCAACGAGGTGCAGTCGCTGCCCAAGGAGGAGGCCGCCGGGGAGAGCAATCTCGTGCTGCTGCTGGAGCGCGAGAAGGGCCTGGACCGGGAGCAGGCGCTGGGGCTGGTGCATCGCATGGTGCGGGAACACACGGACGCCTTTCTCGCCGCCGAGGCCGCCGTGCCCCATGCGCTGGACACGCTGGGCATGGCTCCCGAGGACCGCTCCGCCGTCTACCGCCACATCGCCGGCATGCGGGCCCTGATGGCCGGGACCGTCGCCTGGTGCGGTCACAGCGGACGGTACAGCGGCCCGGCGGCCTCGTGAGGCCGCCGCGGGCGGACTGCGCGGTACAACGACCGACCGGCCTTCCTCGGCCGGTCCTTCACCGAAGGAACATGACGACCATGGGCATACTCTCGCGACCCGGCGACCTCTCGCTGGACGAACCGGTGTTCCAGCTCGATCCGGTTCTGGACACCTACACCGAGGCCGGTCTGCTCCGCCAGTACGGTCCGCTGGCACCCATCGGACTGCCGGACGATGTCCGCGCGTGGGCCACCACCACCGAGGAATCAGCCCGGATCGTGCTGGAGAGCCACCCGGACCTGGCGAAGAACCCGCGGCACTGGGGCGCCTACCAGCGCGGTGAGATACCGGCCGGCTGGCCGTTGCTGCCGTTCATCGCGGGTGAGTCGATGCTGTTCGCCGACGGTGGCGACCATCTGCGGCTGCGCCGTTCGGTGGTGCCCGCGTTCACGCCGCGGCGCGTCAACGCCCTCGCTCCGCGCGTGGAGCGCCTGACGCTGGAGCTGCTGGACGCGGTGGAGGCGGCGGCCCTGGACGCGCCCGGAAACGGCGTCGACCTCAAGGAGCTGTTCGCGTATCCGCTGGCGCTGCGCATCATCTGCGAGTTCTTCGGGATCACCGAGGAGACACGTCGCGCAGCCCTGCGCGACCACTACGCGACGATGCTCAGCCTCACGGCCTCGGACGCCCAGCGCCAGGCAGCCGCCCTCGGGCTGCGCGAGGAGCTGGCCCTGCTCGTCGACGAGAAGCGGGCGGCGCCCGGCGACGATCTGACCAGTGTCCTCGTCGGCATCACGGACGAGGACGGGGACCGGCTGACCGGGAAGGAACTGCTCGACACGCTCCAGCTCGTGCTGATCGCCGGGCACGAGACGGTCGTCAACGGCCTCACCAACACGGTGCACGCGCTCCTCACCCACCCCGGGCAGCTCGGCCTGCTGCTGGGCGGGGAGCACGACTGGGCGGACGCGCTGGAAGCCGGTCTCGCCTGGGACGGGCCGCTGCGCAACGTCTACATGAGGTTCGCGCTCCGGGACACCGAGATCCTCGGTGTCCCGGTCCGCGAGGGCGAGCCCATCATCGTGCTGCTGGCCGCCGCGCACCGGGACGGCGGCGGTGACGGCCTGCCGGAGTCCGAGGGGTTCGACGTGACCCGCGGTCACAAGGGCCACCTCGGCTTCGGTGCCGGTCCGCACTACTGCATCGGCGCCCCGCTGGCCCGGTTGGAGGGGACCATCGCCCTGCGGGAACTCTTCACCCGCTTCCCGGGCCTCCGCCTCGCGGTCCCCGCCGAGGACCTGGAGCACCTGGTCTCGCCCGCGGTCAACGGACTGACCGCCCTGCCGGTCCGGCTGGGCTGAGGCCGCCCCGTCCGTGGGCGGCGGGCGGCCTGGTCCCCGTCCACGGACGGGCCGGGAGCAGGCCGCCGGTGCCGTCAGCCCCGGATCAGGTCGGCGGCCCGTTCAGCGATGGCGTAGACGGTGGCGTTGGTGTTGGCGGACACGATGGACGGCATCACCGAGGCGTCCGCGACGCGCAGGCCGTCGATCCCGCGTACCCGCAGTTCGGGGTCGACGACGGCCATCGCGTCGTCGCCGATGCGGCAGGTGCTGGTGTAGTGGAAGTACACCAGCAGGCTGCGGCGCAGGTACTCGCGGACGGAGTCGTCGTCCTGGACGTCCGGACCCGGCTGGGCCTCGGACTCGCGCCAGGGGGCCAGGGCCGCCGCCTCGCCGATCTCGCGGGCGATCCGCAGACCGGCCGTCATCACCGCCACGTCGTGGGCGTCGCCAAGGTAGTTGGGGTTGACCAGCGGCGCCACCGTCGGGTCCGCGGCGGCCAGCCGCACCCAGCCCCGGCTGCGCGGGCTCATCAGGGAGAACGCGACGGCGTAGCCGTTGTCGGGTCCGTCCAGGCCCGGCGCGCGGTAGGGGACGGGGCTGAAGACGATCTGGAGGTCGGGGGCGTCGTCCGGGGCGTGCTCGGTGCGGACGAGTCCGCCGGCCTCGCCCAGCAGGTTGTCCGGGTACACGGGGACGGGCTGCCGGGCGGCGTAGACGACCGTCGACATCGGGTGCTCCTGGAGGCCGGTGCCGACGCCGGGCAGGTCGAGCACCGGTTCCACACCGGCCTCGCGCAGGTGTTCCCGCGGTCCGATGCCGGACAGCATCAGCAGGTGCGGGCTTCCGATGGCGCCGGCGCTGAGCACGACCTCGCGCGCGCACTCGGCGGTGAGCAGACGGTCGCCGAGGCTGTACTCGACTCCGGTGCAGCGGCCGTCGGTGATCAGCAGCCGGCGGACGAGGGCGCCGGTGACGACCTCCAGGTTGGGCCGGGTGCCCATGACCGGGCGGAGGTAGGCGTCGGCCGCGCTCTGCCGCCGGCCGTCCACCACGTTGCCGTCGAGCCGGCCCATGCCGGTCTCCAGGCCGCCGCTGACATCGTCGGCCCGCTCGTGCCCGGCCTGCACTGCGGCGTCGAGGCAGGCGGTGATCAGGGGGTTGGGCCGGGCCGGCGGGCCGACCCGCAGCGGTCCGTCCTGCCCGCGCAGGGCCGGGTCGCGGCCCTCGGCGGTCTCGCTGCGCCTGAAGTACGGCAGCAGGTCGTCGAAGCCCCATCCCGCGGCGCCCTCGGCGGGCCAGCGGTCGTAGGCGGAGCGGTGTCCGCGCAGGAAGAACATCGCGTTGATGCTGGAGGAGCCGCCGAGCGTGCGCCCACGCGGCAGCGGCAGGGCCGCCCCCGTGAACGTCTGCTCGGTGGAGACACCCGCCCAGTCGGCGCTGCTGCCCGCGAGCGCGGGCCAGGTGGTCGCCCCGGCCATCAGGTCCAGGGGCTCCGCGGCGCCCGCCTCCAGCAGCAGCACCCGCGCCCCCGGGTCCTCCGACAGCCGCGAGGCGAGGACACATCCGGCGCTTCCGGCGCCGACGATCACGTAGTCATAGGGCTCGGCCGTTGAACTCATGTCTTTCCTTCACTGTCCTGACTGTCTGGTCCCGCGGGCGACGGACCCGCGGGTGTTGCCGAAGCGGCGGATCTGGATCGCTCAGAAGCGGTCGAACTGGATGATTCCGCGCAGGTTCTTGCCGGCGCGGAGGTCGTCGTATCCCTTGTTCACCTCGTCCAGCGCGTAGCGGGCGGTGAGCAGGCCGTCCAGGCGGAGGTAGCCGGAACGCCAGAGGTCGAGGAGGCGGGGGATGTCCGTCTGCGGGTTCATCGATCCGTAGATCGATCCCCTGATCTCCACCTGGCGCTGGAGCAGCCAGTCGGACACCGCGTGGATCTCGAACGTGGAACTGGCGAGCCCGGTGATGACGACGACACCCGACTTCCCCACGGCCGTCTGCGCCGCCTGCACCACCTCCTGGTCCACCTCCCCCACGGTGACCAGCGCCTGGTCGGCCATCTGACCGCCCGTGAGTTCGCGCGCCTTCTCGATGGCCGGGCCCGCCTCGGTGAAGGTGTGGGTGGCCCCGAACTCCTTCGCGGCCTGCAGCTTCATGGGGACGGGGTCGACCGCGATCACGTGGGCCGCGCCCGCGTGCACGGCACCCTGCACGGCGTTGATCCCGATGCCGCCGATCCCGAAGACGACGACCGTGTCACCAGCACGCACCTGGCCGGCCTCCGTGGCCGTGCCGAAACCGGTCGGGACGCCGCAGCTGACGAGCACGGCCCGGTCGAACGGGACGCTGTCGTCGATGCGCACGACCGAGCGTTCCGAGGTCACGAGCCGTTCGGAGAAGGCGCCGAGCTGCCGGAAGGAGCCGACGTCCTTCCTCTCCGGTCCGTTCAGATGGAAGCGAAACGTCCCGTCCGGGAGCGGGCCGTCCGGCTGGTCGCCGTAGACGCAGAGGTTCTGCCGACCGGTCGAGCAGTAGCGGCACAGTCCGCAGCTGGGCACGAAGGTGCAGACCACGTGGTCGCCGGGTGTCACCTTGCTGACCCCGGGACCGACGGCCTCCACGACACCGGCCGCCTCGTGCCCGCCCACCACCGGCAGCGGCACGGGCCAGTCGCCGTTGAGCAGGTGCAGCTCCGAGTGGCACAGCCCGGCCGCCTCGACCTTGATCAGCACTTCCCCGCGGCGGGGACCGTCCAGTTCGAGCTCGACGACCTCGAACGGCTTGCCCACCTCGAAGAGAACGGCGGCTCGGGTCTTCATACGTACCTCCCGGGAACGGACCTCGCCCACATGGCCTGATGTGCCGTCGCCTGCGGAGAGCGGCACGTCAGGGGAACGAGAGGATGTGTGCGGATGGTTCAGAAATTGCCTGATACATGCCATGCGCGGCGCCCGCGGGGAGGGTGTCCGGGCGAGGTCCCGGGGCGGCGGGCCGTGCGTCGCGTCGATCGCCCGGCTCCTCGCGGTTCGGCTCCCCGCCGTCCTGCTGCCGTCGCTACGGTGGCCGTCGGCATGCCTCGTTCATCCGCCGAGCCATCCGCAGGAGTTCCCGTGTCCGTCGACGACCGCGGTGAGGGCATGCCCACCGCGCGGGAACCGGGCGCGGGCCGCCGTCCGGCCGAACCGCCCGCAGGTCCCGTGCGGCCCGTACGGCTCTCCGGCCGCCCGCGCACGGACCGGCCGCCCGTGCCGCACGCGGCCCTCGGGGTGGGGGCCGTCGTCCTCGGCGAGCGGGGCCTGCTGCTGGGGCGCCATCGCCACGGCACGTACGAACTGCCGGGCGGCACCGTGGAGCCCGGGGAGTCCCTGGAAGCGACCGTGGTGCGGGAACTCGCCGAGGAGACCGGGCTGCGCGCCCGGACCGAGGACGTCTCGCTGCTCGGCACGCTCGTCGACCACGTCGAGGACGTGGTGCGGATCACCGTGGGCGCGGTGGTGCACGCCTGGACGGGTACGCCGTCCACCCGGCCGGACGAGCGGGTGGGCGACTGGGACTGGTATCCGCTGGACGGGCTGCCCGACGGCCTGTTCGTGTGCAGCGCGCAGATCCTCACCGCGTGGCGTCCCGGTCTCCCTGTCGACCACACCCCGGCGCACTTCACCCCGAACGCCTCCCGCGCGCCGCGCTCGCCGGACGCCTCGCGCGTGCCCGGCGCCCGGACCCGGTAGCCGCCGGGCGGGACCGCGTTCGGCTCCGGACACGGCGGCGCCGCCGCACCCTGCCCGCTCCCGCCGGGGCGGGTGGGGAGGAGTGCGGCGGCGTGTGCCTGGGGTTCCGGTTTCCGGTTGCGGTCTCCGGGGCCCGGGGTCCGCGTCCCGGGCCCGGTGCCCGGGTCAGGACTCGGTGGCCGGTCGCGGGACCAGCAGGTGGACGACACCGGCGACCGCGGCGATGGCGACGCCGGTCAGGCACAGCGCGCGGGCGGTGACGTCCTGGTCGACGAGGATGCCGCCGAGGGCGGCGCCGAGCGCCTGACCGAGGTAGATGCCGGAGGAGTTGAAGGAGATGACGACGCTGGGCAGCGTCGGCACCAGCTCCGTCAGCCGGTGGTTGTTCGGCGTGGCCAGCGCCCAGCCTGCGGCGCCGTTGAGCGCCATCACGATGATCACCGGCACGATCGAGGTGCAGACCGTCAGCAGGGCGAGGGTCACGACCAGCAGGACGACGGCGTAGGTGAGGGTGCGGGTCGCGCCCAGGCGGTCGGTGAGGAAGCCGCTGCCGAAGGAGCCGAAGATGCCGCCGAAGCCCCAGGCGAGCAGTGCGGTGGCGAGGGCGGTGCCGTGGATGTGGGCGATGTCCCCGAGCACGGTCGAGGTGTACGTGTAGACCATGATGCTGGCGCCGCTGGCCAGCAGCATGAACAGGACCATGACGACGACCCGGCGGTTGGCCAGCACCGCGAACCGCTGCGCGAGCGGGATGGCCGGCGGGATCGGCAGGGCGGGCAGCACGGCCAGGACACCGAGCAGTGCCAGCGCGCCGACGGCCGCGACGAAGACGAGGCTGGCCTCCCAGGACACGTGCTGTCCGATGGCCGTGCCGACGGGGACGCCTAAGACGGTGCCCACCGTCAGGCCGCCGAGGATCACCGACAGGGCGCGGCCGCGGGCGGCGGGTCCGGCGAGCGCGGCCGCGGCGGCGGAGGCGTTGGGCGTGTACAGGGCCGCGCCCAGACCCGCGACGACCCGCGCCACCAGCAGCAGCGTCAGGTTCGGTGCGACGGCGGAGGCGAGGTTGGCGAGGACGAACAGGGCGAGCGCGACCGCCAGCAGGGGCTTGCGGGGCAGCCGGCTGGTCAGCACGGCCAGGAAGGGCGCTGCCAGGCCGTAGGTCAGGGCGAAGGCGGTGATGGTCTGGCCGGCGGCGCCGGTGGAGACGTGCAGACCGTCGGCGATCTGCGGCAGGATGCCGGCCAGGACGAAGGAGTCCGTGCCCATGGCGAAGGAGCCGAGGGCGAGTACGGCGACGGGCCTTCCCCAGGACGGCGCTGCCGTGGTGGGGCTCTTCGTGCCCGTGGTGGTCGATTCGGTAGTCACACAAGAAGCGTGGCGCTTGTCGTGATGGGGGTACAGAGGGCCAATCATGCTGGTGTAATGACCACCAGGACACGCCCGGAAGGCGGATGCTTGGATGGCCGGCATGCAGCGAGAACTTCTGGCGGCGTTCCTCAGGTCCCGACGCGAAGCACTCTCCCCCGAACAGCTCGGGCTGAACCCAGGACCGCGCCGCCGCACCCCGGGGCTGCGCCGCGAGGAGGTCGCCCAGCTCTCCGGTGTCAGCCTGACCTGGTACACCTGGCTGGAGCAGGGCCGGGACATCCGGGTGAGCCGCCAGGTCCTCGAAGCGCTCGCCCAGACGCTCCAGCTCACCCCGGACGAGCGGCGGCACCTGTTCACCCTGGCGGAGACGGCGCTGCCGGTCGAACCGCCGCGGCCCGCGACGGTCCACCCGACCCTGCGTAAGCTGGTGCAGACCCTCGACCCCAACCCGGCGCACGTCATCAACGACCGCTGGGACGTACTGGCCGCCAACCGCGGCTACGCCTCCCTGGTGGGCGGTCTGGAACAGCTGCCGCAGGAGGAACGCAACAGCATCTGGCTGCTGTTCACCCGCCCGCAGATGCAGTCACTCCTGGTCGACTGGCAGAACGAGGTGCGTGACATCCTCGGCCAGTTCCGCATCGCCGTCGGGCAGCACCCCGACGATCCGCGCACCGCCGCGCTGATCGACACGCTGACCCGCTCCAGCAGCCAGTTCCGCGCCCTGTGGTCCGAGCATCCCGTACGGGCGTTCCGGCCGACCATGAAGCGCTTCAGCCATCCGACGGCCGGGCGGCTGGATCTCAACTACACCAAACTGGATGTGGCGGAGGCACCCGGCCAGCACCTGGTGGTCTTCATGCCCGCGTCCGAGACGGACGAGCGGTCGCTGGCCCGGCTGGTCGCCGATTCCCCGCAGGAGGCGCTGCTCTAGGGTTTTCCGTCCGGGACCGGTCGCCGTGCCGTGGTGGCCGCCGACAGGGCCAGGGCCGCCAGTGCCTCGGGGGCGCCCGCCTGGCCGCGGGCTCCGGGGAAGGCGTTGATGTCGACGATCAGGGCGGTGCCGTCGCCCCGGTCGATGATGTCGACGCCGTAGACCTCCAGGGCGAAGACCTCGCCGACCCGGTGGGCGAGGGCGGCCCAGCCGGGCGGCAGGGCGTCCGCGGCGAGCGGCACGGTGGGTCCGCGTCCCTCGGGGGAGAGTTCGGAGCGGCGCAGGGCGGCGAAGAGGCGGTCGCCCACCACCCAGAGTTTGTGGTCCCAGCCGTTGTTGGGCGCGAAGTCCTGGACGACGACCGGTTCTCGCGGGTGCGCGGCGGCGAGCCGGGCCAGCGGTGCGGCGCCGTCGACGCGGGCCACCAGGTCGTGCCGCCTGCTGTGCCGGCTCTTGATCACCACGGGTGCGGACAGCGGTGGTCCGGCGGCCAGTTCGGCGAGCGTGGCGAGGGTGCGGGTGGCCGCGAAGGGCAGTCCGGCGCGCCGGGCGTGCTCGGCCATGGCCGTGCGGTCCTGGCACAGCGCCGTCGCCGCGGCCGAGTTGACCACGGGCGCGCCGCGCCGCTCCAGTGCGCGGGCGAGGCCGAGGGCGCGGGGTGTGCGCGCCTTGAGGAGGTAGACGTCGGCGAGCGGCCCGGCGGCGTCGGCCGTCTCCGGGTGCAGGACGTCCACCTGGTGTGCGGGGGTGAGCAGCGCGGTCGTGTCGGCAAGCAGGGGGTGGCCGGGGTCCGCGGTGACCAGGCCGATCCTCATGCGGTCTCGCCCACCGTGACGGGGACCTGTCCGGGCAGGTGGGGCAGTGCCACCGGCAGCGCGGGCGCGGCGGGCGGCCCGGTCCGCTGCGCCGCGGGACCGGCGTCGGGGCCGGGGACGGGGACGGCGTCGAGTCCGGGCGCGGGGGCCGGGGAGTCCGTACGGGCGGCCAGTTCGAGTACGGCGCGGGCGACGCGGGACACCGCGTCGGGGACCTGACGGAAGCTCGGGAAGTCGTTCACATCGACGACCACGGGACCGTCCGGGCCGAGCACCACGTCCACGCCGTACAGGTCGAGGCCGTAGACGGCGCCGACCCGGGCGGCCAGCGCGGCGACCTCCGCCGACAGCGGTACGCGGCGTTCGCGCAGGGCGTGTTCGGGGTGGAGCGGGGAGCGGCGCTCGGTCGCGTACAGCTCACCGGCGACGCTGTACACCTTGACGTCGGTGCCCGGGTTGGGCACGTACGGCTGGGCGATGAGCAGGCCCTCACCGGCCAGTTCGGGCAGGAGCGCGGCGAGCCGGTCCGGCGAGGGGACCAGGTGCACCGCCCGGCCCGAGCTGCCGTCGGCGGGCTTGACGACGAGCGGGTACTCGGACGGCGGTATCTCGGCGAGCAGTTCGGGGCGGGCCGCCGCGTACGTCCGGGGCAGCGGGAGTCCGCGGCTGCGGCCGATGGCGGCGGCGAGGGCCTTGTCGCGTACGCCGCGTATGGAGCGGGCGTCGTTGACGGTGGTCGTCCCGGCGGCGGCCGCGGCTTCGAGCAGGGTGAGTCCCGGGCCGCCGGAGACCGTCTTGAGCACCCAGGCGTCGTGCGCGCCGGTGCGCAGTTCCTCCGTCATGTCCAGCAGGGAGCCGCCCGGCCGCACCACGTCCACCTGGTGTCCCCAGGAGGTCAGCCGGCGGATCACCTCGACCGGCATGCCGTCGCGGCGGTACTGCTCCTCCACCAGAAAGCAGAGCTTCATCGATCTTCCCCGTAACCGCCGGGCGCCGGCCCTTGTCGCCGGTGCCCTGTGACGTCCTGTGGCGACACAGGATGTCATGGACCGTCAGGCGGGCGGGTGGCGGCTTCCCCGCCCGGGTGCGCGGGGAGGCGGGGAGGCCGCCGTGCCGTGGTGCGGGCGGGGCTCAGACGCGGGTCAGGGTGACGTCCCGCTGTCCGACCGCGTGGAAGCGGGGCATCAGCGGCAGTCCGCCCCGGGTGGTGAGTTCCATGACGGTGGCCTCGACGCGGGCCGCGCCCGGGTCCAGGGCGCCCGCGGGGGTGCCCGTGTTGGACCAGGTGTGCCGGGCGCCGTCGCAGACCGCGCGGGTGCCGCCGATGCCGTAGCGGGTGGGTGAGTCGTTTCTGCTGAGGGCGGAGCTGACGAAGACCGGGCCGTCGGCGCCGGTGCAGCGGTAGGTGCCGGAGAGCGTCACGGTGCCGTCGGCGGCCAGGCGGGCGGTCGGGTCGACGGTGACGGTGTCGGTGCCTGTGTCGGTGCCGTCCGCGGCCGTCGCCGCGTGCGGTGCGCTCAGGAGCAGCGCGGCGGCGGCCAGTCCGAGGGCGCCGAGCAGAGGTCGTACCGGGGTGAGGGACATCGGGTGCCTCCCGGGGCGGGTGAGCGGAACGGGGGCCTCCACTGGTACCCGGCGGCCCGGCGTTCCGCCGTGATCCTCACCCCTTCGGTGGCGAGTCCGCGCCCCTGTGGCGTCAGGCGAGGACCGCGAGGCCGTCGATCTCCACCATCGCCTCCTCGTCCCACAGGCGTACGACCTGCACGACCGCCATCGCCGGGTAGTCGCGGCCCGCCAGTTCGCGCCAGAGGCGGCCGAGGGCGGGCGCGTGGGCGCGGTAGGCGGCGACGTCGGTGGCGTAGACGGTGACGCGGGCGAGGTCGGCGGGGGTGCCGCCGGCGGCGCGCAGGGCGGTGAGGAGGTTGGTCAGGGCCGTCGCGAACTGCTCGGGCAGGGTGGTGCCGGTCACCTTGCCGTCCGCGTCCAGCGCGGTCTGCCCGGCCAGGAACACCACGCGGGAGCCGGTGGCGACGACGGCGTGCGAGAAGCCGGTGGGCGGGGACAGCTCGGGCGGGTTGACGCGCCGGACGGTCACAGGGCCTCCTCGGTCGTGAGCCGGGCGTAGGTCTCCTTGGCGATGATCGAGCGCTGGACCTCGCTGGCGCCCTCGTAGATCCGGGGCGCGCGCACCTCGCGGTAGAGGTGTTCGAGGAGGTGGCCGCGGCACAGGGCGCGGGCGCCGTGCAGCTGGACGGCCGCGTCGACGACGTACTGCGCGGTCTCGGTGGCGAGGAGTTTGGCCATGGCCGAGCGCCGGGGCACGTCCGGGTCCCCGGCGTCGTACGCGGTGGCCGCCGCGTACACCATCAGACGGGCCGCCTCCGTGCGTAGGGACATCTCGGCCACCCGGTGGGCGACGGCCTGGAGGTCGCTCAGCCTGCCGCCGAAGGCGTCGCGCCGCGCGGTGTGCGCCACGGTGGCCTCCAGCGCCGCCTGTGCCATGCCGACGGCGAACGCGCCGACGCTCGGGCGGAACAGGTTGAGGGTGCCCATCGCGACCCGGAACCCCCGGTCCGGCTCGCCGAGCACGTCGTCGCCGGTGACGGGCACGCCGTCGAAGTCGAGCGTGCCGACGGGGTGCGGGGAGAGCATCTCCAGGGCGCTGCCGGTGAGGCCGGGGCGGTCGGCCGGGACCAGGAACGCGGTCACGCCCCGGGCACCGGCGCCGGGCGTGGTGCGGGCGAAGACGGTGTAGAGATCGGCCTCGGGGGCGTTGGAGATCCAGCACTTGGTCCCGGTGAGCCGCCAGCGGCGGGGGCCGTCGGGGCGGGCGGCGAGGAACCCGCCGGTGCCGTCCGGGGCGGTGGTCCCGCGCTGCTCCCCCCGGCCGTCCGCCTCCGGTGCGGTGCCCGTCTCCGGCTCCGCGCGCAGGGCCAGGGCCGCCGCGTCCGAGCCCGCTCCCGGCTCGCTCAGCGCGAACGCCGCCACCGCCTCGCCCGCCGCCACCGCGGGCAGCCAGCGGGCGCGCTGGGCCGGGGTGCCGTGGGCATGGACCGGATGGGCGCCCAGGCCCTGGAGGGCGAGGGCGGTCTCGGCCTCGGTGCAGCTCCGGGCGAGGGACTCGCGCATCAGACAGAGGTCCAGCGCGCCGGAAGTGAACAGACGTTCGAGCAAGCCGAGGCGGCCCAGCTCGGCGAGGAGCGGGCGGTTGACGCGGCCCGGCGCGCCCTTCTCCGCGAGGGGCCGCAGCCGTCCGGCGGCCAGTGCGCGCAGTTCGGCACACCAGGCGATCCGGTCCGGTTCGAGCGAGAATGCGGGCATTCGCCGGTCCTCCCTCCCCCGGGGCGACCGGGGTCCACGGCCACCGTATCGCGCCCCGTTGACTGTCGTCATCAACACGATACGCTCCCTGTGCGAGCCCACCACGACAAGGGGGCGAACCGCCATGAACCCGACGGATCCCAGCTGGGACGAGGCCAGGGCGGACATCGGGGAGACCGAGTCCGCCGGTGCCGGGGGCGGCCTGCGGCCGCCGGTTCCCTCGGCCCACGCCGACACCTTCGCGCGCGACCATCTGCCGCCCCCGGACCAGTGGCCGCGGCTGCGCTTCGAACTGCCGGAGCTGCGCTACCCGGACCGGCTGAACTGCGCCGCCGAACTCCTCGACCCGGCCGGCGCCCCCGGCACGCGCCCGGTGTTCCGCACGCCCGCGGGAGCGGTCTGGACGTACGCCGACCTGCGCGCCCACGTCGACCGCATCGCGCGGATCCTCACCACCGACCTCGGTGTGGTGCCCGGCAACCGGGTGCTGCTGCGCGGGCCGACCACGCCCTGGCTGGCCGCCTGCTGGCTCGCCGTCCTCAAGGCGGGCGCCGTCGCCGTCACCGTGCTGGCCCAGCAGCGGGCCCACGAACTGCGCACGATCTGCGAGATCGCCCGGGTCCGGCACGCGCTGTGCGACGCACGGGCCGTCGACGACCTGGTCAAGGCGGAGGTCCCCGGGCTCTCCATCACCGCGTACGGCGGCGACGCGCCCGACGACCTGCTGCGCCGCGCCGTGTCCGAGGTGCCCTTCCGGGCGGTGGACACCGCCGCCGACGACGTGGCGCTCATCGCGTTCACCTCCGGCACGACCGGGCGGCCCAAGGGCTGTGTGCACTTCCACCGGGACGTCCTGGCCATCGCGGACACCTTCTCCCGCCATGTGCTCAGGCCGCGCGCGGACGACGTGTTCGCGGGCAGTCCCCCGCTCGGGTTCACCTTCGGCCTGGGCGGTCTGGTGGTCTTCCCGCTGCGGGCGGGCGCCAGCGCCCTGCTGCTCGAACAGGCCCGCCCCGAGCAGTTGCTCGCGGCCGTCGCCGAGCACCGGGTGTCCGTGCTGTTCACCGCCCCCACCGCCTACCGCACGATGCTCGACCGGCTCGGCAGCCAGGACCTCTCCTCGCTGCGCCGCTGCGTCTCGGCGGGCGAGAACCTGCCCGCGGCCACCTGGCACGCCTGGCACGAGCGCACCGGCCTGCGCATCATCAACGGCATCGGCGCCACCGAGCTGCTGCACATCTTCGTCTCGGCCGCCGACGACGACATCAGACCCGGCGCGACCGGACTGCCCGTACCGGGGTGGCACGCGCGCGTGCAGGACGAGTACGGCCGGCCGGTGCCGGACGGGGAGCCGGGACTGCTCGCCGTCCAGGGGCCCGTCGGCTGCCGCTATCTGGCGGACCCGCGCCAGCACGCGTACGTCCGCGACGGCTGGAACCTCACCGGGGACACCTATGTCCGCGACTCCGACGGGTACTTCCGCTACATCGCCCGCGCCGACGACATGATCATCTCGGCCGGGTACAACATCGCCGGGCCGGAGGTCGAGGACGCCCTGCTGCGCCACCCGGACGTGGTCGAGGCGGCGGTGGTGGGACGGCCCGACGACGCGCGCGGCGAGGTCGTGGTGGCCTACGCCGTGCTGCGGCGGGGCGCGGCCCGGGACGCGGAGGCGCTGCGCGCCTTCGTCAAGTCCGAGCTGGCGCCGTACAAGTGCCCGCGCGAGATCGTGTTCCTGGACGCCCTGCCGCGCACGGCCACCGGCAAGCTCCAGCGCTTCCGGCTGCGCACGGCCACCGGCGGGGCCGCGGACGCCGACCCGGACGCCGACCCGGACGCCGATGACCAGCGGTGACCACGACGACCTAAAATGATCAACGTGTCCGAGCAGCCCGTACCGCATGCCCCGAGGTCCCTCATCGTCACGCTCTACGGGGCGTACGGCCGCTTCGCGCCCGGCCCGGTGCCGGTCGCCGAGCTGATCCGGCTGCTGGCCGCGGTCGGGGTGGACGCGCCGTCCGTGCGCTCCTCGGTGTCCCGGCTCAAGCGCCGCGGGCTGCTGCTCCCGGCGCGCACCGCTCAGGGTGCGGCGGGCTACGAACTCTCCCCACAGGCACGGCAGTTGCTGGAGGACGGCGACCGCCGCGTGTACGCCGGGGCGCCGCCGGACGACGCGGGCTGGGTGCTGGCGGTGTTCTCCGTACCGGAGTCGGAGCGGCAGAAGCGCCATGTGCTGCGCTCCCGGCTGGCCGGGCTCGGCTTCGGCACGGCGGCGCCGGGCGTGTGGATCGCCCCGGCCCGGCTGCACGAGGAGACCCGGCACACGCTGCGGCGGCTGCGGCTGGACGCGTACGTGGACTTCTTCCGCGGCGAGCACCTGGGGTTCACGCCGACCGCCGAGGCGGTGGGCCGCTGGTGGGACCTGGCGGCGATCGCCGCGGAGCACGAGGCGTTCCTGGACCGGCACGCGGGCGTGCTGCGGGCGTGGGAGCGGCGGGTGGACACCCCGCCCGAGGAGGCGTACCGCGACTATCTCCTCGCCCTGGACTCCTGGCGCCATCTGCCCTACACCGACCCGGGTCTGCCGGCCCGGCTGCTCCCGGCCGGCTGGCCCGGCGCCCGCTCGGCCGCCGTCTTCCGGGGGCTGCACGAGCGGCTGCGGGACGCGGGGGCCGAGTTCGCCGATCTGACCTGAGGGCGGGCCCCCTCAACCGCCCGGCGTGACGCGGGGCCCGGGGTCGTCCGCGCGGCCGGTGCGCGGGGGTCTGCTGCCCGCGCGGTAGGGGGCGGGCCAGACGGCGCCGGGCCCCTGGTAGCCCTGTTCGGCGGCGGCGTGCAGGGTCCAGTGCGGGTCGTACAGATGCGGGCGGCCCAGCGCGCACAGGTCCGTGCGCCCGGCCAGGATCAGGGAGTTGACGTCGTCCCAGGAGGAGATCGCGCCGACCGCGATCACCGGGACCTTCGCCTCGTTGCGGATGCGGTCGGCGAACGGCGTCTGGTACGACCGCCCGAACTCCGGCCGCTCGTCGGCGACCACCTGTCCGGTGGAGACGTCGACGGCGTCGGCGCCGTGCGCGGCGAAGGCGCGGGCGATGGCCACGGCGTCCTCGGCCCCGGTGCCGCCCTCGGCCCAGTCGGTGGCGGAGACGCGTACGGTCATGGGCCGTTCCTCGGGCCACACCGCGCGCACCGCGTCGAAGACCTCCAGCGGGAAGCGCAGCCGCTTGTCCGGGGAGCCGCCGTAGGCGTCGGTGCGGTGGTTGGTCAGCGGTGAGAGGAAACCGGAGAGCAGATAGCCGTGGGCGCAGTGCAGTTCGAGCAGGTCGAAGCCGGCCCGCGCGGCGCGCCAGGCGGCGGAGGTGAACTGCTCGCGGACATCGGTGAGCTGGGCCCGGGTGAGCTGGCGCGGGACCTGGCTGCGGGGCGTGTACGGCAGCGGGGAGGCGGCCACCAGCGGCCAGTTGCCCTCGGGCAGCGGCTCGTCCATGCCCTCCCACATCAGCCGGGTCGAGCCCTTGCGTCCGCTGTGGCCGAGCTGGACGCCGATCGCGGTGCCGGGCGCCTGGCGGTGCACGAAGTCGGTGATCCGCCGCCAGGACTCGGTCTGCCGTCCGGTCCACAGCCCGGCACAGCCGGGGGTGATCCGCCCCTCGGGGCTCACGCACACCATCTCGGTCATCACCAGGCCCGCGCCGCCCAGGGCACGGGCGCCCAGGTGCACCAGGTGGAAGTCGCCGGGCACGCCGTCGACCGCGGAGTACATGTCCATCGGCGAGACGACGACCCGGTTGTGCAGGGTCAGTCCGCGCAGCCGGAACGGGGTGAACATCGGGGGTGTGCCGGGCGGGCAGCCGAACTCGCGCTCCACGGATTCGGTGAAGGCGGCGTCGCGCAGCCGGAGGTTGCCGTGGGTGACGCGGCGGCTGCGGGTGAGCAGGTTGAAGGCGAACTGGCGGGGCGGCCGGTCGAGGTACAGGGCGAGGTTCTCGAACCACTCCAGGCTGGCCCGCGCGGCGCGCTGGGTGGAGGCGACGACCGGGGCGCGCTCCTGCTCGTAGGCCGTCAACGCCTGTTCCGGTGTGGGCTGTCGGGAGAGGTGGGCGGTGAGGGCGAGGGCGTCCTCGACGGCGAGTTTGGTGCCGGAGCCGATGGAGAAGTGGGCGGTGTGCGCGGCGTCGCCGAGCAGCACCAGATTGCCGTGCGACCAGCGCTCGTTGACCACCGTGCGGAAGGTGGTCCAGGCCGAGTCGCGCGAGCGCAGCGGGCGGCCGCCGAGGGCGTCGGCGAAGATCTTGGCGCAGCGCTCGACGGAGCCCTGCTCGTCCAGGGCGTCGAACCCGGCGGCCCGCCACACCTCTTCGCGCATCTCGACGATGACGGTGGAGGCGTCCGCCGTGTAGGGGTAGCCGTGCAGTTGCATCACCCCGTGCTCGGTCTCGGCGATCTCGAAGCGGAACGCGTCGAAGGCGAAGTCGGCGGCGAGCCAGATGTAGCGGCAGCGGTGGCCGGTGATCCGGGGCCGGAACACGTCGGCGTGGGCGGTGCGGACGGCGCTGTGCACCCCGTCGGCGGCGACGACGAGGTCGTACTCGCGGATCAGCCGGTCCGTCTCGGGAGCCGGGGTGCGAAAGCGCAGGTCGACGCCGAGTTCGCGGCAGCGGTCGTGCAGGATCCGCAGCAGGCGGTGCCGGCCGAGGGCGGCGAAGCCGTGGCCGCCCGAGGTGTGCCGGGTGCCCCGGTGGACGACGTCGATGGCGTCCCAGCGGACGAACTCCCGCTGGAGCGAGCGGTGGACGGCCGGGTCGGCGTGCTCGATGCCGCCGAGGGTCTCGTCGGAGAGCACGACGCCGAAGCCGAAGGTGTCGTCGGGGGCGTTGCGCTCCCAGAGGGTGATCTCGCGGGCCGGATCGAGCCGTTTCAGCAGGGCCGCCGTGTAGAGCCCGCCGGGTCCGCCGCCGATGACGGCGACCCGCCTCGCGGCGGTCATCGCCCGCTCACCTCCCCTGCCACTTCGGCGGCCGCTTCTCGGTGAAGGCGGCGTGGAACTCGGCGTAGTCCGCGCCGTTCATCAGCAGGGCCTGGGTGGCGGCGTCCAGCTCCACGGCGGCCGACAGCGGCATGTCCAGCTCGGCGGTGAGCAGGGCCTTGGTCTGGGCGTGGGCGAGGGCGGGGCCGTCGGCCAGCCGCCGGGCCAGGGCACCGGCCGCCTCGTCGGCGTGCCCCTCCTCGGTCAACTCGCTGATCAGGCCGATGCGTTCGGCCTCGGGGGCGCGGACCGGCTCGCCGAGCATCAGCAGCCGGGTGGCATGGCCGAGGCCGACCACGCGGGGCAGCAGATAGGCGGCGCCCATGTCGCCGCCGGACAGGCCGACGCGGGTGAACAGGAAGGCGAAGCGGGCGCTGGGGTCGGCGACGCGGAAGTCGGCGGCCAGCGCCAGCACGGCCCCGGCGCCCGCCGCGACGCCGTGCACGGCCGCGACCACCGGGAACGGGCACTCGCGCACGGCGCGGACCACCTGGCCGGTCATCCGGTTGAAGTCGAGCAGTTCGGCGGTGTCCATGGCCAGGGTGGCGCCGATGATCTCGTCGACATCGCCGCCCGAGCAGAAGCCGCGCCCCTCCCCGGCCAGCACCAGGGCGCGCACGGCCCGCTCCCGGGACAGCTCGGCGAGCAGGTCGCGCAGGTCGGCGTAGGCGCCGAAGGTGAGGGCGTTGAGCTTGTCGGGGCGGGCCAGGGTGACCGTGGCGACGCCGTCGTCCAGCACCACGCGCAGATGGCGCCACGCGGAGGTGCGGGCGGCGGAACCGGTGAAGGGACTCATGACGTACGGCCTCCTCGGCGGCTGTCCGTTTCGTCCAGGGCGTCCGGGTCGTCCGGCGCCGGTGGTGCCGCGCCCGGCGCTCCCCCCGAAGCTATCACTCATCCGTGACCGTCGTCACGAGGGCGCGATAGAGCCTGTGACAATGTGGCCGCCGCCCGGGGCTTCGTCACAGCTCCTCGATGGGGCGGTAACGGCGGGAGGGCGCCGGGCGGGAGAGGCGTTCCCAGGGGTGGTGCGTCCGTGCCGGGACCCGGGTCCCGGCACGGAGGGCACCGGGAGCCGCCGCCGACGGCCCCCGTACCATTCCCCTCGTCGAGAGCAGGACAGCCTGATGGTGACCACCGGTGCGGCCTGCGTCATGAACGGACACACGTTGCACGAGCCCCCCGCCTCCGCCTGGCGCATCGCGCTGCCGCACTCGGCCGCCGCCGTCCCGGTGGCCCGCGCCCTGGTCCGTACGGCGCTGGCCGAACGGGAGCACACGGCCGACAGCGACACCGCGGAGCTGCTCACGGCCGAACTGGTCGCCAACGCCGTGGAGCACACCGGGGGCGGCGGCCCGATAGAGCTGCTGCTGGAGCTGGAGCCGGGCGGCTGCCGGGTCGAGGTGCGCGATCCGGACCCGGCGCCGCCCGCCGCGCTGACCCGGCCCGGCCTCGCCCCGCCCGACCCGTGGCGGGAGGACGGGCGCGGCCTGCTGCTGATCCGGGCGCTCAGCTCGTCCTGCGGGCACCGGCCGACCGCGTCGGGCAAGGCGGTGTGGTTCCGGCTGGCCGCGCCGCCCCGGGAGCCGCGCCCCGCGTGAGCGGCGCCGGGGAGACCGGGGAGATCAGGGAGACCGGCCGGGCGGGGGTCAGCCGCGCGCCAGGGTGGCGACCAGGACCGCCTTGATGGTGTGCAGGCGGTTCTCGGCCTCGTCGAAGACGACCGAGTGCGCCGACTCGAAGACCTCGTCGGTGACCTCCAGCGAGCGCAGCCCGTACCGCTCGTGGATCTCCCGGCCGACCGCGGTGCCGAGGTCGTGGAAGGCGGGCAGGCAGTGCAGGAACTTGACGTCCGGCTCGCCGGTGGCGCGCAGCACGTCCATGGTCACCGCGTACGGGCCCAGCGCCTCGATGCGCTCGGCCCAGACGTCCTTGGGCTCACCCATGGAGACCCAGACGTCGGTGGCGACGAAGCCGGCGCCGCGCACGCCCTCCTCCACGGACTCGGTGAGGGTGATCCGGGCCCCGCTGGCGGCGGCCAGCTCACGCGCCCGGTCGACGACGTCCTGGGCGGGCCAGTACGCCTTCGGGGCGACGAGCCGGACGTCCATGCCGAGCAGGGCGCCGGTGACCAGGTAGGAGTTGCCCATGTTGAAGCGGGCGTCGCCGAGGTAGGCGAAGGCGGTCTCGGTGAGCGGCCGGGCGCTGTGCTCGGTCATGGTGAGCACGTCGGCGAGCATCTGGGTGGGGTGCCAGTCGTCGGTGAGCCCGTTGTAGACGGGCACACCGGCGTGCGCGGCCAGCTCCTCGACGGCCGCCTGGCTGTCCCCGCGGAACTCGATCGCGTCGAACATCCGGCCGAGCACCCGGGCGGTGTCCTTCAGGGACTCCTTGTGCCCGATCTGCGACCCGGACGAGTCGAGATACGTGGTCGAGGCGCCCTGGTCGGCGGCGGCGACCTCGAACGCGCAGCGGGTGCGGGTCGAGGTCTTCTCGAAGATCAGCGCGATGTTCCGCCCGGTGAGGTGGCGCGTCTCCGTCCCGGCCTTCTTGGCCGCCTTCAGCTCGGCGGCCAGCTCGATCAGACCGCGGAACTCCTCCCCGGTGAGGTCCAGCTCCTTGAGGAAGTGGCGGCCGGCGAGGGCGGTCGGGACTGTCGCCATGGGGGCGCTCCAACAGATGAGGGACAGGGACTGTTGGAATTCTATACGAGGACCAGAATTTCTATGCGACGGGATCCCGCTCCACGGGACAGCTCATGCAGCGCGGCCCGCCCCGGCCCCGGCCCAGCTCGCTGCCGGGGATCTCGATCACCTCGATGCCCTGTTTGCGCAGATGGGTGTTGGTGGTGGCGTTGCGCTCGTAGGCGACGACCACGCCCGGCTCCACCGCGAGCACGTTGCAGCCGTCGTCCCACTGCTCGCGCTCGGCCGCGTGCACGTCCTGGGTGGCGGTCAGCACCCGGATCTGGTCCAGGCCGAGCGCGGCGGCGATCGCCCGGTGCATGTGCTCGGGCGGATGGTCGGTGACCTTCAGCTCCTTGTCGCCCACGCCCGGCTCGATGGTGTACGAGCGGAGCATGCCGAGCCCGGCGTACTGGGTGAAGGTGTCCGCGCCGATCATGGTCATCACCGTGTCCAGGTGCATGAAAGCGCGCCGCTTGGGCAGGTCGAGCGCCACGATGGTGCGCGCCGAACCGGCGGCGAACAGCTTGTGCGCCAGCATCTCCACGGCCTGCGGGGTGGTGCGCTCGCTCATCCCGATGAGCACCGCGCCGTTGCCGATGACCAGCACGTCCCCGCCCTCGATGGTGGACGGGTAGTCGGCCTGCCCCTGCGACCACAGGTGGAACGCCTCGTCGGCGAAGAGCGGGTGGTGGCGGTAGATCGCCTCGAAGTGCACGGTCTCGCGCTGCCGGGCGGGCAGCCGCATGGCGTTGATGGAGACGCCGTCGTAGATCCAGGCGGAGGTGTCGCGGGTGAAGAGGTGGTTGGGCAGCGGGTCCAGCAGGAAGTCGTCCAGGTCCATGACGTGGAACCGCACGGAGGCGGGCTCGGCGTGCCCGGCCAGGAACTCCCGCTTGGTCATGCCGCCGACCAGCGCCTCGGCCAGTTCCCGCGCGTCCAGCGTCTCGAACGCGGCCCGCAGGTGGTCGGTGGCGAGCGGGCCGTACTCCTTCTCGTCGAAGACGCGGTCCAGGACCAGCGACCGGGCCGGGGCGATCCCCATCGTCTCGGTCAGCAGCTCGCCGAAGAGGTGCACGGCGACCCCGCGGTCGCGCAGCACGTCGGCGAACCCGTCGTGCTCGGCGCGCGCCCGGCGCACCCACAGCACGTCGTCGAAGAGAAGGGCGTCCTTGTTGCTGGGGGTGAGCCTCTTGAGCTCCAGGTCCGGGCGGTGCAGGATGACGCGGCGCAGCCGCCCGGCCTCGGAGTCGACATGGAATCCCATGCCTCCATCCTGACCACTGCCGGGCGGCTTCACCCCCCGCTCCCCCGATTCCGCGGCGCGTACGCCGACCGGGGGCGCGGCCGGAACCGGCCCCGGCCGCCCGGGACCAGGCCGGGACCAGGCCGGGACACGGCCGGTTCCGGGCAGAACCACGCCGGTCCGGGGCGGTCCGGGGCGGTCCGGGGCGGTCAGAGCCGGGGGTCCACCGGCTCCGACTCCAGGGCCAGCACCGCGAACACCGCCTCGTGCACCCGCCACAGCGGCTCACCGTCCGCCAGCCGGTCCAGCGCCTCCAGACCGAGGGCGTACTCGCGGATGGCCAGCGAGCGCTTGTGGTGGAGGAAGCGCTGCCGCAGCCTGGCGAGGTTGTCCGGGCGGGTGTACTCGGGACCGTAGATGATCCGCAGGTACTCCCGGCCGCGGCACTTGACGCCCGGCTGGACCAGCCGGCCCTCCGGCGTGCGCACCAGCGCGCCGAGCGGCTTGACGACCATGCCCTCACCGCCGCGCCCGGTCATCTCCAGCCACCAGTCGACCCCGGCGCGCACCGACTCGGGGTCGGCGGTGTCGACGTAGAGGCGGCGGGTGACCTGGAGCAGTCCGCTGGTGTCGTGCTCCACGAGCCGGTCCACCAGCGCGAGCTGTTCGTCGTGCGGCAGCGCGGCCAGGCTGCGGCCCCGCACGGCCAGGAGCTGGAACGGCGCCAGGCGGACACCCTCCAGACCCTCGGTGGGCCAGCAGTAACGCCGGTAGGCGGCGGTGAACGCGGCGGCGTCCTCGGCCCGCCCGCGCTGGCGCTCCAGCAGCCCGGCGACGTCGATGCCCCGGGCGGCGGCGCCCTCCAGCGCGGCCAGCGCCCCGGGGAAGGCGGCACCGGCGGCCGCGCCGACCGCCGCGTACTGCGAGCGCAGCAAACCGGACGCCTTCAGCGACCACGGCATCAGCTCGGCGTCCAGGAGCAGCCAGTCGGTGTCCAGCTCGCTCCACAGCCCGGCGTCGCCCGCCGCCGTGCGCAGCCGGCCGAGGATCTCCTCGGTGACCGCCGGGTCGTCGAAGAAGGGGCGGCCGGTACGGGTGTAGAGGGCGCCCGTGGGACCGTCCACGCCGAAGCGCTCGCGTGCCGCTCCGGCGTCCCGGCACACCAGGGCCACCGCCCGCGAGCCCATGTGCTTCTCCTCGCACACCACCCGCGCCACGCCGTCCTCCCGGTACTGGGCGAACGCCTCGGCCGGGTGCTCCAGGTAGCCGTCCTCGCGCGAGGTGGCGGTCGGCGCCATGGTGGGCGGCAGGTAGGGCAGCAGCCGCGGGTCGACGGCGAAGCGGCTCATCACCTCCAGGGCCGCCGCCGCGTTCTCCTCGCGGACGGCCACCCGGCCGGTGTGCCGGGTCTCCACGCCCCGGCGGCCCTGCACGTCGCCGAGGTCCAGCGGACGCCCGTCGTGCCCGCCGGGCGCCTCGGAGCGCAGCGGTCTGACCGGCTCGTACCAGACCTGTTCGGCCGGTACGTCGACCAGCTCGCGCTCCGGCCAGCGCAGCGCGGTCAGCCTGCCGCCGAACACGGCGCCGGTGTCCAGGCACAGGGTGTTGTTGAGCCAGGTGGCCTCCGGGACGGGGGTGTGGCCGTAGACGACGGCCGCCGAGCCCCGGTAGTCCTCCGCCCACGGGTAGCGCACCGGCAGGCCGAACTCGTCGGTCTCGCCGGTGGTCTCGCCGTACAGGGCGTGCGAGCGGACCCGGCCGGAGGTGCGGCCGTGGTACTTCTCGGGCAGCCCCGCGTGGCAGACCACCAGCCGGCCGCCGTCGAGCACGTAGTGGCTGACCAGGCCGTCGATGAACTCCCGTACCTCCGCGCGGAACTCCTCGCTCTCCCGCTCCATCTGCGCGACCGTCTCGGCCAGTCCGTGGGTGTGCTGGACGGTGCGGCCCTTGAGGTGGCGGCCGAACTTGTTCTCGTGGTTGCCCGGCACGCACAGCGCGGTGCCGGACTTCACCATGCCCATCACCCGGCGCAGCACGGCGGGCGAGTCGGGGCCGCGGTCGACGAGGTCGCCGACGAAGACCGCGGTACGGCCCTCGGGGTGGACGCCGTCGGTGTAGCCCAGCTTGCCGAGCAGGGCCTCCAGTTCGGCGGCGCAGCCGTGCACGTCGCCGATGATGTCGAAGGGGCCGGTGAGGTGGGTGAGGTCGTTGAAGCGCTTCTCGGTGACGACGGTGGCGTGCTCGGCCTCCTCCTCGCCGCGCAGTACGTGCACCTTGCGGAAGCCCTCGCGCTCCAGGTGGCGCAGCGAGCGGCGCAGTTCGCGGATGTGCCGCTGGACGACCCGGCGGGGCAGCCCGGCCCGGTCGGCGCGGGCGGCGTTGCGCGCGGTGCAGACCTCCTCGGGCAGGTCCAGGACGATGGCGATCGGCAGCACGTCGTGCCGCTTGGCCAGGTCGATCAGCTGGCGCCGGGCGTCCTGCTGCACGCTGGTGGCGTCGACGACGGTCCGGCGGCCCGCGGCGAGCCGCTTGCCCGCGATGTAGTGCAGGACGTCGAAGGCGTCGCGGCTGGCGCTCTGGTCGTTCTCGTCGTCGCTGACCAGGCCCCGGCAGAAGTCCGAGGAGAGGACCTCGGTGGGCTTGAAGTGGCGGCGCGCGAAGGTGGACTTGCCCGAGCCGGTGGCGCCGACGAGGACGACGAGGGAGAGGTCGGTGACGGGCAGCACGCGTCCCCGCGTGGTGCCGCCGGTCTCGTTCCGGTGCTCGTTCTCCGGTGTGCCGGTCATGCCGCCTTCGCCTCCTTCTCGTCGGTCTTCTTGTCGGTCTTCTCGTCGGTCTTCGCGTGCTGCTCGTGCTGCTCGCGGGTCCTGCGGGGCTCGTGGGGCTGCTCGCCGGGCGCGAGGGTGAACACGGCCATCTGGGTGGGCGGGCCCACCTCGGGGTCGTCGGGGCCGACGGGCCGGAACCCGACGGTGTAGCCGTGCCGGGCGGCGACCTCCCCGGCCCAGGTGCGGAACTGCTCCCGGGTCCACTCGAAGCGGTGGTCGCCGTGCCGGACGTGCCCGGCGGGCAGCGTCTCCCAGCGGACGTTGTACTCGACGTTCGGCGTGGTGACCAGGACCGTACGGGGCCGGGCGGTGCCGAACACGGCGTACTCCAGGGCGGGCAGCCGGGGCGGGTCGAGGTGTTCGACCACCTCGCTGAGCACGGCCGCGTCGTACCCCTTGAGCTGCTTGTCGGTGTAGACGAGCGAGCCCTGCCGGAGCGTGACGCGCGCGGCCTGCCGCTCCCCCATCCGGTCCAGCCGGAGGCGCCGGGCGGCGATGGTGAGCGCCCGCACCGACACGTCGACGCCGACGATCTCGGTGTGGCGGACGTCCTTGAGCAGTGCCTGCACCAACTGGCCCTGGCCGCAGCCGAGGTCGAGCACCCGGGCGGCGCCCGCCGCGGCCAGCTCGGCGAGGATCGCCTCACGGCGCCGGACGGCGAGCGGGACGGACCGCTCCCCGGTGCCGTCGCCCGTGTCGGTGCCGGTACCGGTGTCGGTGTCGGTGTCGGTACAGGTGTCGGTGTCGGTGTCGGCCGCCACCGCGTTGTCGATCTCCTCGACGGCGCTGTCGTCCGACTCGGCCAGCCGCGCCAGTTCCAGCCGCTCCCTGGCCTGCCGGGTCAGCGACCAGCGGCGGCTCAGATAGCGGCTGGTGATGAGGTGCTGCTCCGGGTGCGCGGGCAGCCAGCCCTCGCCCGCCCGCAGCAGCTTGTCGACCTCGTCGGGGGCGACCCAGTAGTGCTTGGCGTCGTCCAGGACGGGCAGCAGCACATAGAGGTGGCGCAGGGCCTCGGCGAGGGTGAGGGTCTCCGACTCCAGGACCAGGCGCACATAGCGGGAGTCGCCCCACTGCGGGAACTCGGTGTCCAGCGGTACGGCGTCGGCCGTGACCGTCCAGCCGAGCGGGGCGAACAGCCGCTGCACCAGGGCCGCTCCGCCGCGGGCGGGCAGGGCCGGTATCTCGATACGCAACGGGCGTGACTGTCCCGGCAGTTCGGGCCGGGCGCGGCACACACCGCGCAGCGCGCTGGAGAACACCGCGCTCAGCGCCACGGCGAGCAGCGAGGAGGCCGCGTAGGGGCGGTCGTTGACGTACTGCGCGAGCGCGGCGTCGGGTGCGCCGCCGCGGCCGCCCTTGCCCTTGCCCTTGCTCCGCCGCACCAGCGCCACCGCGTCGACCTCCAGCAGCAGCGCCGCCGTGCAGCGTTCGTCGTCCGCCTCGGGGTAGAGGACGTGCGCCGTGCCGAAGGAGGTGGAGAACGCCTGCGCCTTGCCGGGATGCTTGTGCAGCAGATGACCCAGGTCGGTGGCGGGGCGTTCGGGTGTGCCGGTGGTGCTGACGGTCAGGAACATGGCGGTGGCCTCTCCGGCCGGTCGGGTGGATGGGTGCCGGGCGTGCGCGGGCCCCCGGGACGCAGATCCCGGGGGCCCGGCAGGACGACGCCTCCACCTTGGCACAGGGCGGCGGACCCGCGCCCGCCTTTAAATCATGCCAACTGCGCCTGGACCTGGGAGGAGATCAGCTCCAGGTGGTCCAGGTCGGAGAGGTCGAGGAGCTGGAGGTAGAGGCGGCTCGCGCCGATCTCGGCGTAGCGGCCGATCTTGTCGACCACCTCGGCCGGGGAGCCGGCCAGGCCGTTGGCCTTCAGCTCGTCCACCTCGCGGCCGATCGCGGCGGCGCGGCGGGCGACCTCCTGGTCGTCGCGGCCGACGCAGACGACCAGGGCGCTGGAGTACGTGATGGCGTCGGCGTCGCGCCCGGCCGCCAGGGCGGCGGTGCGCACCCGGCCGAACTGCCGCTCGCTGTCCTCGACGGAGGCGAAGGGGATGTTGAACTCGTCGGCGTACCGGGCGGCCAGCCGCGGGGTGCGGACCGCGCCGTGCCCGCCGATGAGGACGGGGATCTTCTCCTGCGCGGGCTTGGGCAGCGCGGGCGACCCGGTCAGCTGGTAGTGCTCGCCCCGGAAGTCGAAGGTCTTGCCGGTCTCGGTGGCCCACAGGCCGGTGACGACGGCGAGCTGCTCCTCCAGGCGGGCGAACTTGTCCTTCGGGAAGGGGATGCCGTACGCCTTGTGCTCCTCCTCGAACCAGCCCGCGCCCAGGCCCAGCTCGACCCGGCCGCCGGACATCTGGTCGACCTGGGCGACCTGGATGGCGAGGACGCCGGGGAGGCGGAAGGTGGCGGCGGTCATCAGCGTGCCCAGGCGGATGCGGCTGGTCTCGCGGGCGATCCCGGCGAGGGTGATCCAGGCGTCGGTGGGTCCGGGCAGGCCGTCGCCGTCGCCCATGCGGAGATAGTGGTCGGAGCGGAAGAAGGCGTCGAACCCGAGGTCCTCGGTGGCCTTGGCGACGGTGAGCAGGGTGTCGTAGGAAGCCCCCTGCTGGGGCTCGGTGAAGATGCGCAGATCCATGGTCCCATCCTGCACGTCCGGCACCCCGGCGGGGCCGCCGACCCCGCCGCGCGCCACCCGTCCGGCGCCTCGGGGGCGAGGCGGCGGCCCGCCGGTGCTCAGCCCGCCTCGCGCTCCGGCAGGACCGCCTCCTCGCGGGCGGCCAGCTTGCGCAGCATCTCGCGGACCCGGTCCCGGGACTCGTCGGCCGCGTCGATGGCCTCCATGCACTGCCAGTACGTCCGCTCGTCGGCGGCCGAGCTGGCTATGCCGACGAGGGCTATCCCGACCTCGCCGAGCAGTCCGCCCAGGCACAGCAGCACCCGGCGCTCGTCGGCCAGTTCGGTGAGCTGGGCGGCGCGCGAGGCGCCCGGGTCCAGGTCCGGGGCGTCCAGGACCCCGCAGCCCCGGCCCGCCAGCTCGGTCAGGCCCAGGGCCTCGCCGCGCAGCTCGGGCGGACCGGTGACCGCGATGCGGCTGCCGACCGCCTGGGCCAGGGCCTGCGCCTGCCACACCTCCGCCAGGATGGCGGGGGTCTCGCCGCTGCCCGCCAGCGCACGCCTGCTCGCCAGGATGAGCCGCATCGCGTCCATGCGCTGCCCCCGCTTCCTCCGACGTACTCGCCGCACGTCTGCCCGAACTCCCTTGTTCACTACCCAGAGTGAAGGCGCCTGGCACAAAAAGCCAGAGGAAGACGGAAATCTCTGGACAACAAATCGATTTCGACCGGGTGAACGACTCCGGAGAGTAATAGCGGAACGCTCAACTCCGGCTGTTTTCCCCCGTGGTGCCCGTGGTCCCCGGGTCCGTCCGCCGCGCCGGGAACCGCTGCTCGTTGCGGTCGATCTTCGCGGCGAGCGCCGTCAGCGGATCGACGCCGAGCACCTCGCAGAACTGGAGCAGATACGCGAGGACGTCCGCGACCTCGTCCCGCACGCGGTGCGCGGTCTCCGGGTCGTCCATGACGCGCGCCGACTCCTCCGGCGTCAGCCACTGGAAGATCTCGACCAGTTCGGACGCCTCGACGCTGAGGGCGGCGGCCAGGTTCTTCGGGGTGTGGTACGGCTGCCAGTCCCGCGCGGCGGCGAACTCGGCGAGCCGCCGCTGGAGTCCGGCCACCTCGGGGCCGGACCCGGTGGACGGGGTGGCACCGGACGCGGTGGCACCGGAGGGGACGGGGGCGGGGCCCGGCTGCGCGGAGGGATCGGGGTGCTCGGTCACGTCACCAGGTCTATCACCCGTGTCACCAGGTCTGTCACCCGTGCCGTCCCGGCAGCCCCGGCCGCCCCGGTTCACACGCCGGGGACGGCCGCCCCCTGCATGAGTCCGCTCACCTCGGTGCCCGGCGGGGTGAGGAGGAACACATTGCGGTCGACCCGGTGCATCCCGCTGCCCAGGCCGAAGACGACACCGGTGCTGAAGTCCAGGACCCGCTTGGCCACGTCGCCCTCGGCGCCGGTGAGGTCCAGCAGGACCGGCACCCCGGCCATCAGCGTCTCCGCCACGTCCCGGGCGTCTGCGAACACATTGACTCTGAGGACGACGAACCGGCGGCGCATCTCGGTGTCCGCCTCCGGGAGGGAGCGGTGGTCCACCGCGGACGGCCAGGAGTCCCGTCCGCGCAACGGAACGACCTGGGCGAGCCCCTCCCACTGTTCATCGGTGACGTCGTGGCTGTTCACCGGCTCCCCCCGACCTGACTCGTACTCATCGCCTGCACTGGCCAATTCTTACGCCATGTCACCTGTTCGGCCCAACTGCGACACGGCCGGTGCCGGATCCGGCGCGCCGTGGCCGGGGTTCCGGGGGCCCCGGTCGCCGGTGAGGACGACGAGCTGCCGGGTCGCCCGGGTCATGGCGACATAGCGGTCGACGGCGCCCTCGACGCCCGCGCCGAAGCCCTCCGGGTCGACGAGCACGACCAGGTCGAACTCCAGGCCCTTCGCCAGCCGCGGGGACAGCGACCGCACCCGGGGGCGCGGCCGGAAGGACGGGTCGCCGATGACGCACGCGGTCCCCTCGGCGTGCCCGGCGAGCCAGGTGTCGAGGATCCGGCCGAGGTCCGCGCGGGAGCCGTGGCCGACCGGGACGCCGGAGTCGCGCACGGAGACCGGCACCCCGGCGTCCGGCAGAACGGCCCGGATGACCGGCTCCGCCTCCTCCATGATCTCCCGCGGGGTGCGGTAGTTGACGCTCAGGGAGGCCAGGGCGATCCGGTCGAACCCGACCCGCCGGAGCCGTTCGCGCCAGGACTCCGGGAAGCCCTGCCGGGCCTGGGCGCGGTCCCCGACGACGGTGAAGCTCCGCGACGGGCAGCGCACCAGCAGCATCTGCCACTCGGCGTCGGTCAGTTCCTGGGCCTCGTCCACGACGATGTGCGCGAACGGCCCGGCGAGCCGGTCGGGTTCGGCGGCGGGCAGCGCGTCCTCGTCGACGAGCGCGTCCCGCAGGTCCTGGCCGCGCAGCATCGCCACCGCGCCCTCGCCGTCGTCGTCGGCCGCCAGGACGTGTTCGATGACCCCGGCCATCCGCTCGCGCTCGGCCGCGGCGGCCGCCCGCTGCCGCCGCCCGCGCCGGGACGCCTCCGGGTCGCCGAGCCGCTGCCGGGCCGCGTCGAGCAGCGGCAGGTCGGACACGGTCCACGCCCGCGGGTCGGCGCGCTGCAACCGCCGTACGTCCTGGGGTTCGAGCCAGGGCGCGCACAGCCGCAGATAGGCGGGCACCGACCACAGGTCCCCCACCAGGTCGGCCGCCTCGATCAGCGGCCAGGCGCGGTCGAAGGCCGTGCGCAGGTCCCGGTCGCGCCCCAGGGCGGCGCGCAGCGTCTCGGGGGCGGTGTCGCCGTCGTGCTTGTCGGCCAGGACGGTGAGCAGTTCCTCCCAGACCTGGTCGCGGGCCTCGTTGTGCGGGGCGCCGGGTCCGGCCGACTCGAAGGCGGCGGCCCAGTCGTCCGGGCCGAGCGGGATGTCGGACCAGGGGGTGGAGACCGTCATCGCCTCGGCGGGCGGCTCCTCGTAGAACCGTACGGCCGTCTCGATCGCGCGCACCAGGCCGGCCGAGGACTTCAGCCGGGCCGCCTCCGGGTCGGTCTCGGTGCCCGCACCGGCGCCCTCGGGGACGAGGTCGCGCAGGGTGCAGGTCCGCACGCCCTCCTCGCCGAGGCTGGGCAGGACGTCGGCGACGTAGCCCAGGTAGGGCTGGTGCGGTCCGACGAACAGCACGCCGCCCCTGCGGTGGCCGAGGCGCGGGTCGGAGTACAGGAGGTAGGCGGAGCGGTGCAGCGCGACGACGGTCTTGCCGGTCCCGGGGCCGCCGTCGACGACGAGGGCACCGCGGGAGCCCGCGCGGATGACGGCGTCCTGGTCGGCCTGGATGGTGGCGAGCACGTCCCGCATGCGCGGGGAGCGGGTGGCGCCGAGAGCGGCGATGAAAGCGGACCGGTCGTCGAGCGCGGCGTGCCCGGCGAGGGCGTCCTCGGTGAACACCTCGTCCCAGTAGTCGCTGATCCGGCCGCCGGTCCAGCGGTATCTGCGGCGGCCGGCCAGCCCCATCGGGTCGGCGTGGGTGGCGCCGAAGAACGGCTCGGCGGCCGGTGAGCGCCAGTCGACCAGCAGCCGGGCGCCCGAGCCGTCGGTGAGGCCGAGCCGTCCGACGTACACCGGGTCGGTGCCGTCGGCGCCGACCATGCGGCCCAGGCACAGGTCGAGTCCGAAGCGGCGCAGGGTGCGCAGCCGGGCGGTCAGCCGGTGGACCTCGGCGTCCCGGTCCATCGCCTGCCGGCCGAGGCCGCCGGGGGCCCGGCGTTCGGCGTCGAGCCGCTCGGTGAGTTCGGCGACGGACTGCTCCAGGCACCGGGCGACGGCCGCGAAGTGCCGCTCGTCGGCGGCGATCAGCGCGGGGTCGGCCTTGGCGGCCAGCCGCTCGGGGAGGTCGAAGGCGGGCGTGGTGAGAGGGTTCACGGCCTGGGGGCTCCCGTTCCTCGGGTGTGCGGGGGGGTGCGGTGCCCTGCGTCCCGCGGGCGGTCGGTGCGCCGGGACGGTCCGGCGTTTTCGCAGGTCATGGGCTTCGGCCGGACATTCTGCGGGGCGAGGGGGGCCTTGCCGCAAGCCCCCCGGTGCGCTATACGTTGAGAGTGGCGAGGAGTGGGTCGGTCCTCCCGCCGCTTCCCCCGGGCCACAGGTTCCGCCGCTGACTCCGCCGCGGATTCCCCGGACGCACCGGTGATACGACGCACCAGGGATACTCCGTGGGTGCTTCCCCGTCGAAACCCTGTTCGTCGCCCCTCCTGGGCCGGGCGCAACTACACCCTGCTCACCGCCGCCGCCGTCGTCTCGGGGCTCGGCAGTTCCGGGGCGCTGGTCGCGGGGGCCTTCGCGGTACTGGCGGCCGGCGGCTCGGCGACCGACGTGGGGCTGGTCGCGGCGGCGCGGACCGTGCCGCTGGTGCTGTTCGTGCTGATCGGCGGGGCGCTGGCGGACCGGGTGCCCCGGCACCGTGTGATGGTCGCGGCGAACGCGCTCAACTGCGCCTCGCAGGGCCTGTTCGCCGTCCTGGTGCTGACCGGCACCGCGCGGGTGTGGCAGATGGCGCTGCTGGCCGCGCTGGGCGGCACCGGCCAGGCGTTCTTCTCCCCGGCCGCCGAGGGGATGGTGCTGGCCACCGTCTCCGGCAGCGAGTCCGGGCGCGCGTTCGCGGCCTTCCGGATGGGGGTGAACGGCGCGGGCATCCTCGGCACCGCGCTGGGCGGGGCGCTGGCCGCCGCGACCGGGCCGGGCTGGGTGCTGGCGGCCGACGCGGGGGCCTTCGCCGTCGCGGCGGCGCTGCGGGCCTTCCTGGACGTACGGGACGTGCCGGGGCGGCGGGGCGGCACCGGCCTCCTGGCGGATCTGCGCGAGGGGTGGCGCGAGGTGGCCGGGCGGCCCTGGCTGTGGTCGATCGTGACGCAGTTCGCCGTGGTGAACGCGGTGGTCGCGGCGGCCGAGTCGGTGTACGGGCCGCTGGTCGCGCGGGAGCGGCTGGGCGGAGCGGGCCCGTGGGGTCTCGCGCTGGCCGCCTTCGGGGTGGGCACGCTGCTGGGCGGGCTGCTGATGACGCGCTGGGCGCCGCGCAGGCTGCTGCTGGTGGGGGTGCTGGGCGTGCTGCCGCTGGCGCTGCCGTCCGCCGCGCTGGCCGTGCCGGTGGGGACGCCCGTGCTGGTCGCGGTGCTGTTCGTGACGGGGGTGAGCGTCGAGGTGTTCGCGGTGGCGTGGATGTCCGCGCTGCACCAGGAGATACCGGAGGAGAAGTTCTCGCGGGTGTCGTCCTACGACTGGCTCGGGTCGCTGGCGCTGGTGCCGGTGGCGACGGCGGCGGCCGGTCCGGTGCAGGACGCGGTGGGCCGGCCGGCCGCGCTGTGGGGGTGCTCGGCGCTGGTGCTGGTGCTGACCCTGGCCGTGCTGTGCGTGCCGGACGTACGGCGGCTGACCCGCCGTACCGCCGACTGTGACGGCGGCGGCCATGGCGACGGCGGCGGCGACGGCACCGCGGCGCTCGGTCCTGCTGCTCCCGGGCAGGTCGCCCTCGGTCCGGCCGTACCCGGTCCGCTGCCGGAGCGGGCGGTGCGGCCGGAGGGCGACGCTCAGGGCACGGCGGGTCCGCCGAGGTAGCGGCCCTTGGCGTCGTAGGGCCAGGCGTTGGCGACGCAGCCGTGCAGCCCGTCGATCTGCTGCATCATGGCGGGCGCGGGCCGTCCGGCTCCGGGGCACGCCTCGTGGCCGTGGCCGATGCGGTGGCCGACCTCGTGGTTGACGATCAGGGCGCGGTACTCGTGGAGGGGGCCCGGGAACTCGGGCGAGCCCTGGTTCCAGCGCTTGAGGTTGACGATCACCTGGCTGCCCACGTCGCAGTTGACCTCCCCGCGGGTGTGCAGTCCGGCCGCGCCGCAGATGCGGTCCACGGTGTCGGGCGTGGCGATCCGCACCACGAAGTCGAGGGGGCCCTGGGAGACGAGCTGGAAGGCGTCGTGCCCGTCGGCGGTCCAGCCCCGCCGGTCGGCGAGGATGCCCTCGATCTCGCGGGCCGCCTCGTCGGGCGCGATGCCCGTGCCTTCCTCGACCTGGACCTCGTAGCGCCGGAGCGTACCCGTACCGGCCTGCTTGCCGGTGGCGTGCGCGGTGTGGAAGACGCCGTTGCCGGTCTTGTGCGGGTCGGAGCCCTTGCCGCGCGCGCCCGGTGTCTCTCCCGCGCCGCCGGTCGCCTTCCCGGACGGGGCGGCCCGGCCGGCCGCGTGCCGCCCGGCGTCCGCCGCCTGCGTACGCCCCTTCCCGGTGGACGCGGACGAGGTCGCGCCGCCTCCGGCCGCCGACGCGCGGTCGGCGCCGTCCTGGCCGCCCGCGAGCAGGGCCGCGGCGCCGAGCGCACCGGCCGCGGCCAGCGCGCAGAGCAGGTACACGCGGCGGCGGTGGCGGGCGCGGCGGCGGGAGGCGCGGCGGACGGTGCGACGGCTGCGGATGCCGTCCGCGCCGGGGCCGGTGTCCGGGCTGGGCGTGGTTCTGGGCATGGCGCACAGGCTGATGACCTCATGTGATGCCCTCTGGACCGAAAGGTCACGGAAACGTAACGGCGGCTTTCCGAGGTGCCGCCGGGGTCTTCATATGATCCTTCGGTAACAGTTCCCGGTCGCGGACGGCCCCGGCGGCCGTCGCCGCCCGCGGCCCGCACATACTGGGCGCCATGCCCCGGATCCTGCTCATCGAAGACGACGCCGCCGTGCGCCAGGGCGTCCGGCTCGCCCTGCGCCATCAGGGGCACGACGTCTGCGCCGCCGCCACCGGCGAAGAGGGCCTGGAGCAGCTCGGCGCCTTCCGCCCGGACGTGGTCGTCCTCGACCTCATGCTGCCCGGACTGCCCGGCCTCGACGTGTGCCGCCGGATCAGGGACCGCGAGCAGGTCGGGATCATCATGATGACCGCCAAGGGCGACAGCGTCGACATGATCGTCGGCCTGGAGGCGGGTGCCGACGACTACGTGGTCAAGCCCGTGCAGGCGCGCGTCCTGGACGCCCGCATCCGCGCCCTGCTGCGCCGTCTGGACGCCCCGCACACCGGCGCCGCCCGGCCCCGCGCCGAGACCCACGGCGAGCTGGGCATCGACCGGACCGGGCTGCGCGTCACCCACCGGGGCCACCCGGTCGACCTCGCCCCGTCCGAACTGCGGCTGCTGCTCGCCCTGTCCGCCTCCCCCGGCCAGGTCCTCAGCCGCCAGCAACTGCTGGAAGCGGTCTGGGAGCACAGCTACCACGGGGACATACGCCTGGTGGACGCCTGTGTGAAACGCCTGCGCGGCAAACTCGGCGAACCCGGCGGCACCTCGCGCTACGTCCACACCGTGCGCGGCTTCGGCTACTGCTTCCGGTCGCCGTGAGACCGCGCCGCCCCTCCCTGCGCGGCGGCCTGCGGCTCCGGCTCGTCGCGGGCTTCACCGTCGTCGCCGTCGTCAGCTGCCTGAGCACCGGTGTGCTGACCTTCCGCGAGGCCCGCACCGGAGTGCTCCAGCAGAGCCAGGACGCGGTGGTCCGGCAGTTCCGCGACAGCGTCGACGCGCGGGCGCCCAGCTTCCCCGACACCCCCGGCAAGGCCGACCTGAACAGCATGGTCGCCGACCTCGCCTACACGCACCGCTCGCAGCAGTGGCGCTTCCTGGCCACCTACGGCGGCCTGCGCGCCGTCTACGGACCGCAGGACAGCTTCGACGTCCTCACCCCCGAGCTGCGGCGCTCCGTGAGCACCCGGGCCGCCGCCGTCTTCCAGCGGGTGCGCCACGACGGCCGGGCCTACCTCGTCGTGGGCCTGCCCGTCACCTACGCCTCCTCGGGCGGCGTCTCCCCCACCCCGACCGGCCTCGTGCTCTACCTGGTCGTCCCGCAGGAGACCGAACAGCTCTACGTGCAGGCCCTGATCACCGCCATCGAACGGGCCACCCTGCCCGCGCTGGGCCTCGCCGTGCTGATCGCGCTGCTGGTCGCGCGCGGGGTGCTGCGCCCCGTCCGGGCCCTGGGCCGGGCCACCCGGCGGATGGCCGCCGGGCACCTGGACACCCGGCTGGCCGTGAGCGGTTCCGACGAACTGGCCGAGCTGTCGCGGACGTTCAACGACACCGCCGCCGCGCTGGAGCAGTCCGTGGCCGAGCTGCGCCGCATGGAGGAGCGGGCCCGCCGCTTCGCCGCCGACGTCTCGCACGAACTGCGCACCCCGCTCGCCGCGATGACGGCGGTCACCGACGTGCTCGACGAGGAGTCGTCCCGGCTGGACCGGGTCACCGGCGAGGCGGTGCGCCTGGTCAGCGAGGAGACCGCGCGGCTGGCCCGGCTGGTCGACGACCTGATGGAGATCTCCCGCTTCGACGCGGGCGCCGCCGAACTCGGCGCCGACGACATCGACCTGGCCGAGTCGGTGCGGCACACGCTCGCCGCCCGCGGCTGGCTGGACCGGGTGGCGGCGGACCTGCCGGAGCCGGGCGGCCTGCGGGCCCGGGTCGATCCGCGCCGGGTGGACGTGGTGGTCGCCAATCTGGTCGGCAACGCGCTGCGGCACGGGGCACCGCCGGTGGCCCTGCGGCTGACCGCCGAGGGCGGCTGGGCCGTGCTCACCGTGGCCGACCGGGGACCCGGCATCCCCGAGGCGGACCTGCCGCACATCTTCGAGCGCTTCTACAAGGCGAGCCGGGCCCGCACCCGCAGCGAGAGCAGCGGACTCGGGCTCGCCATCACCGCCGAGAACGTACGTCTGCACGGCGGACGCGTCCGGGCGGCCAACGGCCCCGGCGGCGGCGCGGTGTTCACGGTCGAGCTGCCGCTGCGGCCGGGGCCGCCGACCGGAGCGGCGGAGGCCGGGGAGGGGCACGACCCCATGGCCGCCGAAGGGACCGAAAGGTCCGAAGGGGCCGAAAGGTCCGAAAGGGCTGAATGGACTGAATGGGCTGAGTGGGCCGAGAGGAAGGACGGCGTATGAGACGCGCCCCGCGCACGGCCGCCGCCGCGGCCCTCACGGGCGCCCTGCTGGCCCTCGCGGGCTGCGGGGTGCCCACCTCGGGAGTGATCGACGCCGGGACACCGGCGGTCGGCGTCCCCGCCCGGATCACGCTCTACTTCGTCGCCGACGGGACCCTGCGGCCCGTGCCCCGGCGGCTCCCCAAGGGCATCGGCGACCCGGTGGAGGGCGCCGTACGGCTGCTGCTGGCCGGGCCCGTCGGCGACGAGGCCCGGAAGCTGACCACGGCCCTGCCCGCCCTGCCGGGGCGGGCCGCCGTCACCCTGGCCGAGGGCACCGTCACCGTCCGCTTCCCCGCCGGGGTGGAACGGCTGGACACGACGGCGATGGAACAGCTGACCTGCACCGCCGTGCACGCCCTGCACTGGAGCGGGGCGGACGCGAGCCCCTCGCCGGGCTCCGGCGAACCAAGCCCCGGGCTGCCGCACTCCGTGCCGCCGGGCACCGACGGCGGGATGTCGACGGCGCCGCCGCGGCAGCCGGGGCCGCAGCCGCACGTCAGTGTGCGCGCGGTGGGCGAGGGCTGGGCCACGGCCCGGCCGGACACCGTCTGCCCGCCCGGATGACCCACGGGCCGGGGCCCTGCCTGCCCCGGCGCCCGCGCGCCCGCCCCTCCCGCGGGCGCCTCCCCCTGCCGCTCCCTTCCCCTGCCGCTCCCTCCTCCTGCCGCTCCCTACAGCTGTGCGGCCTCCGGAGGGGCCGCCGGGCAGGAGGGGCCGGTGGTGGGGTCGGACGTGGGATCGCCCGTGGGCGGCTGTCCGGTGCCGTCCGGGGACGGGCTCCCCGAGGGCGACGGGCAGTCCGTGGGGGACGCCGAGCCGCTGGGCTCCGGTGTCGAGGACGGGTCGCCGGTGCCCGAGGGGTCCGGCGACGGAGACCCCGGGTGCGACGGGGACGGACCGCCGGTGGGGGTGGGCGCCGGGGAGGACGGGCCGGACGACGGGGCGGGGTGCGAGGGGCGGGGCCTGCCGGGGCCGGAGGGCCCGGGGTCGGGGCCGATGATGATTCCGCCGCCGTCCTTGCCGCCCCCGCCGTGCCCCGTGTCCCCTCCGCCGCCGTCCACGGGCTTGGTCGCCGGGGTGTCGCCGCCCGCGCCCGGGGACTTCGGGATGACACCCTTGCCGTCCGGCACGCTGTGCACACCATGGCGGTAGAAGTCCAGCCAGTAGCGGACCAGGTCCAGGTACTCCCGGGAGTTGTTGTAGCTGAGCACCGCCCGGTCCAGGTCGGCGGCTCGGCCCAGGTCCCGGCCGCCCGCGCACAGGTAGTGCCCGGCGGCCAGGGCCGCGTCGAAGACGTTGTTCGGGTCGGCGCGGCCGTCGCCGTTGCCGTCGGCGCCCCAGCCGTTCCAGGTGGAGGGCAGGAACTGCATCGGGCCCACCGCGCGGTCGTACACCGGGTCGCCGTCGAGGACCCCGCCGTCGGTGTCCCTCACCAGCGCGAACCCCCGGCCGTCGAGCGCCGGGCCGGTGATCCGCCCCAGGGTCGTGCCCTGCCGGTCCACCGCGCCGCCACTCGCCTGCCCGGACTCCACCTTGCCGATCGCGGCGAGCAGTTGCCAGGGCAGCCGGCAGCCCGGGTCGGTGCGGGCGACGGACCGCTCGGCGGCGCGGTAGGCGGCCAGCACGGTACCGGGGATGCCCGACTCGGCGCGTACGTCGGCCGTCTGACGTGCCGTCAGCGGCTTGCCGCCGGACTGCGTGACCAGAGGCGGGAGTTCGGTGTGGTACGAGCCGTCACCGGGCGCCGCGGCGGGAGCGGGAACGGCGGGCGCCGGGGCGCCCCGCGCCGCCGTCGCCTGCTCGTCGTCGGCCGCCGGACGGCCGGTTCCCCGGCCGTCCGACCCCAGCGCGCCGGGGGCCTGCGAGGCGGTGAGCGCCGCGACCGCGGCCACGGCGACGGCGGTGGTGCGCAGGCCGTGCCGGGTGCGGGCGCTCAGACGTCGTACGCGGCGTACGGGCATGGCTCTCACTCCGTGTCGATGAGGTGGGCGGGGCGGACGGGATGTGTTCTCAGCGGCCGAAGGTGTCGATGCCGGAGACGAGCCAGCGGCCGCCGCTCAGGACGACGTCCACGGCGAACATGGCACCGGCGTAGGTCCCCTGGTCCTGTGCCTGCTGCCCGCCCTCGGATCCCTTGCTGTTCTTGCTGTTCTTGCTGTCCTTGGCGTCCTTGCTGTCCTTGGTCCCGGCGGTGCTGACGCTGCTCTGGTCGGCGTAGACGAGGACCCGCGCCCGGTCGCCGTCGATGCGCTCGACCGCGCTGTCGGTCACGGTGGTGGTGATGACCGCCTTCTGCTGGTCGGCGCGGGTCCGCACGGCGTCCAGCAGGGCCCGGTGCTGGGCCACCGCCTTCCCCGTGAGCAGCGTCCTGACGGCCTTGTCGTACGCGGCGGGCGATGCGTGGTCGTAGGAGAAGAGCGCGGTGACCGCCTTCTCCGTCTGGGTCTTGATCTCGCTGGTCCGGGCGGGGTCGGTCAGGGCGGTGTTGCGTACCGCGGGGTCGTCCCGCAGGCTCTGGGCGCGCCCGTGCGCCCAGCCGGCGAAGCCGCCGAGGACGAGCGTCAGCAGACACAGCACGGCCAGGACCAGGTTGCGGGACGGACGGCGCTTCCCGGTGCGGCGGCTCGGCGCGGCCGTGTCCGCGGCGGACCCGGCGGCCTTGTCCGCGGCGGCCCGGGTGGTGTTCCCGGTGGCCGCGCCGGGCGTGGTGTCCGGGCCGGGCGAGGCGGTGCGCGCGGGCAGGACGGCCACGGCGGCGGGAGACCGGGCGGGCTCCTGCCCGGCCGCGGCTGCGGTCTCCGGCGGGAGGCCGCGGGCCTGGCGGCGGCGCTGGCGGTTGATGTGGTGACGGGTCGTCGACATCGGTGTCGTCCTCTCGTGCGGCGGCCGGCTGCTGCGGGGCGGGCAGGGGTCAGCCGGCCGAGGTGCCGCCCACGGGTGCCTGGCCCAGGGCGCTCAGCTTCCAGCCGCCGCCGGTGCGGGTGAGTTCACCGAGCATGCGGCTGTCCTTGTCGGTGCTCTGGCCGCCGGGCGCCTTCACCGTCACCCGCAGGGCCACGAGCACCCGGGCGCGTCCGGCCCGGTCGTCGAGTTCGGTGACGGCCCCCGACAGCACCCGGGCGGTGGTGACCGTCTTCGCCGACTTCACCTGTGTGGTGAACTCCTTGCGCCCGGAGACGAGTTGGTCGTGGAGTTCGCCGGTCGTCGAGGACTCCCACAGATCGAGTCCCCGGTCGACGCTGCTGTGGTCCAGGGTGTTCAGGTTCTGCACGGCCTGCTCACCGGCGGACAGCGCCTTGTCGCGCTGGACCGCGTACGCCGCCGCGTCGTCGTGCGCCGCGCCGTACCAGTCCCAGCCCGCCCACGCCGCGAAGCCGCCCGCGAGGAGCGTGAGGGCGAGGGCCGCGGCCGGCAGGGCACGGGGCCCGGCCGCCCAGGTGCGGACCGTGCGTTTCATGGGGTGCTCCCGTCTGCCGTTCCCGCCCGCCGTCAGCGGGTCTGCATGTCGACGATCCGCCACTGGTCCCCCTCCTTCTGGGCGGTCACCACGAGCTGGGCCGCGGCGGCGGTCGCCTTGCCCTTGTCCCGGCGGGACACCTGGTCGAGGAAGACCAGCAACGTGGCTCTGTCGCCGTGGAGTTCGACCACGGCGACGCGTACGGCCTGGGTGCTCAGGGTCACCCGCTGCTTGGCGACGTCCGCGCGGATCCGGCCGACCAGTTCGGTGTACTGGCGTGCCGCCTTCCCGGTCAGGACGGACCTGGCCGAGCGCTCGGTGGCGTCGAGGCCGTCCGGTGAGTACGAGAAGACGCGGGCGAGGTCGTTGCCGATGTCACCGGCGACCCGGGTGGTGGCCTCGTTGTCGGTCAGCGCGGTGTTCCGGGCGGAGGGTGCCGAGCGCAGGTGGTGGGCGCCGTAGAAGAAGGCGCCGCCGGCCAGGACGAGCACGAGCGCGAGCGCGGCGAGCGCGGACCGGCGCAGCAGTGCGCGGCGCGAGCGGCGGGCGGGTGCGGCAGGCGCCTCGGCCGTGTCGTCGGTGTCGGCCGGGTCGTCGGTGTCGGCCGGGTCATCGGTGTCGGCCGCGTTCTCGGCGCCCTCCGCCTCGTCGGCCGTCTCCGGCGCGTCGGGCGCCCCGCTCTCGTCCCGTGGCTCGGGCGCCGCCGCTTCGTCCGCCGGGTTCGCTGTGTCCGCCGTGTCTTCCGTGATTGCCGTGTCCGCGTCGGCGGAATGCCCGCGCCTCGTGCGCAGCAGCCTGCTCATCGGCCGTCACCGTCCTCCGCCGTCCGGGCGAGCGGTACCGCGTCCAGTGCCTTGACCTTCCACTCGTCCTCGCCCGTGCGGGCCAGCACCGCTTCCAGCCGTTTGCGGTCCGTGGTCGGGGTCTTCGACCCGGCGGGGGTGACGTCCACGCGGACGGTCGCGATGAGCTTCGCGGTACCGGCCCGGGTGTCGAGCGCGGTGACGGCGGCCTCGGTGACCGTGCCGCGCGCCGAGGCACCCGTCTTCGCCTCGGTGCGGCCCAGTTCCTCCTGGAGCGGCCCGGTCGAGGCGGCCCGCCAGGCGCTGACGCCCGCCTGCGCCGTCTGCCGCGTGGACGCGTCGAAGGTGGTGAGGACGGCGATGTTCCGGCGTCCGTCGGCGAGCACCGCGTCACGGGCCCGGCCGTAGGCGAGCGAGTCGTCGCCGCGGGCCTGGGCGTACGTCCACGCGCCCGCGCCGCAGAACGCCGCCGCCAGGGCGAGAGCGGCGCCCGCCAGGACGCGCGCCCGCCTCACCGGTCCCCCTCGCCGGCCGGGGCGAGCAGGTCCGCGAGGCCGGCCGGGGCGCCGCCGCCGACACCCGGCAGGGCGAGCGCGCCCGGCAGCGGTGCGGCGGATCCCGGGCCCGCCGTGCCGGTGCCCGTGGCGGCCGTGCCGCTGCCCGAGGGCAGGGAGGCGGGCTTGGCCGGGTCGGGCACCGCGCCGCTCCCGGGGGCGTGGGCCGAGCCGCGTACGCCGATGCCGCTGGAGGCGGGCGCGGTGCAGGAGGCGTCGGTGTTGAGCGGGGGCGCGGTGCCGAGGTCGAGGCCGTTGCGGTAGCGGGTGGCGCCGTAACCGGCGGTGCAGGGCAGGGGTTTGAAGAAGGTGACGGCCATGCCGAGGTTGACCTTTCCGCCGTCGACCGCGGTGGCGCCCGCGGCGACGGCCGCCGGGTACTTCACGAGCAGCTCCTCGATGCCGTGCTGCCGGGTGACGGCGACCTCGGAGGTGGTGAGCAGGTTGGCGAGGACCACGCCCAGGCTGGGGTCGAGGTCGCGCAGGACGCCGCTGATCTGGGTGGCGGCGTCGGGCGCGACGGTCAGCAGCCGGCGCAGGTCGGCGTCGGATCCCTTGAGGGTGGCGGCCAGTTGGGTGGCGCCGGTGGCGAAGTCGCGTACGGCGCGGCCCTCTTCGGCCTGGGTGCGGAGCACGGTCTCGCCGTCGTCGATCAGCCGGGTGGTGGAGGGCAGCGCCCGGTCGGCCGCCCGGACGAACTCGCTGCCGTTGTCCAGGAGCACCTGGAGGTCGTCGCCGTGGCCCTCGAAGGCCTTGCCGAACTCGTCGACGACGGTGCGCAGATCGTCCAGCGGCACCGACTTGGTGAGGTCGTCGACGCTGCTCAGGACGTCGGTGACGGGTGCGGGCACCTCGGTGTCGGACTGTTCGATCCGGGCTCCGTCGCTGAGGTAGGGGCCGTCGTCGCTGCGCGGGCGCAGGTCGATGTACTGCTCGCCGACGGCGGAGAGCCCGGCGACGACGGCCCGGGTGTCGGCGGGGATGTGCGGAGCCGACTTCTTCAGGCGCAGTTCCGCCGTGACACCGTCCGCGGTGAGGTCGATGGGCCCGACCCGGCCGACGGACACGCCGCGGTAGGTGACGTCGGAGTGGGTGAAGAGTCCGCCGGTGCGCGGGAGTTGCACATCGACGGTGTAGTAGTCGGCGACGCCGACGTAGCGGCCGAGGTCGGCGTAGCGGATGCCGACGAAGCCGAGGACGAGGACGGCGATGACCAGGAAGGCGAGGTTCTTCAGCCGTACGGCGAGGGTGATCACCGGTGGGTGCCTCCGTCCTTGGCGGGGGTGGGGACGGAGGGCAGGGGCAGCGGCACGGACGGGACGGACTTCGGCGCCGGGTCGCGGCCGAGGCCGCGGCGGGCCGTCCCGGGTGCGGAGGCCGTGCCGGTGGGTGCGGGCGAGGCGGTGGATCCCGGTACCAGCGGCGGGATGATCTGGGTGCCCGGTACGGCGGCCATGTTCAGGTACACGTTGAGGTAGTCGCCCTTGATGCCGGTCATCACCTCGTCGGTGAACGGGTAGGTGAGCAGCACCTGGAGCGAGTCGGGCAGGTCGGCGCCCGCGTCGGCGAGGGCCTTCAGGGTGGGCGCGAGGGCCTTCAGGTCGGCGACCATGTCGTCCTTGCTGGCGTTGACGGTGGAGACGGCGACGCCGGACAGCGTGTCGAGGGAGCGGAGCATGGTCAGCAGGGCGCCGCGCTGTTCGTCCAGGGTCTTCAGGCCGGGTGAGAGGCCGGTGAGGACGGTCTGTACGTCGGTCTTGCGGTGGGCGAGGGTGGCGGCGAGCCGGTTGACGCTGTCGAGGGCGTCGGTGATGTCGTCGCGGTGCTGGTCGAGGTCGGTGACGAGGGTGTTGACGCGCTGGAGCATGGAGCGGACCTGGGGTTCGCGGCCGCCCAGGGCGGTGTTCAGTTCCTGGGTGATGGTCTTGAGCTGGTTGACGCCGCCGCCGTTGAGCAGCAGGGACAGCGCGCCGAAGACCTCTTCGACCTCGGTGTTGCGGCCGGTGCGGGAGACGGGGATGACGCTGCCGTCGGTGAGGCGCGTGGTGCTGGTGTCCTTGGCGGGGGCGACGAGCTGGACGTACTTCTCGCCGAGCAGGCTGGACTGCTCCAGGCGGGCACCGGCGTCGGCGGGCAGCCGCACATCGCCGTTGATCTTCATGGTGACGCGGGCCTTCCAGCCGTCGAGGCTGATGGCGGTGACCCGGCCGACGGCAACGTCGTCCACCTTGACCGCCGCCTGCGGGACGAGGCTGAGGACGTCGTCGAGTTCGGCGGTGACGGTGTAGGGGTGGGAGCCGAGGTCGGCGCCGCCGGGCAGCGGCAGGTCCTCGATGCCGTCGAAGCGGGGCGCGTCGACGGAGAACGCGCCGAAGGCCAGGGCGAAGCCGAGGGCCAGGGCGACGAGTCCGCCCGCCGTGACGCCCAGGGCCGCGCCGCCGGTGCGGATGGAGCGCTTCATCGGTCCCCCTTCCCCGTGGCGCCGTCCGTGGCCGCGGCGCCGCCGGTGGCGGGCAGCGGCAGCAGCGGGCCGCCCATGCTGATCTCGTTGAGGTTGGCCCGGCCGTCGAGGCTGCGGTGGTCGGGGTCGTAGGCGCCCACGACGTTGCTCGCGGCCAGCGGCGCGACGTCCAGGGCCTCGGCGAGCGAGGCCCGCTGCCGTACCAGGGTCTGGGTGAGGGGCACCAGCTTGTCGACGTTCTTCTTCAGTTCGCCCCGGTTGTCCTGGATGAACTGCTTGACCTGTCCGAGGGCCTTGCCGAGTTCGGCGAGCGCCCCGGCGAGATCGTTCTTGTTGTCGGCGAAGAAGCTGACGACGGTGTCCAGGCGCTCCTGGGCGGTGCGGACGTCGGCGTCCTTGTCCTTGAGCATGGTGGTGAAGGTCTGGAGCCTGCCGAGGCTGGCGAACAGGTCGTCGCTGGAGCCGTTGAGCGTCTTGGCGGCCTTGCCGAACTGCTCGATGCTGTCGCCGATGGCCTTGCCGTTGCCGTTCAGGTTGGCCGCGCCGGTCTTCAGCAGGTCGGACAGTGCTCCGGTGGAGTTGGCGCCGTCGGGGCCGAGTGCCTTGCTGAGGTCGGTGAGCGAGGCGTAGAGCTGGTCGATCTCGACGGGGGTGCGGTTGCCGGAGGCGGGCAGCACGGCGCCGTCGGCGAGGGCGGGCCCGGACCGGTAGGCGGGGGTGAGCTGCACGAACCGGTCGGCGACGACGCTGGGCGCCACGATCACGGCGTGCGCGCCCCGGGGGACCTGGATGCCGTCGTCGAGTTCGAGTTCGACCCGCACCTGGGTGCCCTGCGGCCGCACGGACTTCACCGCGCCGGCCCGCACTCCGAGGATGCGCAGGTCGGATCCGGCGTAGATGCCGACCGCGCGGTCGAAGTAGGCGGTGACGCGGGTGCCGCCGGAGTCCAGGACGCGGGCGACGGCGAGGCCGGCCGCGACGACCACCAGGGCGACGGCCGCGGCGAGGAGTCTGCTGCGCTTGCTGTTCACTGACCGCTCCCCCGGTTCTGCGCGGACTGCTCGGGCGGCATGCATCCGGTGGCGGGCTGGGACCCGGCGGGCAGGTAGTCGCGCGGGACGACTCCGCACAGATAGCTGTCGAACCAGCGTCCGTTGCCGAGGGTGTTGCCGACGAGCCGGTAGTACGGGCCGACCAGGGCGAGGGTCTTGTCGAGCTGGGTGTTGTTCGCGGCCAGTACGTCGGTGACGCGGCCGAGTGCCTTGAGGGTGGGCCCGAGCTGCTTGTCGTTGTCCTGGACGAGGCCGCTGAGCTGGGTGGCGAGCGCCCTGCTGCCGGTGAGCAGGGCGCGGATGGCGTCGCGGCGGTCCTGGAGCTCGCCGAGCAGGGAGCCGCCGTCCTCGATGAGCGTCTCGAAGCTGGACTTCTTGTTCTTCAGGGTCTGGGTGAAGCGGGCGCTGCCCTTGAGGAGCTGGGAGAGTTCGGCGTCGCGCTTGGAGACCGACTTGGACAGGGCGGACAGGCCGGTGGCGGCGTTGCGCACGGCGGGCGGCGAGTCCTTGAAGGTCTGCGAGATGGTCTCGAAGCTCTTGGCGAGCTGCTGGGTGTCGATCTCGTCGACGGTGGAGCTGAGGTCCTGGAACGCCTGGGTGACGTCGTAGGGCGAGGTGGTGCGGGAGAGCGGGATGCGGTCGCCGGGGTCCTGGCGGCCGGCGCCCAGCGGGTCGAGCGCCAGGTACTTGTCGCCGAGCAGGGTCTTGATGGCGATGGCGGCGGTGGTGCGGTCGCCGATCCAGGCGTTCTTGGTCTCGAAGGTGACCTTCACCCTGCCGCGGTCCAGGGCGACCCCCGTGACCTTGCCGACCTTGACACCGGCGATGCGCACCTCGTCGCCCTTGTCGAGTCCGGCGGCCTCGCTGAAGTCGGCGCTGTAGGTGGTGCCGCCGCCGATCAGGGGCAGCCGGTCGGCGTTGTAGGCGAAGACGGTGAGCAGGGCCAGCAGGAGCAGTCCGACCAGGGCGACGGCGATCGGGTTGCGTTCCTTGACCGGCTTGAACAGGGGCCGGCGGGCGCGGCGCGGTTCGGCGTCCCGCTCGACGGGGCGGGGACGGTGCAGGAGGGTCATGCGCCGCACCTCGGTTCCGTGACGGCGATGCCGGTGGGCGGCTTCGAGCCGTCGGAGGTGCTGACTCCGCTCACGCGCGCCTCGCAGAGGTAGAGGTTGAACCAGGATCCGTAGGAGGACAGCCGGGCCAGGGCGGTCATCTTGGCGGGGCTCTTGGCCAGGAAGTCCTGGATCTGCCCGGTGGCGTCGCCCAGGGTGCCGGAGAGCCGGCCCAGTTCGCGGATGTCCTGCTTGAGGGGGGCGCGTCCGTCCTGGAGGAGTCCGGCGGTGACGGTGGTCAGATCGCCCATGGCGGCGACGGCCCGGCCCAGCGGCTTGCGGTCGTCGTTGAAGCCGCTGACGAGCCGGCGGAGGGTGTCGACGAGGGTGTCGAAGCCTGCCTCGCGTTCGTTGAGGGTGGTCAGCACGGTGTTGAGGTTCTTCACCACGGCGCCGATGACCTGGTCCTTGGCGGCGACGGTGGTGCTGAGCGAGCCGATGTGCCGGATCAGGCTGTCGACGGTGCCGCCCTCGCCCTGGAGGACCTGCACGATCGAGCCCGCGAGTTCGTTGACGTCCTTCGGGGAGAGCCCTTCGAACAGCGGCTTGAAGCCGTTGAAGAGCAGCGTCAGATCGAGGGCGGGCGCGGTGTGGTCGAGGGCGATGGTGTCGCCGGCCCCGAGGGTGCCGCCGAGGTCGCCGCTGCCCTGGTCGAGGGCGATGTAGCGCTGGCCGACCATGTTGAGGTACTTCACGGCGGCCGTCGTGGAGCGGGGCAGGGTGCGGTCGTCGCGGACACTGAAGGTGATCTGGGCGGTGCGCCGGTTCACCACGCGGATGTCGGTGACCTCGCCGACCTTCACTCCGGAGACGCGCACGCTGTCGCCGTCGACGAGTCCGGTGACGTCGGTGAACAGCGCCTTGTAGGAGCGGGTGCCGTCGCCGACGCCCCGGTTGGCGACGCTCAGTCCGAGGACGGTGGTGGCCAGCGCGGTGACCAGGACGAAGACGAGGGACTTCAGCACGGGGCCGGTCAGCGGGCGGCGCCGGGTGTGCGCGCTGCGCGGGGACGTCATTTCAGGGTCACCTCCGCGCCGCGCAGGGCGGGACCGGCGAGCAGGCTGCTCCAGTCCGGCAGGTCGGCGGACGGCTTGCCGGTGGCCGGGGCGAGGAGCTCGTTGACGAGGTCGTTCTCCTGCGGGGAGTTGGCGGGTCCGAGGTCCTGCCGGGCGGTGGCCGCGACCTGTGCGGCGGGCCGCGCGGGGACGCCGAGGTAGGGCACCGGGTAGCAGTGCGGGCCGCCGGAGGCGTCGTAGGAGGGGGTGTCGCGGCCGGGCACGTAGGCGCCGCGCGAGGGGACGGTGGTGACGTCGACGTGCAGGCCGGGCCGGTCGGTGCCCTTGCCGAGGGCCTTGTCCATCCGGGGCACGAAGTCGGCGAGGGTGCGCAGGGTGCACGGGAAGGACGAGGAGTACGCGGAGAGCAGCCGCAGGGTCGGCTTCGAGGTGGCGCTGAGCCGGATGATGTTGTCCTTGTTCTGCCGCAGGAAGGAGGTCAGGTCCTCGGCGGTGCGGGTGGTGGCGCCGAGGGTGCCGGCCAGGTCGGCGTCCTTCTCGGCCAGGGTGCCGGTGGTGGTGGTGAAGTCGGTGAGCGCGGTGACGATGTCCGGGGCGGCGTCGGCGTAGACCTGGCTGACCTTGACGAGTTCCTTCAGGTCGCGGTTGAGGGCGGGCAGGTCCGGGTTGAACTTCTTGAGGTGCGCGTCGAGTTGCGTGAGCGTGTCGCCGAGTTTCGCGCCCCGGCCCTGGAGCGCCTGGGAGACGGCGGACAGGGTGGCGGAGAGTTTCTGCGGCTGGACGGCGGTCAGCATGGGCAGCACGTTGTCCAGCACCTGCTGGAGTTCGACGGCGTTCGCGGAGCGGTCCTGCGGGATGGTCGCTCCGGCGGTCAGCGGGGTGGAGGAGGGGTGCGCGGGCGGGACCAGGGCGACGAACCGGGCGCCGAACAGGGTGGTCGGCAGCATCTGCGCGCTCACGTCGGAGGGGATGTCGCCGAGGGCGCCCGGTCGCAGCGCGAGGGTGAGCCGGGCGCCGTGGTCGGTGGGTTCGATGGAGCGGACCTCGCCGACGACGACGCCGCGCAGTTTCACCTCGGCGCCCAGGTGCATCTCGTTGCCGACGCTGCCGGTCTCCACGACGACCGGGTCGGAGTCGGTGAACTGCTTGTCGTAGACGGCGACGGCGAGCCAGATCAGCAGGGCGGGCACCACCAGGAACACCACCCCGGCCAGCCTGCGGCTCAGCGTCTCGGTGCTGGGTCTGCTCATCTCACCCCGCCACCTTCACGGTCGTCGTGGCGCCCCACAGGGCCAGCGAGAGGAAGAAGTCGGTGACGCCGATCAGCACGATGGCGTTGCGTACCGAGCGGCCCACGGCGACGCCGACACCGGCGGGGCCGCCGGTGGCGCGGTAGCCGTAGTAGCAGTGGGCGATGATCACCATCACGCTGAAGATGAGCACCTTCAGCACGGACAGCAGGACGTCCGTGGGCGACAGGAACAGCCCGAAGTAGTGGTCGTAGGTGCCCCGGGACTGGCCCTTGAACAGGACGGTGACGTAGCGGGACGCCAGGTAGGAGGAGAGCAGTCCGATCGCGTAGAGCGGGATGATCGCGACGACCCCGGCGATGATGCGGGTGGTGACCAGGTAGGGCAGCGAGCGGATGCCCATGCCTTCGAGGGCGTCGACCTCCTCGTTGATGCGCATGGCGCCGAGCTGGGCGGTGAAACCGGCGCCGACCGTCGCGGACAGGGCGAGCCCGGCGACGAGGGGGGCGATCTCGCGGGTGTTGAAGTACGCGGAGACGAACCCGGTGAACGCGGCGGTGCCGATCTGGTCCAGCGCGGCGTAGCCCTGGAGGCCGACGACGGTCCCGGTGAACAGGGTCATCGCGATCATCACGCCGATGGTGCCGCCGATGACGCCGAGGCCGCCGGTGCCGAAGACGACCTCGGCGAGCAGCCGCTGCACCTCCTTGAGGTAGCGGCGCAGGGTGCGCGGGATCCACAGCAGGGAGCGCAGATAGAACAGGAGCTGGTCGCCGGAGCGGTCGAGCCAGACGAGCGGGGAGGCCACGGCCTCAGCCTCCCTTCGGCGGGACGATCTGGAGGTAGACGCCCGTCATCACCATGTTGACGAAGAAGAGCAGGAGGAAGGTGATGACGACGGACTGGTTGACGGCGTCGCCCACGCCCTTGGGGCCGCCGCGCGGGTTGAGTCCGCGGTAGGCGGCGACGATGCCGGCGATGAACCCGAAGACGAGCGCCTTGAGTTCGCTGACGTACAGGTCGGGGAGCTGGGCGAGCGAGGAGAAGCTGGACAGGTAGGCGCCGGGGGTGCCGTCCTGGAGGTACACGTTGAAGAAGTAGCCGCCGAGGATGCCGACCACGGAGACCAGTCCGTTGAGCAGGACGGCCACGCCCATGGCGGCCAGCACGCGCGGGACGACCAGGCGCTGCACCGGGGAGACGCCCATGACCTCCATGGCGTCCAGCTCCTCGCGGATGGTGCGCGAGCCGAGGTCGGCGCAGATCGCGGAGCCGCCAGCGCCGGAGATCAGCAGTGCCACGATGAGCGGGCTGGCCTGCTGCACCACGGCGAGCACGCTGGCGCCGCCGGTGAAGGACTGCGCGCCGAGCTGCTGGGTGAGCGAGCCGACCTGGAGGGCGATCACCGCGCCGAACGGGATGGACACGAGCGCGGCGGGCAGGATGGTGACGCTGGCCAGGAACCAGAACTGCTCGATGAACTCGCGGAACTGGAAGGGCCGTCTGAAGATGGCCCGGCCGACCTCCGCCGCGAGTGCGAAGAGCCGGCCGGTCTGCCGCAGGGCACCGGTGATCACGAGCCGCTCCCGCTGGTGGGCAGCGTGAGGGTGGCCGCGCCCGAGGCGGCGTAGGTGCGCTCGATGGCGGCGCGGGCGGCGGGCGGCAGCCGGTCGAGCATGCCCAGGACCCGTTCGCGGCGCCGCATGACGGCGCGGCGCGGCGGCATTCCGGGGGACGGTTCGAGCTGCGGGACGATCTCGCGCGGTCCGGCCGGTTCCGGCAGGGCGGCGGCCTCGGCGGCGAGGGTGGCGGCGTCCTTCTCCTCGGACATGCCGATGGGCCCCTCGCGCCGGGCGGCGAGGAACTGGGCGACCACGGGTTCGTCGCTGGTGAGGAGCACCTCGCGGGGCCCGAAGGTGACCAGTTCGCGCCGGAAGAGCATGCCCATGTTGTCCGGGACGGTGGCGGCGATGTCCAGGTTGTGGGTGACGATCAGCATCGTCGCGTCGATCTGCGCGTTCAGGTCGATCAGCAGCTGCGAGATGTAGGCGGTGCGCACCGGGTCGAGGCCGGAGTCCGGTTCGTCGCACAGGATGATCTGCGGGTCCAGGACCAGCGCGCGGGCCAGTCCGGCGCGTTTGCGCATGCCGCCGCTGATCTCGCCGGGCAGCTTGCCCTCCGCGCCGAGCAGGCCGACGACCTCGATCCGCTCCATGACGACGCGGCGGATCTCGGACTCCTTCTTGCGGGTGTGCTCGCGCAGCGGAAAGGCGATGTTGTCGAAGAGGGACATGGAGCCGAAGAGGGCGCCGTCCTGGAACATGAGGCCGAAGAGTTTCCGGGTCTCGAAGATGTCGCGTTCCGGTCCGTTGACCATGTCGACCCCATTGATGAGGACACGGCCGTGCTCCGGCTTGAGGAGCCCGATGAGCGACTTCAGGAAGACGGTCTTTCCGGTTCCGGAGGGCCCCAGCATCACACTGACTTCCCCGGCCGGAAGGGTGAGGGTCACATCCTGCCAGATGTTCTGCTTGCCGAAGGACTTGGTCAGACCCTCGACCACCACTTCGATTCCCATATCACCTCCGACAAGAGTGGGTCAGGTGTGCACCGAGGAGCGCACGTTAAGTCGGTGCACGGTTCACTGACAATAGGCGGGCACCGGGTTCCTGCCGCGCTTCCCGTCTTTGTCACCGCGCAGACAAAAAGCGGCCCGGCACTTGTCTCCGACAGACAGGGCAGGGCCGCGCGCCTCCGGGGGGACTGGATCCGCGGGCCCTGCCTGCGGACGACCGGACCCGAAGGAGGGCAAGGGCCGGAAATCGCCCGTCGTGTCTCCGGGCGGCGGTGGGCCACCGACCTGGAGATCAGCGCCGTACCCGGCACGTTACGGCCCGGTAACCTCGGCAGGCAAGAGCGGATTCTGACTTTTCGACGACATTCTCTTCGGCCATCCCCGGCCTGTCAGACCGCCTATAAAAAGAGGCCCCCGATTTATCACTCTGCTGCGTGTCGGACGCCCTGGAAGGCGTTCGGCGCGGCACATTCCGGACTTCTCGCCCGCACTCGCGGGGCGGACCGGCGACGAATCGGCCTTAGCAGCGGATGACTAAGGCCGCGCGCCGACTGCTCACCCACTGGACAGATGATTGCCCTTTTCAAAGAATCATGGTCGGCGGCATTGTTCGGCCAAGTTTCCCGCAAGTAACGTCGGTGCTCGCGATCGAGGTTTCCGATCCCCCGGACCGCACGACTCCCGCTCCATCCGTTCCGCGGCGGTCCGTCTCTGCCGGTCAATCCACGAGGAGAGTCCCAGAGCCATGAAGAAGTCCATCAGAAGGATCGCCGTCGTGGCGGGCGCGGGCGCGGCAGCGTTCGGCATCGCCGTCGCCCCCGCCTCCGCCAACGCGTCCACCGTCTGGACCGTCAGCCCGTCGCCGTCCAACTTCACGGCGACCAACAGCGGGAACATCGTGCTCACCGCCAACATCCCGATGACGTGTACGACGTCGGGCGCGTCGGGCACCATGGCGAGCGCCACCGGCAACCCCGCGTCGGTCGCCGACATCACCGCCATCAACTTCGGCACCACGGCGTCCCCGTGCACCAGCATCCTGGGCGCCGTCACGGCCACCCCGATCGGGACCTGGCACGTCGTCGCGCAGGACTACAACGCCTCGACCGGTGTCACCTCGGGCTACGTCGGCAGCGTCCAGGCGAACGTGGTCGCGGGTGCCTGCCACTTCACCGTGGCGGGCAAGGCGTCCGGCACCTACACCAACTCCACCGGCATCCTGGCGGTCAACAGCGTCTCCGGTGACCTGGCCGTCACCGCGGCCACCGGGTGCGGCACGGTCGTCACCACCGCGACCAAGCCCACCTTCAAGGGCAACTACGCCGTGAAGGTGACCGGCACCAGCACCATCCCGACGATCGTCGGCTCCAACCCGTAAGACGCCCGCCGTTCGCAACCGCCCGTCCGGGACACCCCCGGCCGGGCGGTTGCGGCCGGTTCGGCGCCCCGTCCGTGAACGACCCGAGTGGAGCAGCAGATGACAGGCCCCCGTGCAGCCGAGCGGTGGACCCGGCGGGTCCGGGCCCGGGGCGCGACGACCGCCGCGTTCGTCGTGCTCGCCGCCATGGTCCCCGCCGTCGTCGCCGCGGCCGGCACCCAGCAGGTGGACACGGCACTGCCCTATGTCTGCGCCTTCCCGTCCGGGCACCGGCAGCCCGCGACGGTACGGGTCACGGCGGTCTTCCCGGACCGGGCGGCACCGCGCCGCACGATCCGGCCCACGGACGTCACCACCACGGTCGAGCTGCCGCCCGCCGCCGTGGCCGACCTGGGCGCGCCCGAGAACGCCGAGGTGCGGGCCGCGACCCGGCTGAGCGTCGGCGTCGCGCAGAACACCGCCTCGGCGCAGGCCACCTGGCGCGGCACCGCGCAGCCCGCCACCGTGCCGGGGTCCGGACCGCTCACCCTGACCGCCACCGGCGACGTGCCCTCGATGACCGCGCAGAGCGCCGGCGATCTGACGCTGACGGCCCAGGGTCTGGACATCGACCTGGCGGTGTCCCCGGCCGACGCCACGGCCACCGCCCCGCCCCCGGTCACCCTGCGGTGCACCCTGGGCGAGGACGCGCCCGGCAAGGGCCTGCTGGCCACCGTGCCGGTGGACGGCCCGACGGCGGACCCCTCCGGCGCGCCCTCCGGCTCCCCCGGCGGGCCGCCCACCGGAGCCGCCGGATCCGGCGTGCCGTCGGCGCCGTCCTCGGCCGCCGGACGCTCCGCCGCACCGGACGGGAACCCGCAGAGCGACCGGGCCCCGAAGCTCACCGGCAACCTCTCCGGCGCCACCACCGGCGGCACCGACGCCCCGCCGTGCCGCTTCGACGCCGGGCACCCCGCGGACGAGATGTCGCTGAACAGCTACATCACCGGCTACGCCAACGTACGCAAGCAGAAGGGCGCATCGCTGATCCCGGTGTCCTGCGCGCTGATCGAGCAGGGCCAGCCGGACTTCCAGTTCCCCGAGGACGGCGGCCCGGCGGTCATCACCCAGCACTCCGACGGTCAGCTCTACCACCAGGGGAAGCAGCAGACCCCGCCGTTCAAGGCCACCTTCCTGACCTTCGACTTCGCCCCGGCGACGGCCACCATGGTGCTGGAGGAGACGGGTCCGCTGTCCATCGACTCGCGCGGCGAGATGGACATGACGACCTTCTACACCACGATGGACACCTACATCCGGGTCCCGCTGGTGCTCAGGGTCACCTCCCTGACCGTCAACGGCACGCCCCTGGACGTCGGTTCGTCCTGCCGGACCCGCACCTCGCTCAGCTCGGCCGACCCGGACCCGGCCAAGCACCCCGGCGACCACCTGGTGCTGCGCGGCAGGGGCGAGTACGCCCTCGGCGAGCCGGCCACCGGCTACATCCTGCTCTCGGGCGGCCCGCTGACCGGCGAGACGACGATCCCCGCGTTCACCGGCTGCGGCGCGGGCGGCGAGAACCTGGACGGTCTGCTGACGGCCTCGGTCTCCGGGCCGGGCAACTACATCAAACAGATCCAGGGCCAGACGTGCGGCCAGGCCAATCCGGTCGAGGGCCAGTGCACCAAGGACCTCCAGCCGGCCCAGATCCCGGTCCCCGAGCGCTGACCCGCCCTCCGCCGCCGCTCCCCCGACACCCCCGTCTGCCTGAACTCCCCTCCTCCGCTCCTCCGTACTCGTTCCCCGTACTCCCATGGAAGGCCATGCCATGAACCGGTTGTCCCGCCGCACCAGACTCGCCGCCACGACCGTCACCGTGCTCGGCACCGCCCTCGGCTCCTTCGCGGCCATGGGCACGGCCACCGCCGCGACCACCCAGCTCAACGGCGAGTGGGGGCCGTTCACCCGCTGTCCGGTGGGCGCCTCCGCGATGCTCGCCGCCGACGGCCTGGTGCAGACCCCGCAGTGCGTGGTGTCCACCTCGGCCAGCGGCTCCATCAAGCTGGGCAACACCACGGTGACGACAGGCCGCACCGAACTCCAGATCGGGGTGGTGCAGAACGCGGACGGCACCAGCTCGGTCGTCGCCCCGCCGGCCGGGGCGCTCATCGCCGACTCCGCGGCCGTGCCCGGCGGTCTGCTCGGCCTGATGTGCCCGAGCAACATCCCCGCCGTCACGGCCATCTGCAACCAGATCGCCGACAGCAGCCTCAACAAGATCACAGCCACCGTGGAGTCCGTGGGCGCGCCCAGCGACTTCAACCAGACCGCGGGCATCCTCACCGACGAGCCGATCGTCGCCATCCCGGTCCGCATCCACCTCCAGAACCCGTTCCTGGGGTCCAACTGCTACATCGGCACCAAGTCCAGCCCGATCGTGCTGCGCCCGCACAACGTGAACCTGCCCGACTTCGGCATGACGTTCTTCAAGGGCGACGGCACCCTCGCCGACGACGGCGACATGAGCCGGATCAACCTCACCGGCGCCACCCAGAACGACAGCACCTTCGCGGTGCCCGGCGCCAGCGGCTGCGGCCTCGGCCTGCTCGGGCTGATCGACGCGGCCGTCAACCTCAAGACCGGGCTGCCCTCGGCCGCCGGGAAGAACAGCGTCACCCTGAACAACGCCCAGACCTACCTGGCCGGTCTGAACGCACCCGGTGCCGCCGCCCCCGACGCGGGCAAGATCCTCTCGCAGAACTGGAACTCCGCCGTCAAGTAATGGCCGTACGGCGGCGATTATCAGCCGTCCCGGCCGGCCGTGCCCGTGCCTCGGCACCAATGTGTGTCCAACCTGTGTACGGATCAAGGAAGTTGATTTAGCTTCACCTTTCACACAGGTCTGCACCTGACCGGCCGCCTGTCACGCTCCGCGACGGCGGGTGACAGGCGGCCGGTCCCCCACCGGGCGCGTCGGAAGAGCAAGGGACGACCAACTCATGCCTTCACCCGTACGGACACCGGAGGTCGGTGAACCGCTCGACCCCCTGCCCAAGGAGTTCGCGGCCTTCATGCGCCCGGAATTACCCGGACTCATGAAGGAGATACGCATCGAGGTCACCCGCGCCTACCCGGTCTACGGCCGGCTGCTCAACGGCCCCAACGCGGACGCCATCCGCCAGGGCGTCGAACAGGCCCTGTCCGCGTTCGTGGACCGGGTCGCCGAGCCCGGCAAGAACTCCGCCCTGCGCGACCAGCTGCTGCGCAAGTTCGGGCGCGTCGAGGCGTACGAGGGCCGCGAACTGGACACGCTCCAGGGGGCGTACCGGCTCGGCGCCCGGATCGCGCTGCGCCGGGCCAAGGCCGTGGGCCGCCAGTACAACCTGTCGCCCACGGTCATCCTGGCCTTCGCCGACGCCCTGTTCGCCTACGTGGAGGAGCTGGAGGCGATCTCCCGCGAGGGCTACGTCGAGGTGCAGTCGCGGGCCTCCTCCGAGGTCTCCGCGCTGCGCAGACAGCTCCTGCACCTGATCCTGGCCGCTCCGCCGCTGCCCCAGTCGACCGTGTCCGGGCTGTGCGAGGCCGCCGCCTGGACGCTGCCCGCCCATGTCACCCTGGTCGCCCTGCGCTCCCCCGCGCCCGACCATGTGGAGGCGGGCCTCGCCGGGGACGTCCTGGCCGATCTGGACATCCCCCAGCCGCATCTGCTCGTCCCGGGCGAACTGACCCCCGAGCGGCTGGCGATGCTCGACTCGGCGCTCGGCGGCACCCACGCCGTGGCGGGCCTGACCGTGCCGCTCACCCAGGCCGCCGACTCCATCCGCTGGGCGCGGCGGGTGCTCCAGCTGATCGACGAGGGCGTCGTCGCCGACGCTCCGCTGGTCCGCTGCGAGGACCATCTGGTGACCCTGTGGCTGCTGTCCGACCCGCCGCTCGTCTCCCACCTGGCGGCCAGGGAACTCGCCCCGCTGGACGGGCTGCCCGCCAGCCGCCGCGACCGGCTCGTGGAGACGCTGCGCGTGCACGTCTCCACCCGGGCGCCCGCGGAACAGGTCGGCGAGATCCTCGGCGTGCACGCCCAGACCGTCCGCTACCGGCTGCGGAACCTGGACGCCCGCCTCGGCGACCGCCTGGCCGACCCCGGCCACCGCTTCGCCCTGGAGGCCGCCCTGCGCTCACTGCACCTGCGCGAGGGCGCCAAGGAGTGACACGGGCGCGGCCGCCCGTACGGCACGGGCGGCCGCGCGGTGGCGCGGTGGGGGCGGTGGGGGCGGTGGGGGCGGTGGGGCGCGGGTGCCCGTGGGCCGTGTCGTACGCCGGGGCCGACCGGGCGGGAGCTCACACGACGTGACGCGCAGCGGGCGCGGCGGGGCGAAGTCCCCCGCGCCCGCGCGCACGCGCACTCAACGGGGCGCCGCGCGCCCAACGGGCCGGCCCGCCCGGACGGCACGGCAAGCACCGCCGCACACCGCGCCCGCCGAGGCCGCGGGACGTCCATCGCCCCGCATACCGGGCCGGGCAGGCGGAGAACCGGACGCCGTCGCGCACCGGGCCGTGCGGGAGGACTCACGCCCCGTCGCGCACGCCGGACCCACCCAACGGGAAGCCGTGCACCCTACGGACCGGCCCGCCCGGACGGCACGCCAGGCGCCGCCGCACACCGCGGCCGGGCAAAGGACCGGACGTCTCCGCCCACCGGGCCGCACGGAAGGGACCCGCACGCCGTCGCGCACCGGGCCATGCGGGGAGGGAGCCCGCGCGCGGTGGGGTCGGGACGGTCAGGTGGGGTGGTCCGGGCTGCGGGCGTAGCGTGCCCTGGCTGCCAGGAGGGCCGCGGCGTAGAGGGCCAGGACGGCGGTGAGCAGCAGGTAGTACTCGGCCGGCAGGGCGGTCAGGCCGAGCGGCGGGCCCAGCGGGGAGGGCGGCAGGGCCAGGCCGATGGCGGCGAGCGCGCCCGCCGCCCACACGACCGGGCCGGGTCTGCCGGTCCCGGCCGTCCGGCGGCCGACCCGCAGCAGCACCATCACCAGCGCCTGGGTGAGCAGGTTCTCGGTGAACCAGCCGGAGTGGAACACCGCCTCGTCGTCCCCGGTCCCCGGGCCGTGCAGGGTGAGCGCGAGGACGGCGAACGTCGCCAGGTCGGCGACGGCGTTCAGCGCGCCGAAGCCGGTGATGAAGCGCAGCAGGTCCCGCGGGTCCAGCACGGCGGGGCGCCGCAGGACCGCCGGATGCGGCCGGTCGTGGGCGAAGGCGAGCTGGGCCGCGTCGAAGCACAGGTTCTGGATGAGGACCTGCGCGGGGAGCATCGGCAGGAAGGGCAGCAGCAGCCCGGCCGAGAGCATCGCGAGCACATTGCCGAGGTTGGACGACAGGGTGACGCGCAGATAGGTGGCGATGTTGTCGCCCGCGTGCCGCCCGGCGGCGACGGCGTGCGCGACGGCGGTGAGGTCCTTGCGCGCGAGCACCACGTCGGCGCTCTCCCGGGCCACGTCGGCGGCGTCCCGGGGCGCGATGCCGACGTCGGCGGCGCGCAGCGCGGGCAGGTCGTTGACGCCGTCGCCGAGGAAGCCCACGGTGTGTCCGGCCCGGCGCAGCGCCCGGGTGATCCGGGCCTTGTGCTCGGGGGTGCAGCGCGCGAAGACGGTCGTACGCCCCGCCGCGGCGGCGAGTTCGCCGTCGGTGAGGGCGTCGACGCGGTCGGCGGTGAGCACGGCGTCCGGCTCGACGGGTATCCCGAGGTCGAGGCAGGCGCGCACGGCCGTGCCCGGATGGTCGCCGGTGAGCACCTTGACGGTGACGCCCCGGTCGGTGAGGACCCGCAGCGCGTCGGCGGCGGTGGGCGCCAGCGCGTCGCGCAGGGTGACCAGGCCGCGGAAGGTGAGCCCGCGGACGTCGGCGGGCGTGTAGCCGCGCGAGCGGGCCGGACGTTCGGCCGTGGCGACGGCCAGCACCCGCGCCCCGCGCCCGGCGTGCCGGACGGCGAGACCGGACAGCTCCGCGCGCTCCTCGTCGTCGAGCGCGCAGCGCTCCAGGACCGCCTGCACGTCGCCCTTGACGACCAGGGTGTGGCGGCCGAGCCGTCCGGGGGTCCGGATGACGGCGGTGGCCAGGCGGTGCACGGGGGCGAAGGCGAGGGCCGCCGTGCCCTCGTACGCGGTGAGCGCGTCCTCGTCGGCCGCGTCGAGGATGGCCTCGTCGAGGGCGTCGGGTTCGGGCAGGTCGGCGAGTTGCAGCGTCCACCAGGCGTTGACGGCGGCCCAGTGCAGCACCTCGGGGTCGTCGCGGCCGTCCGGACCGAGGGCGCGGTCGAGGACCGGGCGGTCCTGGGTCAGGGTGCCGGTCTTGTCCAGGCACAGCACGTCGACGGCGCCGACGTCGTGCAGGGCGGGCAGCCGCTTGACGATCACGCCGTGCGCGCGGGCCAGCCCCGAGGCGCCCCTGGCCAGGCACAGGGTGACGAGCACCGGCAGCATCTCCGGGCTCAGCCCGACCGCCACCGCCACCGCGAACGGCAGGGTCTCCAGGCCGCGTCCGCGCAGCGCCGCGTTGGCGGCCAGCACCAGCGGCGGGGTGAGCAGCATGAAGCGGATGAGGATCCAGGAGATCCCGTGCACGGACCGGTCGAAGGCGCTCGCGGCGGGCCGGGCCCCGGCACGGTCGTGGGCGGCGGCGAAGCGGACGTGCGGGCCGGTCGCGGTGACGACCGCCGTGGCGCCGCCGGAGGCCACACTGCTGCCCAGGAAGCAGAGCTGCGGCTGCTCCAGCACCCCGCCGCCCGGTTCCGGCGGCAGATCGTCGGCGGTCTTGGCGACGGGCGCGGACTCCCCGGTCAGCGCGGCCTGGTGCACGGTGAGGCCGCTCGACCGCAGCAGCCGTACGTCGGCGGGGACGACGTCGCCGGGCCCGAGCCGGATGACGTCGCCGGGCACCAGCTCGGCCACGGGTGTCTCACGGGCGGCCGGTGTCCCGGCCCCGACCCCGTCGTCCCCGTCCCCGTCCCCGTCCACGTCCCCGCGCCGGACCACCGTGGCGGTGGTGGCGACCAGTTCGCGCAGCGCGGCGGCGGAGCGGTCGGCCCGGTGCTCGCCGGAGGCCCGCAGGGCGCAGCTGACCACGACGAGCAGCAGGATCACCGCGGCGGTGCCCCAGGCGAGGACGGCGGCGGAGACCAGTCCGAGGCAGCCGAGCACGGCGGTGAACGGATCGCGCAGGCTGCGGACGAACAGGCGCGGCCAGGACGCCTCGCGCCGGGCCGGGACGGTGTTCTCGCCCAGCAGCGCCAGCCGCTGCGCGGCCTCGGCCTCGGTCAGCCCGCGCGGGCCGCTGTCCAGCCCGCGCAGCACCTCGAGGACGGTGGGCACCGGACGCCCCGGCGCCCATCCGGGCGGGGCCGCCGTCAGGACCGGCCGCCCCGGGTCCCCGTCCTGCCGCCGGCCCGGCGCCGCGCTGGTCTCAGCCACCGGTCCCGCGCAGCGCGCGCACGGGCGCCGCGGAGGTGCGGGAGCGCGCGGTCAGCTGCCCGACCATCACGCGTACGACGGTGACGACGTCCGGGTCGTCCACGTAGTACACCTGTCTACGGCCCTCGCGGCGCGAGCGCACCAGACCGGCGAGCTTCAGCTTGGCCAGGTGCTGGCTGACCGCGGGCAGCGCGCCGCCCACCCGGTCGGCGAGATGCGTGACGTCGCTCTCGCCCTGGGACAGCGCCCACATCAGGTGCAGCCGCGCCGAGGAGGCGAGCAGCCCGAACGCGGCGGCCGCGGAGGCCAGCACCTCGGCGGGCGGGTCCTCGAAACCCCCGGCGTTCCCCGTCACAGCGCTCTCCCGTCCGCCCGTCACCGTCCGACGCGTATGCGCCCACCAGTGTAGGTGTCCGCCGGGCCGCCGCGGGCCGCCGCTCCCCGGGGGCCCGGTGCGCGGTACGGCGTGCGGGGGGTTCCAGAGTTGCGCAATCCGCGTACCGAGGTGCCGGGCCGGCTCTGTGCGGGCCTGTTCCAGGTGCCTGCCCGGTAGCGCTGTTGGCGGCAGTTCGAGCGTGCCTCTAGGCTTGCGCAATCACGCAAGCGGAACATCTGGAGCGGAACAGCGGACCGTGCGGCCACCGGGCCGGGCGGACCGCCGCGACCCGACTCGTCTGGAGGACGACAACGTGGGCGTCATCAGCTGGATCATCCTCGGCCTGCTCGCCGGGGCGATCGCCAAGATCCTGCTGCCCGGCCGCGACCCGGGCGGCCTGATCGGCACCACCCTCATCGGCATCGCGGGTGCCTTCGTCGGCGGCTGGCTCTCCGCCCGCTTCCTCGACCGGCCGGTGGAGAAGCACTTCTTCGACCTGCCCACCTGGGGTGCCGCGATAGGCGGTTCCCTGGTGCTGCTGGTCCTCTACCGGCTGCTGTTCGGCAACTCGCGGGACTGACCGGGGAATTCACCGGGACCGGGCACCCGGAACGGAACGCGGAGGTGGGGCGGCGCGTCGCGCGCCGCCCCACCTGTCGTGCCCGGGAGCACCGAGGTGCGTTCAGGACCGCCGGGTCACGCCGGGCAGGCGCCCAGGTCCTCCCAGACACCCCACTGACCGGTGGTGCCGGGCTTGTCGCCGGTCACCCACCACTTGGCGCGCCAGGTGTGGCCGCCGTAGGAGACGCTGTCGCCGCCGTTGTAGACGTGCGCCGCGTCCCAGGCCGGGGCGGTGCAGGTGTCACCGCCGCCGGGGTTCCCGGGGTCACCGCCGCCGGGGGTGCCGCCGATGTTGACGTCGACGCAGGAGTAGAAGGCGTTGCCGGTGTCCGCGATGTTCCAGACGGCGAGCACCTTCTGCTTGCCGGTGTAGCTGCCGAAGTTCACCTGCTGGCTGACGTCGGCGGGCGGCTGCTGGCTGTGGCCGTCGAACTCGGCGATCTTCTGGCCGCCGATGAAGTACTGCCAGTTGGCCGTGGCGTGACGGGCGGTGTTGTGCCAGGTGAAGGTCGCCGAGCTGCCGACCGTGGTGACCTTCCAGCCCTTGCTGTCGTCGTCCAGCTCGGCGTACTCGGCGTGCCCGCCGCTGCAACTCTGGAGGCCCTTGGGGCCCTCGACGCTCTGCGGCTCGTACTTGATCTGACCGCAGTCGACGACACCCTCGGCGCACTGCTCCTGACGGCTGGTGGGCAGGGTGACCCAGCCGTGCGCGCTGGCCGAGGCCGCGGGAAGGCTGACGGCGAGCACCGGGGCGACCAGGGCCCCGATCGCGACAGCGACTCGTCTTTTCGTGTTCATGCCACATCACTACCTTCGATGTACGGAACCGGCGCGCCGCCGGAACCGACGCCTGCGAGGCCACGTCGATGTAGGTCTAGACCTACGAAACTTGGTCTAGACCATACTCAGGGACCGGGGCTGGTCAAGGGATCGGGCGATAACCAACTGGCAAAGCACGGAGCCCACTTCACGGACAGCGGCCCGAAAGGTTGCCCTGGCCCCGTCCGGCGATTAAGTTAACGCCCTAACTAAGGGCACCCTAAGTTCGACGGGTGTCCGGTGCTCCGGCATGACGGGTGGTGACGGCACGGTGGGCAGCACAGGCCACGCGGGACGCGAGGGACGGCCCCCGCGCATCTCGACGGCCGACGTGGAGCGGGCCGGACGCGAGATCGGGCTCGCCGGGCTGACCCTGCAAGGGGTCGCCTCCCGGCTCGGCGTCGCCGCCGCCGCGCTCTACCGGTACGTGGACGGCAAGGCGGGCCTCGACCGCCTGGTCGGCGAGAGCCTGCTCGCCGAACTCCGCGTCCCCGACCCGCCGGAGGACGCCGCCGCCCATCTGCTGCGCTTCGCCGTCACCCTGCGGGAGTTCGTCCTCGACCGGCCGGGCATGGCCCGCTACCTCCAGGAACTGTTCCCCCGGGGCGCGTCGGGCGCCCGGCTGCTCGCCGCCGAGATCACGGCCCTGACCGGGCGCGGCTATCCGCCGGACGTCGCGGCGGTCGTCTGCTCGTCGGTGGCCGGGTTCGCCATCGCGCAGGCCGCCGCCCAGGAGCGGCAGACCGCCTATCTGACGGGCGACGCGGGCGGCTCGGGCGACGCGGGCGGCGCGGGCGGGGCCCGCAGGGAACGTCAACTCGCCGAGTCCCGGGCCCTGCTGCTCTCCGAGGGGGTGCTCGCGCAGGCGCACGCGAGCCTGCCCGAGGTCTCCCCCGCGGACTACTTCCGCCTGGTCGTCACCGCGTACATCCGGGGCCTGGTCGCCGCGGCGCCGCCGGGGCGAGCGCTGCGCGAGGTCATGGCCGCGCTGGACGTCGGACCGGGCGCGCCCGGGACGCCCGGGATATCCGGGACGTCCGAGGCGGCCGGGGTGGCCGGGGTGGCCGGGGCATCCGGCACGACCGGAGCGTCCAACACGACCGCCGTGACCGGTGTGACCGGTGTGACCGGCGCATCCGAGGGGAGGCAGTAGTGGCACGGGGTTTCCAGGGCGCGGTGCTGCGCGGGTTCGGTGCCCGCGACCACGAGGCGCGGGTGGTGGAGAAGGTGCGGCTGGCGCCGCACTTCGTGCGGGTCCGCCTGGTCTCGCCGACGCTGTTCGAGGACGCGGTGGCCGGACCGACCGCCTGGCTGCGGTTCTGGTTCCCCGACCCGGACGGCGGCGACACCGAGCACCAGCGCGCGTACACGATCACCGAGGCGGACCCGGCGACGGGCGCGTTCGCGGTGGACTTCGTGCTGCACGAACCGGCGGGTCCGGCGTCGCGCTGGGCGGCGCTGGCGGAGCCGGGGGCGCGGGTGCCGGTGATGTCGCTGGGCTCGTCCCCCTTCGAGGTCCCGGCCGAACCGCCCGCCGGATACCTGCTGTTCGGCGACGCGGCGTCGGTCCCGGCGGTCAACTCGATCCTGGGCGTCGTACCGCACGACGTGCCCGTCGAGCTGTATCTGGAGGAGCACGGCGCGGACGACCGGCTGATCCCGCTGGCCGCCCATCCCCGGCTGCGCACCCACCGGGTCCCCCGGGGCGACGGCACACGACTGGCCGCGGCCGTCGAGGCACGGGACTGGTCGGACTGGTCCGCCTGGATCGCCGCCGAGCAGACCTCGTTCCGGCTGGTCCGCAAGCGGCTGCGCGAGGAGTTCGGGTTCCCCAAGCAGGAGGTGACCGGCCGGGCGTACTGGATCCAGGGCCGGGCCATGGGCAGGCTCCGGGACGGCAAGGAGGGCGAGGCCGTCCCGGTCCCGGAGATCACGGCGGCCCGCCCGCCGACCGAGGCGGAGGCCGCCGCGGCAGGACGCCCGGCCACCGGACCGGCGCAGCCGGGAGCACCGAGGCGGCCGGACGAACCGACCCCGGCGGACGCACCGGTTGAACCGGTAGGACCAGAAGGACCGGAAGGACCCGACGCGCCCGGAGGACCGGGCGGGCCGGGCGTGCCGCCCGCCCGGTCCGGGCGGTGGCGGTCGCAGGCGGCGGGCCGGCTGCTCGCCCCGCTGCGCCGGACGCTGCTGCTCGCGGGGGCGCTCCAGGCGGTCGTCACCCTGCTCCAACTGGCGCCGTTCGTCCTGCTGGTGGAGGTGGCCCGGCTGCTGCTCGACGGGGCGCCGTCGTCCCGGCTGCGGGCCGTGGGGACCCTCGCGCTGGTACTGCTCGGCGCCGGTACGGTGCTCGGGGCCGCGCTGACCCTGTGGTTGCACGCGGTGGACGCCCGGTTCGCGCGCGCCCTGCGGACCCGGCTGCTCGACAAGCTCGCCCGGCTGCCGCTCGGCTGGTTCACCGCGCGCGGCTCGGCCGGGACCAAGAAACTGGTGCAGGACGACACCCTGGCCCTGCACTACCTGGTCACGCACGCCGTGCCGGACGCCGTGGCCGCGGTCGTCGCCCCGGTGGGCGTCCTCGTCTACCTGTTCGGCGTGGACTGGCGTCCGGCCCTGGTGCTGTTCGTGCCGATCCTGGTCCACGTCGTGACGATGTCGGTCATGGTGGTCCAGTCGGGGCCGCGGATCGCGCAGGCGCAGCGGTGGTCCGAGCGGATGGGCGGCGAGGCCGGTGCCTACCTCGAAGGGCAGCCGGTGGTACGGGTGTTCGGCGGTGCGGCGGCCTCCGCGTTCCGCCGCCGCCTGGACGCCTATCTCGCGTTCCTGAGCGACTGGCAGCGGCCGTTCATCGGCAGGAGGACCTTCATGGACCTGGTCACCCGGCCCGCGACCTTCCTGTGGCTGATCACCGCCACCGGGACGCTGCTGATCGTCTCCGGTCGCATGGAACCGGTGGACCTGCTGCCGTTCCTGCTGCTCGGCACGACCTTCGGGACCAGGCTGCTGAGCATCGGCTACGGGCTCGGCGGACTGCGCGAGGGACTGGTCGCGGCCCGCTCCGTGGCGGTGGCGCTCGACGAACGGGAACTGGCGACCCGGCCGGACACCGCGCCGCTCGCCCCCGAAGAGGGTTCCGCCGCCGAGGACGCCGGGAATGCGCCGGGCACGGTCGTCTTCGACCGGGTCACCTTCGGCTACCGGCCCGGCGCCCCGGTGGTGCGGGACGTGTCGCTGACGCTGCGGCCGGGGACGGTGACCGCGCTGGTCGGGCCGTCCGGCGCGGGCAAGTCCACGCTCGCCGCGCTGCTCGCCCGCTTCCACGACGTGGACGGCGGCGCGATCCGCGTCGACGGCCGCGACCTGCGCTCGCTCACCTCCGACGAGCTGTACACCCGTGTGGGCTTCGTCCTCCAGGACGTCCAGCTCGTGCACGGCACCGTCCGCGAGAACATCGCACTGGCCGACCCGGACGCCACCGACGAGCAGATCGAGGCGGCCGCCCGGGACGCCCGGATCCACGAGCGGATCACCCGGCTGCCGGACGGCTACGCCACCGTCCTCGGGGACGCGGCGCACCTGTCGGGCGGCGAGCGGCAGCGCCTCGCCGTGGCCCGCGCGCTGCTCGCCCGCACCCCCGTCCTGGTCCTGGACGAGGCCACCGCCATGGCCGACCCCGAGTCCGAGTACCTGGTGCAGCGGGCCCTGGACCGGCTCACCCGGGACCGTACGGTGCTCGTCATCGCGCACCGGCTGCACACCGTCACCGGCGCCGACCGGATCGTCGTCCTGGAGGACGGCCGGATCGCCGAGTCTGGCACCCACGCCGGACTGCTGGCGTACGGCGGGCGCTACCGCGACCTGTGGGAGTCCGGCGGCCGCCCCGCCGCACCGCCAGCGGAGACCACCGCAACCGCGGGGACCACGGCCGGTCCCGCGTCCCGCACCGAAGGAGCCGTCTCGTGATCCGCTCGCTGCTGCGGCTGTTGCCGGACGACCGGCGCGGCAGAACCGCCGCCTACGGCGCGCTCTCGCTCTGCTCGGTGCTGCTGCGGGCCGCGGGCGTGGTGCTTCTGGTGCCGCTGGTGCGGGAGTTGTTCGCCGACGACCCGGACGGCGCGCTGCCCCTGCTGCTGGTGCTGACCGCGGTGACCGCCGCCGGGTGGGCGGTCGACACGGTCACCGCCCGGCTCGGCTTCGACCTGGGATTCGCGCTGCTGGAACGCGTCCAGCACGAGGTCGCCGACCGGCTGACCCGCGTCCGGCTGAGCTGGCTGACGGCGGGCAACACCGCCACGGCCCGGGGCGCGCTCGCCGCCGGAGGACCCGAACTGGTCGGCCTGTTCGCGAATCTGCTCACCCCGCTGGCCGGTGCCCTGCTGCTGCCCGCCGCCATCGCGCTCGCGCTGGTACCGGTCGCCTGGCAGCTCGCCCTGGCCGCCGCCGCGGGCGTGCCGGTGCTGCTCGGCGCGCTGTGGGCCGCCGTACGGATCAGCGCCCGCGCGGACGCGCTGGCCGCCGGGACCAACACCGCGCTGACCGAACGGCTCATCGAGTTCGCCGCCACCCAGCAGGCGCTGCGGGCCGCGCGCCGCGCCGAGCCCGCCCGCAGCCACGTCGGCCGGGCCCTCGCCCGCCAGCACGGGTCGACGATGCGGCTGCTGCTGTTCCAGGTGCCGGGCCAGGTGCTGTTCGCGCTGGCGGGCCAGGTGGCGCTGGTGCTGCTGGCCGGGGTCACCGCCGTACTGACCGTGCGCGGCGAACTGTCGGCGCCGGAGGCGGTCGCGCTGATCGTCGTCGTCGCCCGCTATCTGGAGCCGTTCACCACGCTGGCCGAACTCGCCCCGGCCCTGGAGACCGTCCGCACCGCCCTCGACCGGGTCCGCGCGGTCCTCGACGCGCCCACCGCGCCCACCGGCACCGCCGCCCTCCCCGGCGACGGCCGGGCACCCCGGATCGAGTTCCAGGACGTCCGTTTCGCCTATCCCGGGGGCGCGCCCGTGCTGGACGGGCTGAACCTCACCCTGGAGGCGGGCACCACCACCGCGATCGTCGGCCCCTCGGGTTCGGGCAAGAGCACGGTGCTCGCCCTGCTGGCCGGGCTGCACACCCCGACCGGCGGCCGCGTCCTCGTCGACGGTGTGGACGCCTCGACGCTCGACGGCGCCGCCCGGCGGGCGCTGACCAGCATGGTCTTCCAGCATGCGTACCTGTTCGAGGGGACCGTCCGCGAGAACGTGCTCGCCGGTGACCCGGAAGCCGACGAGGCGCGGCTGGCGCGGGCGGTCGCGCTGGCCCGGGTGGACGAGATCACCGGGCGGCTGCCGGAGGGCGCGGACAGCGCCGTGGGCGAGGGCGGTACGGCCCTGTCCGGCGGCGAGCGGCAGCGCGTCGGCATCGCCCGCGCCCTGCTCAAGCCCGCGCCGCTGCTGCTCGTGGACGAGGCGACCAGTTCCCTGGACACGGAGAACGAGACCGCCGTGGCCGACGCCCTGACCGCCGACCGGCACCGGCGCACCCGGGTGATCGTGACCCACCGGCCGGTCACGGTCCGCGGCGCCGACCGGGTGCTGTTCCTGGAGGACGGCGCGGTGGTGGAGGACGGGAGCGTGGACGCGCTGCTGGCGTCCGGCGGGCGCTTCCACGACTTCTGGCGGCACCAGGAGCGCAGCGCGTCCTGGCGGCTGCGGGCCGCGGAGACGGCGGGCGCCCCGGACACGCCGTGAACGGGACGCGGTGAACGGCACGCAGTGATCGGCGGGCGGTACGGCACCCGCGCCGCACCGCCCGTCGCCCGGGGCCGCGCGGCCGGGGCCGTGTTCCCCCTCAGCGCCGGCCGAACGCCACCTCCCCGAGCACGTTCACGCCGTCGGCCACCGGCACCCCGGCGTTGGCGAGCCGCACACCGTATCTCCCGTCCCGGCCCTCGTCGGTGACGAGCAGTCCGAGGCGGTACGGGCCCGGGTGGCGGGGCGCGGGCAGGGTGGCGCGTACCCGGGTGACCGGGACGGTGCGGTCCTCGCCGTCGATCTCGGCGCGGCCGGAGGGCAGCCAGGTCCGCCAGTCCGTGTCCGCGCCGCCGCCGGAGGCGACGCGCCCGGACCGGTCGAGGAGCACGAACCGGACCGGGCGCGGCCGCTTGGGCGCGGCGAACCCGGTGTTGGCCACATCGAGTTCCACGTCGAGTCCGGCCCCGGAGCGCCGCCAGCGGGCCTGCCGGGCCTCGATGCGGTAGCCGAGGTGGTCGCGGAGGTACTCGAAGGCGGTGCGCTCGACCGCGCTGCCGTCGCGGCGGCGGAAGTAGCCGGTGGCGGCGGGCAGTCCGGCGGCCGCGACCTGCCGCTCGGTGAGGCGGGCGGTGCGCCAGCCCGGGATGGTCACGGTCGCGTTGTGGACCATCGACAGGGTGTCGAAGCGCAGCGTCTGGAGCCGCCGGGCGGCGGCGACCGGGTCGATGACCTCGCTCCAGGCGTACGGGTCGGCGCTCTGCCCCTTGTCCCAGGGCATCTCGCCGTCCACCGGGTGGTGCGGGGAGACCGCCAGGTAGTCGGGCCAGCCGGGGTTGCCCGGCACGTAGTAGTCCCACAGCCCCTCGCCGAGGGTGATGTAGTCGTTGTGGTAGCCGATCCGGTCCCGGGTCTGCGGGTCGCCGACCAGCCGGCGCTTCTCGGCGTAGCGGACCTGGGTCTGCACCATCGGCGGCAGCGCCGCGACCAGGCCGCGCATGATCTCGGTGACCGCGTCCGGGTGGTCCTCGTGGTCGTAGTAGCTGCCGTGCCACTCGCCCCAGGCGCCGAGGAAGCCCGCCTGCCAGACGGTGACCACGTCGCTGTACCGGCCGACCAGCGGCGCCAGTTGGCGCAGATGGGCCTGGATGTGCTGGACGGTGTAGCGGCGCCCCTCGCGGACCCCGTCGTCGTAGGCGAAGCGCAGTACGGCCGTGGTGCGGGCCCGGCGCAGGCCCGCGAGGACGCGTTCGATGTTGGCGAGCGCGCTGCCGGGGAGCGCGGTGGTGGCGAAGTCCCAGAGGTAGAAGTACAGCTGGGTGACATGGGCGCCCTCGCCGTACTCGGCGCGCAGGGTGCGCAGCGTCTCCTCGACGTCCGGGCTGTGGTTCTGCTCGTTGGCCCACGGGCTGGTGAGGTCGATCGCGTTGTACGACATCTCGTAGCGGAAGCCGCGGTGCGGGGCGGCCAGGGCGTCCCGGCCGCCGGGGTCGTCGGCGCACAGGCCGCGGTAGCGCACCGAGGTCCAGTCGCCGCGGCGGAGCGGGGCGGCGGCGGAGGGGGCCGCGAGCACCGGCACGGCCGCCGCGGCGGCGGCACCGGCGAGCAGGGTGCGGCGCGTGATCCTGGAGGGAGGAGTCATGTGCCGCACCCTAAGGATTGTTCTTTTCTGCTCGCAATGGGTGTGTAGCGATCACTTTTGAGCATTCCTGAGCCGTTCCCGGGCTCAGCGACCCTCAGCGCGCGATCGGCACCGACCGCTGTCCCGGGCCCGCGTAGGCGGCCAGCGGCCGGATCAGGGCGTTGTGGGCGAGCTGTTCGGTGATGTGGGCGGTCCAGCCGGTCACCCGGCTCATCACGAACACCGGGGTGAAGACGGGGGTGTCGAAGCCCATCAGGTGGTAGGCGAGCCCGGCCGGGTAGTCCAGGTTCGGGTGGATGCCCTTGCGGGCCCGCACGGCGCGGCGCAGTGCGGCGTGCAGCGTGGCCAGGCGGGTGACCTCGGGGTCGGCGGCGCGGGCGACCAGCCGGTCCAGGGCATCCTGCATGATCGGTACGCGGGAGTCGCCGTGCCGGTAGACGCGGTGCCCGAAGCCCATGATCTTCCGCTGGGCGGCCAGCGCCTCCTCCAGCCACTCCTCGGCGCGCGCCGGGTCCCCGATCTCCTCCAGCATGTGCATCACGGCCTCGTTGGCGCCGCCGTGCAGCGGTCCCTTGAGGGCGCCGACGGCGGCGGTGACCGCGCTGTAGAGGTCGGACAGGGTGGAGGTGACCACGCGGGCGGTGAACGTCGAGGCGTTGAAGCTGTGTTCGGCGTACAGGACGAGGGAGATCTCGAAGCAGCGGACCACGTCCGGGTCGGGCACGCCGCCGAAGCACATGTGGAAGAAGTTCTCCGCGTACCCGAGGCCGGGGTCGGGCGCGACGGGGTCGAGTCCGCGGCGGCGGCGCTGGTCGGCGGCGACCACGGTGGGCAGCTTCGCCAGCAGGTTCAGGGCCTTGGCGTGGTGGGCGGCCGGGCTGCCGTCGTCCTCGGTGGGGTCCTCGGCGCCGAAGAAGCTGACGGCGGTGCGCAGCACGTCCATCGGGTGGCAGGTCTCGGGCAGCCGGGCCAGCAGTTCGGCGGTGGTGCGGTCCAGCGGGCGCAGGGCGCGCTCGGCGGCCCGGAACTCGGCGAGCCGTCGCGCGTCGGGCAGTTCGCCGTACCAGAGCAGATGGGCGACCTCCTCGAAGGAGTACCGGGCGGCGAGGTCCTGCACCGGGTAGCCGCGGTAGGTGAGGGAGTTGGTCTCCTGGATGACGGTGGAGATCTCGGTGGTGTCGACGACGACACCGGCGAGTCCGCGGTGGATCTCGGCGCTGGTGGTCATGGGTCTGCCTTCGGGTCAGGTGCCGGGCGGGAGGGTGAAGTCGTGGACGGCCGAGTCGAAGGCCGCGTACTCCTCGTAGCCGAGGAGCTCGTAGAGCCGGGAGCGGGTCTGCATCCGGGGCAGCAGGGACTCCTGGGTGCCCTCGGCGGCCAGGGTGCGCAGGCCGTCCTCGACGGCGCCCATGGCGAGCCGGAGCAGGGTGACCGGGTAGAGCGCGATGTCGTAGCCGAGGTTCGACAGGGTGCGGGCGTCCAGCAGGCGGCTCTTGCCGAACTCGGTCATGTTGGCGAGCAGCGGCACGTCGACCGCCGCGCGGAACGCCTCGAACTCGGCTTCGTCGGCGAGGGCTTCGGGGAAGATCGCGTCGGCGCCCGCGTCGACGTACGCCTTCGCCCGGTCGATCGCCGCGGCCAGGCCCTCGACGGAGCGGGCGTCGGTGCGGGCCATCAGCAGGAAGTCCGGGTCGCGGCGGGCGTCGACGGCGGCCCGGACCCGGCGGGTCATCTCCTCGCGGGGCACGACGGTCTTGCCGTCGAGGTGGCCGCAGCGCTTGGGGTTGACCTGGTCCTCCAGATGGAGTCCGGCCAGTCCCGCGTCCTCCATCAGCTGGACGGTGCGGGCCGCGTTCATCGGCTCGCCGAAGCCGGTGTCGGCGTCGATCAGGACGGGCAGGTCCGTCACCCGGGTGGTCTGCCGGGCGCGGTCCGCGATCTCGGTGGAGGTGGTCAGGCCGATGTCGGGCAGGCCCAGGTCGGCGGCGAGGACGGCACCGGAGAGGTAGGCGGCCTCGAAGCCGGTGTCCTGGATGAGCCGGGCGGAGAGCGGGTTCAGCGCGCCCGGCACGGCCAGCAGCCGGCCGCTCGCCAGCCGCTCGCGCAGCGCGCGGCGGCGCCGCTCGGGCGTGGTGCGGGTGTGCAGCAGCATCAGAACAGCCCCTTCGGCAGCCGGGCGTCGTATGCGGCGACGGCCTCGGTGCCGACGGCCGGGAACAGCCCGTCGAGACCGGCCGGGCCCAGGTCGGCCAGGTGCTCGGCGGCGCTCAGGAAGCGGTCCTGGTCGGCGGGGGCGACGACGCCCTCGGCGAGGGTGCGGAACTTGGCGGCGTAGGCCGGGCGGCCGAAGGGCCGGGCGCCGGCCGGGTGGGCGTCGGCGACGGCGAGTTCGTCCTCGACGACCGTGCCGTCCTCCAGGGTGATCACCGCGCGCCCGCCGAAGGCCCGCCGGTCCGGGTCCGGGTCGTGGTAGCGGCGGGTCCACTCCGGGTCCTCGACCGTGCTGATCCTCCGCCACAGCGCGACCGTCTCCGGGCGGGCGGCCCGCTCGGGGGCGTAGGAGCGCTCGTGGTGCCAGGTGCCGTCCTCCAGGGCGACGGCGAAGATGTACGGCACCGAGTGGTCCAGCGTCTCGCGGCTGGCCGCGGGGTCGTACTTCTGCGGGTCGCCCGCGCCGGAGCCGATGACGTGGTGCGTGTGGTGGCTGGTGTGCAGCACGACCGAGCGGACCCGCTCCAGCGGTCCGGCCTTCTCGCGCAGCCGCCGGGCCAGGTCGATGAACGCCTGCGCCTGGTACTCGGCGGAGTGCTCCTTGGTGTAGGTGTCGAGGATCGCGCGGCGCGGCTCGCCCGGCTCGGGCAGCGCCACGGTGTAGTCGGAGTCCGGCCCGTCCAGCATCCAGGCCAGGAAGCCGTCCTCGCCCTCGTAGACCGGCGAGGGGGAGGTCTCGCCGCGCATCGCCCGGTCCACGGCCTCGATCGCGGCCTTCCCGGCGAAGGCGGGCGCGTACGCCTTCCAGCTGGAGATCTCGCCCTTGCGGGACTGCCGGGTCGCGGTCGTGGTGTGCACGGCCTGCTGGACCGCCTGGTACACCGTCTCGGTGGGCAGCCGCAGCAGCGCGCCCAGTCCGCACGCGGTGGCCGCGCTCAGATGCGCCACGTGGTCGATGCGGTGTTCGTGCAGGCAGATGCCCTTGACCAGGGCGACATGGATCTCGTACGCGGCGACGGTGGCGCGCAGCAGATCCGCGCCGCCGCGCCCGGTGTGCTGGGCGACGGCGAGCAGCGGCGGGATGTTGTCGCCGGGATGGGAGTAGTCGGCGGCCAGATACGTGTCGTGGAAGTCGAGTTCGCGCACGGCGGTGCCGTTGGCCCAGGCCGCCCACTCCGGGGAGACGCGGGCGCGGCTGCCGAAGACGGCGGCACCCGGGGCGGCCCCGCGGTGGGCGGTGGCCTGGGCGCGGGCGACGGCGACCGGGCGGCGCAGCAGGGAGGCGACGGCGACCGAGGCGTTGTCGATGACCCGGTTGACGGCCATCGCGGCGCTGCCGGGGTCCGGTTCCCCGGTGGCGGTGGCCACCGCCGCGAGCTTCCAGGCGAGCTGCTGCTCGCGCGGGAGCCGGTCGGCGCTGGGACGGACGCGGACGTGGTGCTCGATCACAGGACTCCTCGGAGGGCACGCCGGGACGGACACCCTCAGCCTTCCCGGCGGCCCACCGCCCGGCCACCGCTCCACGCTGTGTAATCCGTACATCCGCGAGCTGCGGATCTGCGGAATCTGCGAATCCTGCGGATGCTATGTTCGCAGCCGGGTCGGGCGGGAGCGGGAGGTGCGCGCATGGCGAGGGGACCGGCCGTCCGGAAGATCTACGCCCATGCCAAGCTGCGCCGGCTGCGCCGCGAGCACGGGATGAACCAGGTCGACATGGCCCGCGCGCTGGGCCTGTCCACCAGCTACGCCAACCAGCTCGAACAGAGCACGCGGCCGCTGACGGCGCCGGTGCTGCTGCGCATCGCGGAGGTCTTCGGGGTCGACGCGGAGTTCTTCTCCGAGGCCGCCGAGGACCGGCTCGCCGCCGAGCTGCGGGCCGCGCTCGCCGACGAGGCGTGCGGGGTGCCGCTGCCCGCGCCCGAGGAGTGCGCCGAGGCCGCCCGCGACCATCCGGAGGTGGCCCGCGCCCTGGTCGCCCTGCACCGCCGCTACCGCGACGCCGCCGAGCAGGCCGCCGCCCTGGCCGCGCCGGGCGGCGGCCCGGAGGACCTGCTGCCGCCCGGTGAACCGCACGACGAGGTACGGGACTTCTTCTACGCCCACCACAACCACTTCGAGCCGCTGGACACCGAGGCCGAGCGGATCGCGGCCGAACTCGGCCTGCGGCCGGGCCGGGCCGCCGACCCGCTCGCCGTCCGGCTGGCCGAGCGGCACGGCGTGCGCGTGGTGCGGGCCGCCGCAGCGGGCCGCTCGGTGGACGCCCGGCGCTACGACCCGGAGACCGGGCTGCTGTTCCTCTCCCCCTGGCTGAGCGACGGGCAGCGCGCCTTCCAGCTCGCCACACAGCTCGCGCTGCTCGGCCACGGGCCGCTGCTGGACCGCCTCGCCCAGGGCGCCCTGGGCACCGCCTCGGCGGAGTCGGCGGCGCTCGCCCGCATCGGCCTGGCCAACTACTTCGCCGGGGCCCTGCTGATGCCGTACACCGCCTTCCACCGGGCCGCCGAGGAGACCCGCTACGACATCGAGCTGCTGTCCGCCCGCTTCGGCGTCGGCTTCGAGACGGTCTGCCACCGGCTGAGCACCCTCCAGCGCACCGGGCGGCGCGGTGTGCCGTTCTCCTTCCTGCGCGTGGACCGGGCCGGCAACATCTCCAAGCGGCAGTCCGCGACCGACTTCCACTTCTCCCGGCTCGGCGGCACCTGCCCGCTGTGGACGGTGTACGAGGCGTTCTCCGCGCCCGGCCGGATACTGACCCAGGTCGCGGAGATGCCCGACGGCAAGCGGTACTTCTGGGTGGCGCGGACCATCACCCGCGGCGGCTCCGGGCACCACGCCCCGCGCGCCGAGTTCGCCGTCGCGCTCGGCTGCGAGCTGCGCCACGCCCACCGGCTCGTCTACGCCGAGGGCATCGCCCTGGACGATCCGCGGGCCGCCACGCCCATCGGCCTGGGCTGCCGGATCTGCGAGCGCCGCGACTGCGCGCAGCGGGCCCGGCCCCCGGCGGGCGGCCGGCTGGCCATCGACCCCGACCGGCGCACGTACGTGCCCTACCCGGTCGAGTCCCGTACGTCCGACCCCGTCCGCGGCCCGTGGGCCGCACCCCAGGAGTGACCGCGTGACCAGCCGGATGCTGCTCGTCTCCCCCGCCATGAACGCGTCCGTGCGGCAGGCCCGCTTCGACGACGGCGGCCCGCTGGAGGAGGGCGGCGCCGCGGCGGCGCGGTCGGCGGCCGGGTCGCTGCCCGCCGCCGCGCGCGTCCTCGTGTCCCCCGGCGCGCGCTGCCGCGAGACGGCCGACGCGCTGGGCCTGGACGGCGTACGTGCCCCGGCGCCCGCCGGTCTGGACGTGGGCCGCTGGCGGGGGCTCGCGCTGGACGAGGTGGGCGCCGCCGAGCCGCAGGCCCTGGCCCGCTGGCTCGGCGACCCCGCGAGCGCCCCGCACGGCGGTGAGTCCGTGGCGGACCTGTGCGGCCGGGTGGCGGAGTGGCTCGTGGAGGTGGCCGGGGCCGAGGGGCGCAGCGTCGCCGTGGTCGAGCCGGAGGTGGTGCGGGCGGCGGTCGTCGCGGCGCTGGGCCTGGACGCGGCCGTCTTCTGGCGGCTGGACGTGGCCCCGCTGACGGTGACCGAGGTCAGCGGCCGGGCGGGGCGCTGGAACCTGCGGCTGGGGCGGCCGCTGACCGCTCCCGCCGCGCCGTAGCACGCGCGTCGGCGCGGTCCCGGCGGTTCAGGACACCGTGTCCCGGTGGGCGCGCAGCAGGGACTCGACGTCGCCGCACAGACAGCGCCCGGGGACGTCCTCCGAAGGGGTCTTCGGGACGGTCCCGTCCTCGGGGCGGTCCGCCGGGTCCGGGCGGGTGTGCCCGGGGCAGTCGGTCCGATGCGCGGTGATCAGCGCCTCCAGGTCGTCCAGCAGCCGTTCGGCCTGCTTGGCCCGCTGGGCGAGCACCCGCACCCGGGCGCTCTGGCCGCCGATCTGCCGTCGGCTGGCGATCAGTTGGTCGTACTCCTCCACGGTCAGGGCGACCGCCGCACGGCCGCCGAGTGTGATGTGACGCGGCCGGGGGGCTCTGGCCACTCGGTTCCTCCGCTTCTGGCTGGGGTCCGCACACGGTCGGCGGACGCTGTGCCGTGCCGGGCGCCGTACTGGGCCGGGGCCGCGTGCCGTGCGGGCCGGTGTCCCGGAGAACGGCAGAGGGCCCCCGGTGGTTCCGAAGGGCCCTCTGGTGTCCGGAAAAGCGTCAGCGCGCGGCCGGAACCGCCCGCCCGGCGCCGGACCCGGCCGGAGCGGGGGCCAGCAGCCGCTGGGCCAGCTCGCCGAAGAGCAGGCCGAAGCCGCCCCACAGCACGGACTGGATGGCCAGGGCGGAGAGCCGGAAGCGCCACAGCAGAGCGGCCGGGAAGTCCTGCGGCACCTCGTTGATGACCGGCAGGAAGGCATAGGCCAGGCCGATCACCACGGCGAAGGCGGCGACGGCGGCCACGGTCGCCCACCAGGTGCCCAGAGCGGGCGCCAGGCGCTTGCCGAGCAGCGTCGCGGCGACCGCGAGGAGCACGCTGAGGACCATCATCAGGAAGTACAGCGCGGTCCGCTTGCCGATGGTGTCGGGGTCGCCGACCGACGGCGGGTTGGCCGGGTACTTCAGGAACGGCACGACGTACACGGCGAGCAGGGCGCAGCCCGACAGCAGCAGCGCGGTCGCCCGCGGGCTGAAGCGGCCCACCCGGCCCAGCGCGAAGCAGAAGGCGAGCGCGGCGATGCCGCCGAAGGCGACCCCGTAGACGAGGACACCGGTGGCCAGGCCCGCCGTGGACTGGAGCGAGCGGGAGACGACCTCCATCTCGTGCTCGTGGGAGTGGGCGTCCTCGAAGGCGATGGCCTTGTCGACACCGGGCTCACCGAGGAGATAGGCGACGACGAGGGCGAGCACGCCCGCCGCCAGGCCCGCGAGCATGCCGCGGACCAGGAGGTTTCGCACAGTTGCGGAGTTCATGAGTGTGCGGCGTCCCTCGCGTCAGTGGCAGGGGAAGCCGAGCAGGTGGCGGGCGTCGTGCACCCACTCGTGGACGTCCGTGCCGCTGAACACGGAGGTGGCGCCCTGCTCGGCGCCGACGAAGTAGAGCAGGATCAGCATCAGGATGCCGAAGAAGACCGCCCAGGGAGCTATCGCCTTCAGCGGCAGCTTGGCGGGCAGGACAGGTGCGTCGGCGGTCGGCTGGGCGACATGCTGCGCCATGGCAGGGGCCTCCTCTGGGAGTTCGCGTCCCATCTCGGTGGTGCACTGGACGACGGCCACGGGTCTGACTCGCGAGCGGCTCCGGGGAGCCGTCGCACACAGTGGCGCGACCGTGCCGGTTTCCCACCGGCTTCCGTCTCGCCGTCGTCGATATCGAACAGACGGTACCGCGTGCCGCCGTCCCGGCCAAGACCGCGTCCGGGAGGTGATCCCCGAACGTGATCTCCCCTCCCAGCAGGGCGGACCGGGCGCGGCGGCACGCGGTCCGCCGCTCAGCGGTGGCGGAACCCGGGCGCTCTGCGGTCGACGAAGGCGCCCATGCCCTCCTTCTGGTCCTCGGTCGCGAACACCGCGTGGAAGAGCCGCCGTTCGAAGCGGACGCCCTCGGCGAGCGTCGTCTCGAAGGCCCGTCCGACGGCCTCCTTCGCCATCATCGCCACCGGCAGCGACATGCCCGCGACGGTCTCGGCCACGGCCAGCGCCTCGCCGAGCAGATCGTCGGCGGGCACCACCCGGGAGACCAGTCCGGCCCGCTCGGCCTCCGCCGCGTCCATGGTGCGCCCGGTCAGGCACAGCTCCATGGCCTTGGCCTTGCCGACCGCGCGGGTCAGCCGCTGGGAGCCGCCGATGCCGGGGATCACCCCGAGCTTGATCTCGGGCTGCCCGAAGACGGCGGTGTCGGCGGCGAGCAGGATGTCGCAGAGCATGGCCAGCTCGCAGCCGCCGCCCAGGGCGTAGCCCGCGACGGCGGCCACCGTCGGGGTGCGCAGCTGCCCGAGCCGGTCCCAGGCCGCGAACCAGTCGCCGAGGTACATGTCCAGGTACCCCTGGGGCTGCATCTCCTTGATGTCGGCGCCCGCCGCGAACGCCTTCGCCGAGCCGGTGATGACGACGCAGCCGCACTCCGGGTCCCGGTCCAGCGCCTCGGTCGCGGCCACCACCTCGCGCATGACCGTCAGATTCAGGGCGTTGAGGGCCTCGGGCCGGTTGAGGGTGAGCAGGGCGGTGCGCCCCTTGCGTTCGACGAGGATCGTCTCGTACGCGGGAAGCCCGGCACCGTTCCGCGTGCTCATCGCTTCTCCCCCTCCCCTTCTTGTTCTTGCCGGGTGCCACGGTCCCGGATGGTGCGGACGATGCCGGAGAAGTCCTCGGTGGCGCCGACGTGTTCGGCGTACTCCTCGTACAACCGGGCCGCCGCGAGGCCCAGTCCGGTGTCCACCCCGCTGTCGCGGGCGGCCCGCGCGGCGAGTCCGAGGTCCTTGGCCATGAGGGAGGCGGCGAAGCCCGGCCGGTAGTCGCGGTTGGCGGGGCTGCCCGGGACCGGGCCGGGGACCGGGCAGTTGACGCTGAGCGCCCAGCACTGCCCGGACGCCGTGGACGCCACGTCGTAGAGGGCCTGGTGGGACAGGCCCAGGCGCTCGCCGAGCACGAACGCCTCGCTGACGGCGATCATGGAGACGCCGAGGATCATGTTGTTGCAGATCTTGGCCGCCTGCCCGGCTCCCGCGCCGCCGCAGTGGACGGCCTTCTTGCCCATGGCCTCCAGCAGCGGCCGGGCCTCGGCGAACTCCGCCTCGCCGCCGCCCGCCATGAAGGTGAGCGTGCCGGCCTCGGCGCCGACCACCCCGCCGGAGACGGGGGCGTCCAGCGACCGCATCCCGGCGGCGGCGGCCCGCTCGTGGGCCGTACGGGCGTCGGTGACGTCGATGGTGGAGCAGTCGACGAAGAGGGTGCCGGGCCGGGCCGCCGCCAGGACGGTGCCGTACAGGCCGAGGACGTGCCGTCCGGCGGGCAGCATGGAGACGACGACGTCGGCGTCCGCGACCGCCGAGGCGGCGTCGGCGGCGGGCTCGACACCCGCGCGGACGGCGCTCTCCAGGGCCTCGGGCACCAGGTCGTGGCCCCGTACGCGATGCCCGGCCCTGACCAGGTTGGCGGCCATGGGCGCGCCCATGTGCCCGAGTCCGATGAACGCGACGGTCAGGCTCACCAGGCCACCTCCACGGTGCTGTCGGATCCGGCGAGCCCCAGTTCGCGGTCGCCGAGCGGGGCGAAGAAGCGGTCCACGTCGGCCGCGCTGACCTCGGCGAGGGTGCCGGGCGACCAGCGGGGCCTGCGGTCCTTGTCGATGACCTGGGCGCGGACGCCCTCGACCAGGTCGGGGGCGGCGAGCGCGGCGCAGGAGACGCGGTACTCCTGGTCGAGGACCGCCTCCAGCGGGCCCAGGTGCCGGGCGCGGCGCAGCGCGGCGAGGGTGACCTTCAGCGCGGTGGGCGACTTGGTGAGCAGGGTCTCGGCCGCCTCCTTCGCGGCGGGCTCGCCGCGGCCGAGGAGGCGGTCCACGATCTCCTCCACGGTGTCGGCCGCGTAGCAGGCGTCGATCCACTCCCGCTGCCCGGCGAGTGCGCCCGGCGGCGGCGACTGCACATGCCGGGCGAGCGCGTCGTGCACGGACAGCACGGCGAGGTCGGCGGTGAAGGCGCCGAGCGCGGCGGCGGGCACATGGTGGTCGGCGAGCCCGCACAGCAGGGCGTCCCCGGCGCCGGTCTGCGCGCCGGTCAGCGCCAGATGGGTGCCCAGTTCGCCCGGGGCGAGGCCGAGCAGATAGGTGCCGCCGACATCGGGGACGAAGCCGATGCCGGTCTCGGGCATGGCGACGCGCGCGCGTTCGGTGACGACGCGGACGCTGCCGTGGGCGGAGACGCCGACGCCGCCGCCCATCACGATGCCGTCCATGACGGCGACGTACGGCTTGGGGTAGCGGGCGATCCGGGCATTGAGGCGGTACTCGTCGCGCCAGAACGCGGCCGCCGCGGTGCCGTCGCCGGTCTTGGCGTCGTCGTGGATGGCCCGGATGTCGCCGCCCGCGCACAGGCCGCGCTCGCCCGCGCCGCTGATGACGACGGTGGCCACCGCCGGGTCGTGCTCCCAGGCGGTCAGGGCCGCGTCGATGCGGCGGACCATCTCGTGGGTGAGGGCGTTGAGGGCCCGGGGCCGGTTGAGGACGATGTGGGCGGCCCGGCCGTCGGTGCGCAGGAGGACGGGGTCCTCGGTGCCGGTCACCGGAACGCCTCCGTCAGGCCGCGGGCCACGATGACGCGCATGATCTCGTTGGTTCCTTCCAGGATCTGGTGGACGCGCAGGTCACGGACGATCTTCTCGATGCCGTACTCGCTGAGGTAGCCGTAGCCGCCGTGCAGTTGGAGCGCGCGGTCGGCGACCGTGTACCCGGTGTCGGTGGCGAACCGCTTGGCCATCGCGCACAGGTACGGCGCCTGCGGGTCGCCCGCGTCCAGGGCGCGGGCGGCCTGCTGCACCAGGGCGCGGGCGGCGGCGAGTTCGGTCGCCATGTCGGCCAGCCGGAAGCGCAGCGCCTGCGCGTCGAGCAGCCGCTGCCCGAACGCCTCCCGGTCGGCGAGGTGGGCGAGGCTGCGGTCCAGGGCGCTGCGGGCGCCGCCGAGCGAGCAGGCGGCGATGCCGAGCCGGCCGCCGTTGAGGCCGTTCATGGCGATGCGGAAGCCGTCGCCCTCGCGGCCCAGCAGCCGGTCGGCGGGCAGCCGTACGCCGTCCAGGATCACCTGGCGGGTGGGCTGGGCGTTCCAGCCCATCTTGCGTTCGTTCGGGCCGAAGCCCACTCCGGCGTCGTCCTTGTCGACGACGAAGGCGGAGACGCCGTCCGCTCCGGTGCCGCCGGTGCGGGCCATCACGATGTACAGCTGGGAGGCGCCCGCGCCGGAGATGAACTGCTTGACGCCGTCGAGCACATAGGTGTCGCCGTCGCGGACGGCCCGGCTGGTGAGGGCCGCCGCGTCGGAGCCCGCGCCGGGTTCGGTCAGGCAGTAGCTGGCCAGGTCGTCCATGGCGCACAGCCGGGGCAGCCACCGCTCGCGCTGGGCCGGGTCGCCGTAGCGGTCGATCATCCAGGCGACCATGTTGTGGATGGAGAGGTATCCGGCGATGGCGGGGCAGCCGGAGGCGAGGGTCTCGAAGACGAGGACGCCGTCGGCCCGGCCGAGGCCGGAGCCGCCGGACTCCTCGCGGACGTAGACGCCGCCGAGGCCCAGCCCGGCCGCCTTGCGCAGGACGTCGACCGGGAAGTGCTTGTCGCGGTCCCAGTCCAGGGCGTGCGGTGCCAGGTGGTCCTGGGCGAAGTCGAGGGTGGTCTCCACGAGGGCCTGCTGGTCCTCGGTGAGCAGGGTGTGGGTCATGGTCGCTCAGCCCATCGTGGGAATGGTGAAGCTCGCGCCCTCGCGCAGCCCGGCGGGCCAGCGGGACGTGACGGTCTTGGTACGGGTGTAGAAGCGGACGGCGTCCGGCCCGTGCTGGTTGAGGTCGCCGAAGCCGGACCGCTTCCAGCCGCCGAAGGTGTGGTAGGCGACCGGGACCGGGATGGGCACGTTGACGCCGACCATGCCGGTGTTCACCCGGCGGGTGAAGTCGCGGGCGGTGTCTCCGTCCCGGGTGAAGATGGCCACGCCGTTGCCGAAGGCGTGCTCGCTGGGCAGGCGCAGCGCCTCCTCGTAGTCGGCCGCGCGGACCACGGACAGGACGGGACCGAAGATCTCCTCCTGGTGGATGCGCATGTCGGGGGTGACCCGGTCGAAGAGGGAGGCCCCGGCGAAGAAGCCGTTCTCGTGCCCGGGGAGCACGAAGTCGCGCCCGTCCACGACGAGTTCGGCGCCCTCCTCCACCCCGAGGTCGACATAGGACCGTACGCGCTCCACCGCGTCCCGGGCGACCAGCGGGCCGAAGTCGGCCTCGGGGTCGTCGCTGCGGCCGATGCGCAGGGTGCCGATGCGCTCCTTGAGCCGGGCGACCAGGGCGTCGGCGGTCTCCTCGCCGACCGGCACGGCGACCGAGATGGCCATGCAGCGCTCGCCCGCCGAGCCGTACCCGGCACCGACCAGCGCCTCCACGGCCTGGTCGAGGTCGGCGTCCGGCATCACGATCATGTGGTTCTTGGCGCCGCCGAAGCACTGGGCGCGCTTGCCGTGGGCGGCGGCGGTGGCGTAGACGTGCGCGGCGACCGGGGTGGAGCCGACGAAGCCGAGGGCGGCGACGCGGGGATCCTCCAGCAGGGTGTCGACGGCTTCCCGCGCGCCGTTGACGACATTGAGGACGCCCGGCGGCAGGCCCGCCTCCAAGAAGAGTTCGGCGAGCCGCAGCGGCACCGAGGGTGCCCGCTCGGACGGCTTGAGGACATAGGCGTTTCCGCAGGCCAGGGCGGGGGCGGCCTTCCAGAGCGGGATCATGGCGGGGAAGTTGAACGGGGTGATGCCGGCGACCACGCCGAGCGGCGAGCGCAGCGAGTGCACATCGATGCCGGTGCCCGCGTTGTCGGTGAACTCGCCCTTGAGCAGGTGCGGGATCCCGGCGGCGAACTCGACGACCTCCAGGCCGCGCTGGAGGTCGCCGTGCGCGTCGGCGACGGTCTTGCCGTGCTCGGCGGAGAGCAGCCGGGCCAGGTCGTCCTTCTCCTGCTCGACGAGCTGGAGGAAGCGCAGCATGACCCGGGCGCGGCGCTGCGGGTTCCACTCGCCCCAGGCGCGCTGCGCCTCGGCGGCGACGGTGACCGCCGCCTCGGTCTCGGCCCGGTCCGCCAGCGGTACCCGGGCCTGGACCTCTCCGGTGTTGGGGTCGTACACGTCGCCCTGGGCCCCCGAGGTGCCCGGGACGTTCTCGCCGCCGATGAAGTGGGTCAGTTCCCGTACACCGGCGGGGTGGTTCGGACGGATCATGGGTGCCTGCTCTCGTCAGGTGGGGGTGATCCAGGACGGCGCGCGCGACCGGCGCACGGCCCGCTCATGGACGCGGGCGTGCGCGAGGGCGGTCGGCGCGGAACGCTGAGGACGCCGGACCGTCAGGCCGTCGGGCCGGGGCGGGTGAGGCCGGTGGCGGAATGCGGGGAACCCCCGCGGCGCAGCTCGCCGGGATCGTGGAAACGCACCGGTGCCATGCGTGTCAGCTCCATCCTCGTGGACCACACGGAACATCCCACGGCCGGTATCCTGACTCCCGGATCAGCGCGCGCCGTCCGCCTTCCCGACATCCAGCTCGTCAGTGGCGTCCTGCTCGACGGCGTACTCCCCGGTCACAGTGGCGGGACCGTGCCGGAATCACACCGGCTTCCCTGCACCGCGGGCCTACGTCCCCAGAATATAGTTGGACGTCCTAGTAAATCCAGTGCCACGGCTGGAGCCGTACCGGATTCCCGTCGGAGCGGGGCCCTGCCGGGGCGCCGGCCGGCCGGAGGAGCGTGCTCCCCCGGCCGCCGGGCGGCGGGCAGCCGTCAGAAGGCCGTCCAGGTGAACGCCACCGTGTCCCCGGCGTTCAGCCGGAACTGGCAGCCGCCCACCGGGGTGGGCGTGCCGTTGACGGAGATGTTCCAGTACGCCGAGCCGCCGCCGCTGACGTTCTTGATGCTGTCGACCGCGTAGTCGTCGAACGACGCGTACCAGGCGCCGTCCCAGCCGAAGTGCCGCTTGCGGGCGGCGTCGTCGAGGGCGGCGGTGGGCGTCGGCACGGCGGAGGGGTGGGCGCTCCCGTTCGTCCCGTCGCATCTGTGCGTACCGCCCGTCGCCGTGGTGACGTCGTGGCCGCGCGTCCAGACCTTCCCGTGGAACAGCGGCCCGTCGGGGCCCTGCACGGTCAGCGTCACCCTGACCGGGGTGTTCGTGCCGTGCACGGCGTGCGTGCCCGGTGCGCCGTGGGCCTGGGCGGTGGCCGGCGCGGCGGCCAGGGCCACGCCGAGGGCGACGGAGGCGATGAGCGTACGGCGCAGGGAGGTACGGGAGACGGCTGAGGTGCCGGAGGTGTGTCGCACGGCGGGAGCCTTCCTGGTGTGGGCGGCCCGCAGCCCCGTCGCCGAGCGGACGGAGCGGGCACCGCCGCCGCCTCGGGCGAGACTCTCGGCTTCGCGCTGCAGACCATGACAGGGGAAGCGGTTCACGGCGCGCCCCGGGTGTCCCGACTCGCGGCCCACCGGCCGCACACGGTTGCAGGTCAGCGCCGGAATCCCACCGGCTTCCCCCAGGCACGCGCCCTATGCGGTTGTCGTACACACGGTCCGTCCGCCGAACGCGCGGGCGAACCGCCGTCATCCTAGGGCCGGTCGAGCCCGGCCGGGGGGCGTTTGCCCACTCCTCGTCCGGGCGGGTCGAACGCGTACAGCTCCAGGATGTCCGGCAGCGGGGCCACCCCCGGGCCACCGGCCCGCACCCAGCCGACGATGTCCTCCGTGGCCTCCGGGTCATTGACCAGCCCCAGCCAGACCGGCCGTGCCCCGGCCGCCCGGCCCGCGGCCGACGGCTGCACGACGACCACATTGGCCTGGTCGCACACGTCCAGGCACGCGGAGATCCGCACCGGCACCCCGGCCCGCAGCCGCGCGGTCTGCGCCGCGTGGTCGACTCCGGTCACCTTGGGCGTACCGCAGCAGCAGTCCCGGCAGACCACGACCCGGCACGGCACGGGCACGGGAACCGAAACCGGCTCCGGCTCCGGCTCCGGCCGCACGGACGACGACCGTGCGCGCGGTATGCCGCCGGACGGGTCCTCGGACACCGCGGTACCTCCCTGATCGGCCGACCGTCGCTCACGCCGGGACCGAGTATGCCTGTTCCCCCGGGGCACGAGCCCTCACCGCAGCTCTTCCAGACGGTCCCGTACTTCCTGGGTGTCGTGGCCGCCCATCAGTTCGCGCAGCACGAGGACGCGTTCCAGTGCCTCGACGGCCTCGGGTGAGCGGCCTGCCGCCACCAGGACATCGGCACAGAGCCACAGGAGCTTGGCCTCGTCGTGCCAGTGTTCGAGGTCACACAGAATTCCGCAGGCCCGCCGGAGCAGCCGGAGCGCCTCCTCCCCCTCCGACCTGGAGAGGTGGATCTGGGCGAGCGTGTACAGGGCGTCCGCCCCGCACCTCCGGTCCGTCGTCCCCTCCGCGATGCGCAGCGCCTCACCACAGGCGCGGAGCCCTTCGTCGTACTCCCCGCGGTCGCGGTGGAGGGTACCGATGCCGTTCAGCGCCGCCGCTTCCCCGCTGCGGTCGCCCAGCGCCCGGTACAGCTCCAGGGCTTGCCGGTGATGCTCCTCCGCCGCCGTCCCGTCCCCCTGTTTGCGCAACGTGAGCGCGAGCGTGTGCAGGGAATGCGCCAGACTCAGTCTGCCGGTCCCGGTGTCGTCCTCCTTGCTCAGCCGGACGGCCCGGAACAGATGGCCCGCCGCCCGCTCGAACTGCTCCTGCCGCCAGTAGGTCCCGGCCAGCATCCGGTGCACCATGGCGCACTGAGCGGGCTCGGCCACCTTCTCCGCCACCTCCCGCGCCAGTGTCAGCCCTCGCAACGCGTCGTCCAGGCGGCGGCGCGACCACTGATAGGTGACGAGAGCCATCGGCAGCAGCCAGACGTAGCGCTCCAGCCCTTTCCGGTGAGCCAGTTGAATGCCGAGCTGCACGGTGTCGTACTCGTCGTCCAGCACGGCCAGCGCCTGTTCGAGGTCCACCGGCTCGAACACTCTCACCCCGGCGGGGTCACCCACGGGAAGTGCCCGCTGCTCATGGAGGCGGCGGTCACAGGCGTGGACGTTGTGCAACTGGTGTTCCAGCACCCGCCGTACGGTCGCGTCCTCGAAGTCCTCCGGGACGCCGTCGGCTTCGGGGTCCACCTCGTGGCGTGCGAAGGCGCGCACCAGGTCGTGCAGGCTGTAGCGGTCGGCCCGGAGCTCCACCAGGCTGGCCGCCACCAGTTCCTCCAGGGCGTGGTCGGGGCGCGGTGCGTCGCCGGCCGGACCGAGGTCCATCACGGCGTCCCAGCCGGCACTCGGGCCGGGGTGCACGGCGAGTCGCCTGAGCAGCCGACGGGCGGCCGGGGACAGCGCGCGGATGGAACAGGCCAACGCCATCCGGACGGACAACTCCTCCTCGGGCAGGTGCAGAACACCCAGCTTCTCCTTCTCCTCCCGGAGATCCCGCACAAGGTCGCTCGTGCCCCGGACCGACCGGTTCTCCAGGCGCCGGGCGATCACGGTGAGAGCGAGCGGGTGCCGGCCGCACAGTTCGACCAGGGCACGGATGAGCGGCTCACGGCCTCTCGGGTCGCCCTTCGGGAGCTTCTCCCGGAGGATGGCGGCGGCGGACTCGTCGTCCAGGAGGTCGACCTTGCGGAAGTACGGGTCCTGTCCGGCGCCCAGACCCCTGAGCGTGTTACGGCTCGTGACGATCACCGCGCTGGTGCCGTTCCCGGGCAGCAGCGGACGCACCTGGGCCACGTCCACCGCGTCGTCCAGCACGATGAGCACCGACTTGTCCGCCAGGACCGAACGCAGCGCCGCGCTCTTCGCCTCGATTCCCGCCGCTCCCGAATAGGGCGGGAACTCGGCCAGGAATCCGTCCAGGACGTGTTCCGGTTCGGCGGGCCGCACTTCGGCGCCCGCGAACCCGCGGAGGTTCGCGTAGAGGGCGCCGTCCGGGAACCTTTCCCGGAGGACCGCCCCGAGCCGGTACGCCACCAGGCTCTTTCCGACCCCGGCCATTCCGCTGAGCACGATCAGCGTCGGCCTTTCCGCCTCCTGCCGCGTCCGGGCCACCCCGGCGAGTTCATCGATGAGTCCGGCACGCCCGAAAGGACGGTGCTTGCCCGCGGGGAGCTGGTCCGGGACCCGACGAAGAGAGGTACCGCGTGAACGCCGCGGGGTGGAACGCAGTTCGTCGACGATTTCCTGGAGTTCCGGGTCCTGTTCCGTCTTCCCGTGGGCCGCCTCCCATTTGTCGATCAGCCTCTCCAGTACCCCTCTCGCCATCGCCTGTCCATGGGCGATCAGATAGAACCCGAAGATCCGGGACCGTTCCGGCATGCGCTCATACCATTTCTTCGTTTCCATGCGAAGCCATGTGTCTTCGCCGGCCCGCAGTGCGGCCTCCATCTGGTCGCAGACGGCGGCCATCAGCTCCTCCCGCAGCTCGGCCCTGCGTCCGCCGAACGTTTCCTCCGGCAGCCCGCGCAGCGGTTCGTCGTCCTGCCATTCCGCCAGGGCCGTGCACAACTGCGCGAATTTCTCCGGCCACTTGAGGTGAGCGGCCTTCCGCACCCCTTCGCGGAAGCGGAGCAGATCGACACTTCCTTCCGGAAGGTTCATCACACAGACGCTCGATCTCAGATCGGGGAGGACCTCATCCCCCAGCACGCCCCTCAGCAACGAGGCGACCTTGTACACCCGTTCTCGCGGGCACTCCTGGCCCGGCCAGAGGTGCTCGGCGATCTCGTCGGTGGTACAGCGGTACTGCGGCGAAGTCACCAGCAGTCCGAACAGCGCGGTCGCCTTCTTCACCCCACAGATCCCCTTTCCGTTCGATCCCCTGACACTGATCAGGCCGAGTACACGCGCCTCCACTGCCTGTCCTCCCTCACGCACCGAAGCAGCAGCCATGACGAGAACACTCCTGCATTCGGGCGCACTTGGGCGCTCGTCGACACGCTCTACCGCTTCAGACCCGCGTCAGGTTTTCGTCAGATCCGGTGCCGCGGCGGACCCCGCGGGCCCGGCACGATGGCGTCAGCCGCTCGCCGGACAGGGCGATACCGGCTCCGTCTTCGTCCGAAAGGATCGATTGCCATGAAGAAACACCTCCCCGGCCACCTCAGGCGGTCCGGCGGCTTCCCGCCCACCCCGCGACGCACCGGCCGCACCGTGCGGCCCGAGAGCCTCGCGGCGCCGCAGACCGCGGCGCCGCACGAGGCACCACCGGCCAAGACGGACTGAGGAGGTCCGCTCCACAGCCCAGCGGGGCGCCCGCCTGCGGGCGGGCGCCCCGCGCCCGGGAGCACGCCGCCTGTCCTCCGAGCCGGCCCGGTACACGTACGGGCCGGCCGCTCCGCCACTCGGCCGAGGACCCGACACGACAGCACGCGTGTGTAATTCTGAGGCAGGTGGGACTCATGACCGCTTTGCCCCTTTTTCGGGGATGAGCGGTCGGGCGTCCGCGCTCACCACCCGGCCTCTGTTCACCTGGCCCCGGCGTCGGTCCGCGGGCCCAGAGAGGACGTTCCATGGCCCTTATCGCCCCCGGCGGCCTGTTCGCCGCGGTCACCCGGCACTTCGAGAATCCCCGCGCGGCGGAGGAGGCACGGCTGTGTGTCAGCACGGAGGACGGCGAAGCCCCGGTCCCGCTCTCCCCCGCCGAAGCCCGTGAGGCCCTGTACGGACCGGCGGCCGTCCCGGCCCTGGCCTCCTCGATCTGGCAGGAGGCCCTGGGCGCGGCGCGCGCCGAGACCGCACCGGGCGGCCCCTGGCGGCTCCTGGTGATCTGGCTGGCCCTGCCGCAGCTCACCGGCACCGTCCGGCGCATCAGCACGCGGCTGGGTGTCGACCGGTCCGACGTGGAGTCCGAGATGGCACTCGCCCTGCTGGAAGGGCTGCGGAGCGGGGAGCACGGTCCGCCTCCCCCGGTCCGGACCTGGCTCGGTGCGGCGCGCAGCAGCGCCTGGCGGCTCGCCCGCGCAGGGCTGCGGGAGATTCCCTCCACCCTGCCGGAGAACATCGCGGACGACGACGAGCAGACCGCGCCGGACGGACCGGCGGCGGACCCGTGCGGGCGGGAGGACTTCGCGCTGGAGATCCTCCGTCCGGAACGGGCCGGGCTGCACGCGCCGCTCCGTTTCCGGATCGCCTCGCAGCAGGTGCGGAAGGAGATGCTCGGCAAGCTGACCGGGCACCTGGAAGCGCGCCCCGGCTCGTACCGTGTGGCACCGTGCGACCGGAGGCGGCAGATCGGCACCTTGGCGCTCCGGCGCGGGGCGAGGCAGGCATGAAGCAGGCGCTGTCACGTCGGCTCGGCTTCACGGAGATCTTCGAACTGCCGGTCACGGTGGATCTGCGGACGGCCGCACGCGCGCTCGGCATCTGCCGGGGAACCGCGTACCGGCTCGTCTACGAGGGCACGTTCCCCTGTTCCATCATGCGGGTCGGACGCCAGTACCGGATTCCGACGGCCGAGCTGATGCGCCTGCTCGGCATCGACGAACGGCCCATGTACGCCGTGGATCTCGACGCCGTCCCGGAGCCACAGCAGAACGCCACCCCGGCATGACCCGGTCCGGTCAGCCGTCCCGCGCGACTCAGCCGTCCCACGCGACTCAGCCCTCTCCCACGACCGGATCAGTCGTCCGGCGCCGCGAGCTTTCCGTCGATCAGAGCCGCGGTGAAGGCACGGGCGAGCGCCTGCCCGGCCTCGGCGGTACGCGTCAGCTCCGCCCCCCACCGGTCGAGACCGCGCAGCACGCTGCCCCGGCGGCGTTGCACGTCGACCGGCAGGAGCGGAAGGCGCAGCCGTTTCACGTCGATACGCAGGGCACCGCTCGCGGTGACGGACGGACGCGCGGCTCTCGCCGCGTTGTCGGGGTGGGTGACGGCGCCCGCCACGAACCACGGGTCGAGCAGGTCCGGGTCGACGCGTACGGCATGGACGCCGGGGCCGAGCCGGGCCCCGATCTGCTCCTCCGTCGCGACCTTGGCCACCAGGTCTCCGGCGAGCGACGGGACGAGAATGTCGTGGGCCTGTACCCGGGCAGCCGGCTCCGTGCCGGGGCGTACGGGAAGGGATCCGCTCGCGGGTCGTCCGGCCGCGACGTCCTGTCCTGTGAGGGCCGGCTCCACCCGGTCGGTGCCGGGAGATTCCTGGCCCGCGGCACGGGCCGGGTGGCGGTGCAGGGTGAGGGCTCCGGTCCGCGAGAGCTCTCCCAGCGTCGCCGTGGACACGTCCTCCGGCTCGGGCCGAGGAGCGCGGTCCGGCCGGGGCAACGCGACGCGGAGCGCGGCGAGTCTGGCCTCCAGCGCGGCGGGCATCCTCAGCACGGCGTCGAGCGCGTACGCCCCGCCCTGCCCCGGCACATGACGTCGCGGCGTGAGGTCGGCGTCCTCGTCGAGCAGCTCGGCCCGCGGTACGCGCCGGGCGATGACCCCCTCGGTGCCCGATGTCCCGTGTCCGGTGCGGTGACCGGCCCAGAGGTCCCTGACCCGTCGGCGGAGCACGTCGAAGGGGTCGCCCGGCGACGCGTGCCGGTCTCCGCGCACGGCCTCGGCGGTCACCAGCAGCACCGCCGCGTCCGGGACACCGGCTGCCTCCGGACGTTGCAGCACCCACAGGTGGGCGCCGTTGCTGTTCCCGGCCGCCGTCGTCGGGGGCAGTCCGACGACGGCCCGGACCACACCGCGCCGGACGAGCTCGCCGCGGATCCGGCGCCCTGTGGACCGTCCGGCCACGGCCGCGGGCATGAGCAGGGCGGCCCGGCCGCCGGGTCTGAGGCGCGCCAACACCTGCTGCGCCCAGGCGAGTTCCGGCTCGGAGCGCGGCGGAGGACCCCCGTACAGCCACCGGGAGTCAAGGGCGAACCGGTCCTGGGTCCAGTCCTGGAGGCCGTCCGGCGGAGGACCGCCGACGACGGCGTCGACCGTCTCTTCGGCGAAGGCGTCCTCCGGGAACGGACCGCCCACCCCCAGGCGCAGCCGTCCGTCGGCCTCCGGATCGGCCCCGGCCCCGGCCCGCGAGCGAAGCAGCAGAAGGCGAAGGAGCGCGATGCGCACGTACTCGGGACGGCGGTCCTGTCCCAGGATCCGTGGCGGCCTGCCGGGCGGACTCTCCTCAAGGGCGGGACGCAGGAACGTACCGGTTCCGCAGGCGCTGTCGAGGACCGAGTCCGCCGGGCCGGTGAGGTCCAGCATGAGACCGGCCAGGGCGGTGGGGACGTCCGTCAGCCCTGCCGTGCCCCGGGCCGTCGCGTACCACGCGTGGAGGTGCTCCAGGACGCGGACGCGATCCTCCTCGTACGCCACCAGCCGGGCGGCTTCGAGGAGTTCCCGCTGGGCCGCCGACCACGCGGGGGGCAGCCCGGTCAGGAGCAGGCCGGCATGCCGGGGCGACACGACCGCCCGTACCGCGTCGCCGAGCCGGTCCGGGGTGGGCGCCTCGGCGGGTGCGGTCAGCAGTGCCAGCCCGGCCAGGGCGAGGGCCTCCGCGGGCCGTCCTGCCGCGCCGAACGTCTCGGCGCACCGGGTGAGGCGGCCGAGCGGTGCGAGGGGGCGGAGCTTTCCCTGCCGGTCGAGCCATCGCTCCACCTCACGCAGGTCGAAGGCGGGACTGGCGGACGTCCCGGCGACCGGCCGGGGGAAGTCCTGGTGGCGGCGGCGCCAGTTGCTCACCGCGGGCCGGCCGACACCGGCGATCCTGGCGATTCCGGTGGCCGTCACCGTGGTCGGTTCTTCTGCCACGCCTGTCTCCCTGCGTCCCGCCGTGTCCCTCGGGGAAGACGTGAAGCGTACCGGCGTTCCGCCGGGCGGCCGGGTCCCGCGCGGTCCGGCGGCCACCTCCGCCCGGCTCGGGTCGTCCCGGTCAGTGCGGCCCGCCGTCCTGCGCGCACCGCTCGATGCCGTCGTCGATCTCCCGGACCTCCGGACTCGGCTCCCCGAAGGCCCGTACGGCATCAGGGCGTACCTCGGTGTACGCGGAGTGCGCGTCCCGCGGCAGTCCCTCCTCGCGCAGCAGTGCGGCGCGGTCGATGCGCAGCCGTACGACACCCGACTCGATACGGCCGAAGCGGCCCACCGCGCTGTCGAGGCACTGGTCGATCAGACGGACGGCCCCGCGCAGATCGCCGTCCCTCGCGAAGGCGCCGGCCTCGGCGCGGATGCGGGAAAGGTCGTCCCGCCGCAGTTCCGTGGTGCGCTTCTGGCGGCGTGCCAGGTCGTCGAGGTCGGAGCCCTGCCGACGTCGCGCGTCCGACGGGGACTTCTTCGGCAGGGGCGGCGGAGAGCACGGCCGCACCCACGGCAGGGTCGGGTCGTAGTCCCCGAGTCCGGGGCAGCCGGCCGATTCGAGGACCGCCAGGTGCGGCCGGACCAGGTCGAACAGCGCCCGCGCGTCGCCCGGCCGCAGATCCGGGTTCTTGCACAGCAGCCGGTCGACGGTCTCGGCCAGCCACGGCGGTGTCTGCGGGCGTACGTCCGCGATCCTGCGCGGCGGCTCGTCGGCGTGGCAGCGGGCCATCGCGTACGCGGTCTCCGCGGTGAAGAGGTACTCCCCGGTGACGAGTTCGAAGACGATGCAGCCGAGCGAGTAGAGGTCGCTGCGCGGCTCCGCGTACCCCTCGGTCACCTGCTCGGGGGCGGCATAGGCGACGGTGCCCGGGGCCGCGCCGCCCGTGGTGGTGATACGCGTCGCGAAGGGATCGGTGTGGGCGACGATGCCGAGATCCATCACCTTGACGACGCCGCCCGGCGCGATCATGACGTTGGACGGCTTGAGGTCACGGTGCACGAGTCCGGCGTCGTGCAGCGAGGCGAGGGCGGTGGCGAGCTGGGCCAGGATCGCGACGACGCCGCGGAACGGCAGCGGGTGATGCTGCTCGGCCAGCTCCTCCAGGGTGGGGCCCTCGATGAACTCCATGACGAGGAAGGGCTCGCCCTCGTGCTCGCCGAAGGCGTGCACCTGGGGGAAGTGCCGTGAACGGCCGAGTGTGCCGGTCGTCCTGGCCTCCCGCCTGAAGCGGTCCCGGTGACGGCGCTCCTCCCGTTCGACGTTGTTCGGGAGCAGCAGCTTGACCGCCACCTGCCGGGCGAGGTTCAGATCCTGGGCCAGGTACACCTCGCCCATCCCGCCGTACCCCAGCCGGTTCACCAGGTGGTACTGCCCGGCGATGACATCGTTCTGCGAACCCACCTGAGAACCGCCCTGTGCCTGGGATCTGACGGAACGTCCGTACACGGATGGTAGCAGTGAGTAGCATCCCGTGAATGTTGTTCACAGGGGAACAGATGAGGAGAGAGAGTGACCGACTGGCCGCTGCCCGTAGGACTCACCGGTGACCCCCGCCTGATCAGGGTGTTCGCCGGAGGCGCGAAGGAGGGGGCGGAGGACTGCCCCACGCTGCGCGCCGTCAAGGCCCGGCCCCGTCTCCGAGCCGCGCACCGTACTCCCTACAAGCCGGACGACCTGGAGACGTTCGCCCTCGCCCCCGTGATGCGCAGGCTCGATCTCCTGGAGTTCGGCCGGATCCGCGACGATCCGGCCCGGGTGCGCCCGTCCCACCCGGGTCTGGAGCGCTTCGCCGAGCATGCCGCGGCGCAGTACCTGGCCGCGGCGGAATCACTTGATCCGGAAGGGCGGTTGCTGCCCGACCACAAATACTGGGTCAGGCAGACGCGTACACCGGCCGGCTCCGGTGGCGGTCGCACGGTGTACGAACTCCGGGCGTGGGGACGGTGCTACGCCGACCGCGAGCGGACGGTGTGCGAGCTGCGGCTCCTCAGGTTCGGGTCGGTGCGCCGCGGGGGACGCCCACGGGCCGGGCGGGATCCGGCGGAGACCGCCATGGCGGCGTACGTCGCCGCCTACGGCGGCCGTGCGGCGGAGCCCGCCCGGTGGGGGGACGAGCACGAGGTGCAGGACGTCACCGCGCCCCGGCGGATCCGGGTCGTGGAGATCGGGTGTCTGGACGGCTCGGTCGGTGAACCGCTGTTCGACGGGACTCCCGAGGAGGCGGAGGCCGCGTACCGCCGGCTCGCCGCACCCCGGCTGCGGGCCACCGTCGACGCCGTGCACCGGCGACCGGGGCCCGGCTGCGCGGCCTGCCGGCTGACCGCCTCCTGCCCCGACCTGCCGCGTGCCCCCGGCGTCCTCGGCGTCGCGGATGTCTCCCGCCCCCGCCGCACCCTGTCCGTCACGGATCTGCGCCGGTACGCGAAGTGCCCGGCCCAGGAGCATCTGCGGCGCCTCCACCTGCCGTACGACGAGAGCCTTGAGCACGACCGCCATGTGACACGGGGGCACGCCGTGCACGCCTGGCTCCAGCGCATGCACGAGCGGACGCCCCGGCGCCCCTGCACACCCGCCGACGCGCCCGCCGACCCGACGGACTGGGAGGCCGACGGCTGGCACCTGACCGGCGCCGACGCCGAACTCGGGGCCCGGCTGATCGGCCGCCATGCCGCCGTGTGCCCGCTGCGGCACGCCGATCCGGAGGCGCCGGTGATCGCGGAACGGCTCCTCGCCTTCCAGGACCCGGAGGCCGACGTCGTCCTCGTCGCCAAGCCCGATCTCGTCTACCGCAGCGGCGGAGCGGTGGTGTGGCGGGAGATCAAGAGCACCAGATACCGCGCGCCGCGGGGTGACGAGGACGTCCTGGAGCGGTACCCGCAGGCGGCGCTCGCCCTGGTGCTGCTGGCACAGGGCGTGTTCGGCGGCGACGTGCGCCGCTCGCGCGTCGAGGTGGAGGTCCTGCGGCCGACCGGCTCCGACCTGGAACTCGTCTCGCCCCGCCAGGCCGACCGGGTCGCCACCGCCCGGCGGGTGATCCACGGCCTCGCCGCCCCGTGGCACCGGGACGCCATCTCGGCGCCGAGGCCGGGGAAGCACTGCGCCCGCTGCGAGGTGGCCCGCTGGTGCCCGGCCGTACCACCGTCCTCGGGTGCGGCTGCCTTCGGGGAGCCGCGGTGACGCGCACCGCCGCGGGCGCCGCCCGCTCCCCCCTCGTCCCGCACGACGGACTCACCCTGCTGCGCACCGTGGCGACCGCCGTCCTCGACCTGGACGCCCTGACCGGGCTGGGCACCTTCACCCTCCCGTATCCGGCCGAGGCGCAACGGGCCCTCGACCGCACCGCGCTGGCCTGTCTGCTGCGCGGCGCCGACCCGCCCCTGAGCGTCAGCGACCTGCTCATCTGGTGCCGACGGCGCCCCGTGACGGAATGGCCGCTCGACCTCCCCGACGGTCTGGCGGCCCCGGAGGACAGACTGATCGACAAGGACGCCTGCGTCCCCACCGACCTGTGCTACGAGTGGGCCGTGGACCGGCCGGACTCGGCCACCGAACAGATCGACCGCGCCCTGATCGCCCTGGCGATGGACCGCTGCCGCCTGGCGAACGCCCCGGCGAGCTATGTCGCCTTCCGGCGCCTGCTCGTCGAACACCCCGTGCTCACCCGGGACAAGGCCGCCGAGATCTCGCTGGAACCGGCCTTCACCCCACTGGACGGGCTCCTCCGGCAGATCTACCTGCCCGCCCCGGTCGGCTGGGTACGGGGCGGCCGGTTCACCTTGTGCCGACGCTGCCGGACCCTGCTCGCGCCGATGCGCGACGGTGGCTGGTGGTGCGAGAACGCGCGCTGCCGGCACAAGGGGGACGCTCCCGTGGGCCACGCGTACGCGGAGGCCGAGGGCGGTGGCGTACTCCTGCTCACCAGGCCGCTGCGCCTGTTCGTCACCGCCCCGGGCTTCGCCGAGCTGCGCCTGGAGCGGGCCCTGACACGCCTCGGCCTCACCCCCGAGCTGTGGCCGGACTACGACGCGTACGACCTGCGGATCACCCTGCCGGACGGACGGGTGTGGGCCGTGGACGTCAAGGACTGGGCGAATCCGGCGCTGCTCGGACGCAACGCCCTGCTCCTGCCGGACAGGCCACCGCACGACCGGGCCTTCCTCGTCGTCCCCGACCACAGGACAGCCCTGCGCCGGGACTACGTGGCCGTGGTCCGCCGCTTCCTGGACCCCGACGTGCGGCGTCGCACCACCGTGGTCAGCCACCGGCAGTTCATGACGAGGGTGCGCGCCGCTCTCGAAGAGACCCGCGGCGGAGCCGTGGACGACGACCGACCGGAGGACGACCATGCGTGACCGCATGCAGTGGCGCGGCGACCTCATCCAGGAGTTCGCTCCCCACTTCGCGGACGACGCCGATCCGGAGCTGGGCGCGTCCCGGCTGTGCGAGGTCGAGTTGGGGCTCCACCTGGTGGAGCGCCTGCTGCCGGGCCATCCCGCCCAGGCGGGGTGGACCCTCTTCGGCGGGTATCCCTTCGCCTCGGCCCTCGGCCATGCCCGCACGCCCGAGGAGCAGCGCATGCTGCGGATCGGACGGCATCTGCTGTGGCCCCTGCGGCGGCGCCGGATCTGGGCCCAGTCCCTCGACGCCTATCTGTCCCTCCCGCCCGAGCTGCGCGGATACGACCTCGACAGCGGGGACGACCCGCCCCGGCGCCGCAACGTGTCGGTCGCGCACGGCCGATGGGCCGTCTACGCCCGTGCGCTCGCCGACGCCCCGCCGTACCGGACACGGACACTGCCGCCGGCCGAACCCGGCGGCTGGCGCTTCCTGGAGGGCCAGGCGTGGACCTCGGTGGTGCTCCCCGAGGAACTGCCCGCCGAGGAGAGCGCCGGGCATGCCCTCGGACGAGCCGCGGCCTCGGACGGCAAGCCCCTGGAGGTCCCCTGGGACGAACTCGTCGCGACCGCCGTGCGGATGGAGGAGAAGCTGCGCGGACCCGGGAATCCCGACGGGGGCGACTGGCGCCGCAGGCTGGAAAGGGTCGAACTGTTCGTCCGGGACACCGAGTCGGACGACTTCGTGCCGGAGAGGAGGATGCTGCGGATCGACCGGATGCTCCATCTCCTCGGGATGGTCGGGGCCGGGAAGAGCACGCTTCGCGACATCCTCGCGGTCTGGGCCGCCACCCATGACAAGCGGGTCACCCTGGTCGTGGGTGACGTCGCCGAAGCCCTGCACCTGACGTCCCTGTTCTCCGCGCTCGGTCTCCGGGCCGCCCCCGTGCTGGGAGCGACCACACGAGAACAGCATCTCCAGCGCACCCACCGCCGCCTGGCCGCCCAGGACGACGGGACGTCCCTGCTCACCCACGACGCGCTGAGCTTCGACTACCTCAGCACCGCCTGCCCCCTCGACGCACTGCGCGGAGTGGAGGCGGCGGAGCCGCTCGCCCACCGCGACGCGCCCTGCACCCAGCTGTTCCCGCCGAAGTGCCGTCCGCCCCGGCGCCCGCTGACCGCCCTGGCCGTCGACGAGTCGGAGCACGGCCAGGCGCCGAACCTGCGCAAGCGGCACGGCTGCCCCCTGTGGAACAGGTGCCCGCGTCATCACGGCACCCGCGAGCTGGTCACGGCGGACATCTGGATCGCCACCCCCGCGGCGCTGGTGCACAGCGCCGTGCCCGCCCACCAGAACGAGGAGCGCGTCCGCTTCCTCGAACTCGCCTGCCGCAGAAGCGATGTGATCATCGTCGACGAGGCCGACCGGGTGCAGATGCAGCTGGACACCATGTTCGCGCCCGCCGCCGTGCTCACGGGGCGCGCGCCCAACTCGTGGCTGGACGAGATCCACCGGCACAAGATCGACGAGCTGGCGCGGGGCGGGCGCATCCAGTTGTCCGACTCCATCGTCATGCAGTGGACCGCCGCCCTGCACACGGTGACGGTCGCCGCCGACCGCATCTATCACATGCTGCTGCGCCACAAGAGCCTGCGCTCATGGGTCGAGTCCGACTACTTCAGCTCCTGGACCCTCCAGTACAAACTGGTCGCGGAATGGTTCGGCAGCCCGTCCGACGCCGACACCGACGCCGCCGACACCCCCGACCGCCCCACCCCCGAATGGGACGAGGAGATCGGCCGGATCGCCGACGAGGACGACGAGGCGGAGGCGGCCGGGGCCCGGAAACCGGACGTGCCGGGTCCGGCGGGCGCGGCGGGCGGCACGGGCCGCGACGGGGTCGTGACCGTCCTCGACGCGTTCCGGGACGACCCGCTCGGCGACCGGGAGCACGACGACCCCCGGGCCGACGCACTGGTGCGGCTCACCCGCCAGCTCCTGCACACCATGCGCCCCCGCAACGCCCGCCGCCTCGTCGAGCGGGAACTGCTCGCGCTGGCGGGCGATGCCGTGTCCAGGGCGCGGAGCAGCGTCTCGGAGCAGGTGCTGCGCTTCGAGTTCACCCTGCTCCTGTCCGCCCTGCACACCCGGCTCGACCAGCTGACCGAGATGTGGCCGCGGATCGAGGCGGCCCTCAACTTCGAGGCGTCCAGCAACGTACTGTCCCGGCGTCCGCCGGAGGACTACCGTCCGCTGGTCCCCGAATCCCCCATGGGCAACATCCTCGGCTTCCAGTTCCTCCCCGAGAACGCGGGCCTGGGCCGGCTGCGCAGCGGCGAACTGCGCTTCTTCCGCTGTGCGGGCAGCGGCCGCGAGCTGCTTCTGCACCTGCCCGATCTCACCCTCGCCGACGGCCTCCCCGGGCCGAACGTGCTGCTCATGTCGGGGACCAGCTGGGCCGGCCGGTCCACCCGCTTCCATGTGCTCACCGAGGTCGGCGCACTGCTCAAGCCCCCGCCCGCGGAGCGTGAGGCCATCAAGCGGACGGTGTTCCGCACATGTTTCCTGACCGGTCCCGACGGCAGGCCGCTCAGGCTGTCCGGCGCCAAGCCCCATCTGCGTCCCCTCGCTCTCGAACACATGCTGGACCAGCTGGCCCGCCGCTCCGCCGACGGCAAGCCCAGTGTGTTCGAACGGGAGCTCGCCGCCCTGGACGACGACGAGCGGCGCGGCCGGCTCCTCGTCCTCACCGGCTCCTACGACGAGGCGCGCCGCGCGGCGGAGATCCTCAACCGCATCCCGCGCTGGGCCGGGAAGGTGTGCCGCCTGATCTCCGACGACGCGGAACAGGAGCACGAGTGGCACTCGGGCCCGGACACGGGGCCCGACGGCGGGGCGGTGGTGGCCCTGCGCCGCGGTGACGTGGCGAACTTCGCCTCGACCGGGACGCAGATCCTCGTCGCGCCGCTCCTCGCCGTCGAGCGCGGCCACAACATCCTCGACCGGGGAGTCGCCGCGATCGGCTCGGTGTTCTTCCTGGCCCGGCCCCACCCGCGCCCCGACGACATCGCCCTGGCCGTGCAGGCCGTGAACGACTGGGTGGCGCGTATGCAACGGGACGGCAGCTTCGCGGAGTTCGTCCGCGCGCAGCCGGGTCTTGACGAGGCCGGGGCGGAGTTCCGGACCCGGGCCCGCGCGCGCTGGCGGTATCTCCTCAACCATCCGCCGGCCTGGAGCCGGCTGAACGAGGAGGAGAAGATCTCGTTCACCTGGGACCAGCTCGTCGTCATCTGGCAGGTCATCGGCCGGCTCGTACGCGGCGGTGTCCCGGCCCGGGTCGTCTTCGTGGACGCCCCGTTCGCCAGCCGGGCGGCCGCGCGCAAGAAGCTGCCGGACACCTGGCACACCAGTCTGCTCCTCGCCATGCGGCACGTGCTGGACCCGTACCTCGCCCCGTCGCCGGGAGACGCCACCACCGCCGACGGTACTCCGGTGACCGCGCTCGACCGGGCGCTCGTCAAAGCCCTGTACGAGCCCTTGCACGCCGCCCTCACCGGACTCGTCCCGTCCGGCCCGGACCCGCGCGGCTGAGCCGCGGACAGGGCCCGTCACCCGAGAACACGAAGGGATTCCCCATGCCCTCCTACTCCACGATCCGGCTCGCGGCCTTCGAACGCGTCCGCGGCGCCGAGTTCGTCCGCCGGCCGCACGGTCTCGCGTTCCCCGCCGCCTGGCGCAAGGAAGTGCTGGACTTCTACCGGATCGGCAGACGCGAACCGCAGAAGATCAACCAGGTACCGGTCCGCCGCCTGAACGAGGTCATCCGCGCGGTGGCTCCCGAACTCCTGTGCGTGGCCCGCAAGGCCACACTGCACGACGACACCCCCTGGCTGTACGCGTACGACCCGCTGCCGGTCCCCGTCATGCGCCAGTTGATCCACTCCTGGATCCGCGACCTGCACCCGCCCCGCACGCGCGCGGAACATCCGGAGATCACCGAGCGGGCCGTGGAACTCGGCGCGTCGCTGGACGTGGCCGGACTGAGCTGGCAGCCGCAGGAGGTGGACCTCTTCTCGGGCCGTACGACGCCCGGCGGCACCTTCGAACCGGACGCGCTGGTCCACCAGCTCCTGCCGGACGCCCTCGCGCAGGACATCACCCGGCTGGATCCGTACCGCTTCGAGGGCGTCGAGATGGAGTTCCGCATCGCCGCGACCACGCGGGGGGCGGAGCTCGTGTCCTGGCCGCCCCGGGACCACCAGGACGACGACGGAGCCTGGTGGAAGTTCTCGTTCGTCGTCGCGCTCACCGTGCAGACCGTGCCCTTCTCCGACTTCCGCCTCCATGTCGCCACGGGGGTGCGCCGATGGCGTACCGGCGGTCCCGTTCCGATGCCCTTCCGGCGGTCGGTGTCGGCGTATCTGCTCGGCCGGGATCCGTGGTTGGCGCAGACGCCGGGGACCGGTCGCCTGGCGGTGAGCCGGATGATCAGCGACCGCCGCACCGACTCGACCGAGTGGGCGCGCGGCGGCCCCGAGGGGATGCTCGGCCGCCTCCGCTTCTCCCACGGGCTGCCGGACGCCGCGACCGTGCGGGAGGACCCTGACGTCTGGATGTCGGGGAAGGACGGCGTCCAGATCGGTGTCGTGCACGCGACGTCCATGGGCGGACACGGCGTCGGAACCGGCCTCATGCCGCGCGACCGTTCCCCGCTCACCGACTGGGCGGCCGAGGCGTTCGCCCCGCGTCTCACCCGCCTGGACGACTTCACCCGCAGCCGTCACCCCGTCCTGCCGCGGAACCTGCCGAAATCCCCGACGGGCCGGACGAAGGAGGAACGGGCGCTCAAGAAGGAGGAGTTGACGCACGCGCGACGGCAGGAGCGGCGCCTCGCCCTGGCACGGACGCTCGGCGGCGCGCCGCTGGTCGTGGAGGCGCGATGGCAGAACCCGCGCACCCGTGACGCGCTGGTCGAGCAGTTGGCGGACCTCCTCGGCCTGGACGGAGCGGGTGGGACGGGCGCGGTGCGCGCGTGGTCGACACCGCACCTGGAGGTGCGTCTGTACCTGGAGGACGCCTCCTTCGTCGCCGCCCGGCTCGACTTCCCGGACGGCCGGCCGCGGCGCAAGCACCTCGCCTCGGCGATCGGCGCACGACGGCGGGAGATCGCCGGGCTGTGCGGGCGGGACGGCCGCCCGGACGTCCAGGCGGTCGTGGTCGAGATCGCCCACCCGGACTCCTACCGGCCCGGCATCGTGGATCCCAAGTTCGCCGCGCGCCTCGGCTACGCCGACGCCGGACGGCTGACGAAGTTCATCACCGTGCCCAGCTCGAAGCGGGGTACCGCCACGAGGAAGAACATCGCTCACCGCGCCCGTCAGACCTGGTCGCACGTCTTCCGGCAACTGGGCTCGTGCACCGTCCCGGAGCACAGCGCGGACGATGTGCCCGCCGACCTGGACCACGTCGCGCTGTGGCTGGTGAAGCGCCGCGCCGACGGCCCGACGTACACCCGCCGGACCGTGCCCGTCGCGGTCCGGGTGAGCGCCGCCGACGGTTCGGTCACGGGCTGGGATCCGGAGAGCGGGGACTGGATCCCCTACCGGAAGCTGCTGCTCTCCCTGGCCCGCCACGCCGAAGTCCCGGGAACGTACCAGCAGTTCGAGGACGTCGATGACACCGACGACGAGGGCCCGGACGCCGACGGGACGGCAGCGGAGGAGGACGGGACGGCAGCGGAGGGGGAGGAGACCGAGGACACGGGGATTCCCGCCGCCGGGGCCACGAGCGGCGATGAGCGGCGCACCACGCCCTGGGTCCCCGACCTGGAGGAGCAGCGGGCGCGGACGGCGCAGTTCGTACGGTCGATGCTCTACAGTCTGCGCGGCCGGAACGTCCTGCTGCTCTCCCACGCCCAGAACGCGCGGCTGCACTGGCCGTGGCTGACCAACGGCCGGCTGATCCCGGACGCACTTCAGTTCGGAGCCAACCCGGCCCAGCACATCTCCCTGTACGGCGAGCGGCTGTGCCATGTGCGGGTGCGCGACGACATGTCCGACGAGACCCCGCAGTGGTTCGCCCCGGACGACGAGTCCCACGAGCACGGCTTCGCGAGCGGTCTGTGGCACCGTCCGGACGCCACCGGCGACCACCGCGTCCACTACAGCACCGGCGAGAAGCCCCACACGGCCAAGCACGCCGTGAAGACCGCCTCGAAGATCGCGACCCGGATCCCGGTGCGGAAGAAGCCGGAGGACGGCGACGAGGACCGGGAGCCGGATCCGGTCATCGACACGGGGACCCACGCATGGAACCCCGCGGCGCTGGAGATCGCCGTGCTCGCGGTGCCGGAGGAGGGGACGGCCGAGGCGGGGGCCTGGGCCGCCGTGACCCATCAGCTGCGGCGGGCCCCGGAATACGACGTGACACTGAAGCTCCCGCTCCCCCTCCACCTGGCGAAGAAGACCGCGCAGTACGTCCTGCCGCACGAGGACGACACCGAGGGAGCCGCCCCCGAGGAGGAGTCCGGCCGGTGACTTCGGGGCCCCGGTCGGCAGCCGTGACGGCCGGGGCCCCTGAGCCGTCAAGATCCATTTTCAGGCGTTCTCCGGAAAAGATCATTATCGGAACACCAGAACGCCATACCGATCGACGATCATCAAATCTCGCAGCTCACGCACGAATTGCACACACCCTCTCTCCATATCGTTCCCGATGGTCTAGATTGACCGTGCTTCAGCTGTTCGTGCTCGGTACGGCCATTGACGATCAAGGGATACGGCGTCGCGGAAGACCGGCGGCCGTTTCCTCGGTACCAGACGTGAGGTGATCGTTCTCCGGGGTGCGAAAGGAGTCGAACAGCTCTTGAACAGCCGCGATGTGCTGCGGGGGCGGGAGAGGCGGGGGCCTCTCCGGGGGAGGAACAGCGCGGCGCGGGGGGCGGGGGCCTCCCGCGGACAGTGTGCGACGACGACGTCGGACCACTGCGGACCTGGGGGGGTTCTGTGCGGCAAGGGGAATTGGTCAGCCCGTTTCCGTCTGCGCGCGAGCGACTGGCGGACGGGTCACTGGGCCAGTCCGCCATCGACTGGGAACAGCGGTACCGACGTGCCGTGATCGCGGGTGACACCGCGGCCACCGCCTGCGTGGTGGCGGCCATCGGCAACTTCTTCGGGGCCCGGGACGCGGCCAACTGGCACGAGAAATGGGGAATTCTCGCATTCGGCACCGAACTGCTGGTGCTGGGCTCGCTCGCGGTGAGCCGGGCATGGGCACCGGCGGTTCTCGGCCAGGGAGCCGAGGAATTCCGCCGCCTCGGACGCTCGCTCTTCATGGCGACCGTGGCGCTGGCGCTCGGCGGAATCGCGCTCACCTCGCGCAACATCAAACTCTGGATCTTCGTCGCGATTCCCGCCATCGCGCTGATCACCATGACCGAGCGGTATCTGCTGCGCCTGTGGCTGCACAAGCAGCGCAAGGAAGGGCGCTGCCTGCGGCCGGTCCTGGCCGCCGGAAGCCCCGCCACCGTGCGCGACCTGATCACCCGCACCCGCAAGTTCCCGCACCTGGGCTGGCGGGTGGACGCGGTGTGCACGACGCAGGGCCCCACGCTCGACGGCGACCGGCTGGACGGGGTGCCGGTCGTCGGCCGGCTGGCGGACGTCTCCGGCCATGTCCGGCGCGACGGCTACCGGGTCGTGGCGGTCACCCCGGACCCGCACTGGTCACCGGACCGGCTCCAGCGGCTGGCCTGGAACCTGGAGGGCAGCGACGCCGAGATGGTCGTGGCCCCGGTGCTGATGGAGGTGGCCGGACCGCGGCTGCACGTCGACGCGGTGCTCGGGATCCCGCTGCTGCGGGTCAGCATGCCGTCCTTCACCGGCGGGCGGCGCGCCGTCAAGGGCGTCGTGGACCGGCTGGGCGCCGCGGTCCTGCTGCTGCTGTTCGCCCCGCTGATGGCGGCCGTCGCACTGCTCGTGCTGGCGGACAGCCGGGGCGGGGCGTTCTACCGGCAGCGCCGGGTCGGCAAGGACGGCCGCGAGTTCACCATCCTGAAGTTCCGCACCATGGTCGTCGGCGCCGACCGCGCACGCGCCGCGCTGGCCGACCGCAACGAGGGCGCGGGACTGCTGTTCAAGCTGCGCCGGGACCCGCGGGTGACCCGGGTGGGAGCGGTGCTGCGCCGCTACTCGGTCGACGAACTGCCGCAGCTCTTCAACGTGCTCACCGGATCCATGTCGCTCGTCGGCCCGCGCCCGCCGCTCCCGGAGGAGTCCGCCGCGTACGGCCCGGACATCCGGCGGCGGCTGCTGGTCAAGCCGGGTCTCACCGGCCTGTGGCAGATCAGCGGACGCAGCGACCTGTCGTGGGAGGAGGCGGTCCGGCTGGACCTGCGGTACGTGGAGGACTGGTCGCTCGCCCTGGACACGGTGATCTTGTGGAAGACGCTGCGTGCGGTGCTCTACGGGCAGGGGGCCTACTGATGCGCGGCGACCGCCGTCCGGCCGGTGCAAGAGGAGCGGGCCGCCACGGCCTGCCCAGGGGGAGGAACGGGACATGAGGGTCAGCGTTCTCGGGCTCGGCTACGTGGGCTGCGTGTCGGCCGCGTGCCTGGCCCGCATGGGGCACGACGTCATCGGGGTGGACGTGAACCAGGTCAAGGTCGACCTGGTCGCCGACGGCAGGGCCCCGGTGGTCGAGGAGGGGATCGGCGAACTGGTCGCCGAGGTCGTACGGAGCGGAGCGCTGCGCGCCACCGCCGACGTGCGCGAGGCGGTCCGGGAGAGCGAGGTGTCGCTGGTCTGCGTGGGCACCCCCTCGGAGCCCAACGGCTCCCTGTGCACCACCTATCTGGAGCGGGTCACCGAGGAGATCGGCGCCGCGCTGGCCGAGCGCGGCGGGCGGCACACCGTCGTGTTCCGCAGCACCATGCTCCCGGGCACCTGCCTGAACCTGCTGGTGCCCCTCCTGGAGAAGCACCTCGGCGGCACGGCCGGGGTGGACGTCGGGGTCGCGGTCAACCCGGAGTTCCTGCGCGAGGGCACCAGCGTGCGGGACTTCTTCGACCCGCCCAAGACCGTCATCGGCGAACTGGACCCGGCCGCCGGGGACGTGGTGGCGGCGCTCTACGACGGCCTGCCCGGCGAGGTGTTCCGGGTGCCGGTCCCCACGGCCGAGGCCATCAAGTACGCGGACAACGCCTTCCACGGCCTCAAGATCGGCTTCGCCAACGAGTTCGGCGCGGTGTGCCAGGCGCTCGGGGTCGACTCGCACCAGGTGATGGACGTGTTCCTGGCCGACCGCAAGCTGAACATCAGCCCCGCCTATCTGCGGCCCGGCTTCGCCTTCGGCGGCTCCTGCCTGCCCAAGGACCTGCGCAGCCTGGTGCACGCGGCGCGGCGGGCCGATGTCTCGGTGCCCATCCTCGCCCATGTGCTGCCCTCCAACGCCGACCACCTCCAGCGCGCGGTGGAGCTGGTGGAACGCACCGGCAGACGCCGGGTGGGCCTGTTCGGGCTGTCCTTCAAGCCCGGCACCGACGACCTGCGCGAGAGCCCGCTCGTCGAGCTGGCCGAGCGGCTCTTCGGCAAGGGCTACGACCTGCGGATCCACGACGCCAACGTGAGCCTGTCCCGGCTGCTCGGCGCGAACCGCGAGTACGTCGAGAACCGGCTGCCGCATCTCGCGCAACTGCTCGCGGACTCCGTCGAGGAGGTCCTCGACCACGCCGAGGTGTGCCTGGTCGGCACCAGGGACCCGGCCGTGCTGTCGGCGCTGCCCCGCGGTGGCGGCGGCCCGGTGATCGTCGATCTCGTCCACCTCCCCGACGCCGAAGCGCGCCGGGCCGAACCGGGGTACATGGGCCTTGCCTGGTGACACGTCGTTCGACCACACATCCGCCCACGGCCGGCCGGGGCGGCGCGCGCTGATCCTGGTGGAGAACCTGTCGGTGCCGTTCGACCGGCGGGTGTGGCAGGAGTGCACGACCCTGCGCGACGCGGGCTGGGAGGTGCACGTCGTCTGCCCCCGGGGCGGCAAGCGGGACACCGAGCCGGAGGCGGTGATCGACGGGGTGCGGATCCACCGCTACCCGCTGCGCGCGGCCACCGGAGGCCCGGCCGGGTATCTGCGGGAGTACGGATCGGCGCTGTGGCACACCTTCCGGCTGGCCCGCAAGGTCGGCCCGGTCCATGTGGTGCACGCCTGCAACCCGCCCGACCTGCTGTTCCTGCCCGCGCTGTGGCTGAAGCGGCGCGGCGCGCGGTTCGTCTTCGACCAGCACGACCTGGTGCCCGAGCTGTATCTGTCCCGGTTCGGCCGCGGCGAGGACCTGCTCCACCGCGCCGTGTGCGCGCTGGAGCGGCTGACCTACCGGGCCGCGGACATCGTGCTGGCCACCAACGAGAGCTACCGGGACGTCGCGGTGCGCCGGGGCGGGCGGCGCCCCTCGGACGTCTTCGTGGTGCGCAGCGCGCCGGACACCGACCGGTTCCGGCCCGTGCCGCCCGAGCCCGAGCTGAAGCGCGGCAAGCCCCATCTGCTGTGCTATCTCGGCGTCATGGGCCCGCAGGACGGCGTCGACTACGCGCTGCGGGCCCTCGCGAAGCTCCGGGACGAGCACGGGCGCACCGACTGGCACGCGGTGTTCGTCGGCGCCGGTGACACCTTCGACGCGATGGTGGAGCTGTCGCGGCGGCTCGGCCTCGCGGACCGGGTGGAGTTCACCGGGCGCGTCCCGGACGCCGATCTGGTGCGCTACCTGTGCACCGCGGACGTGTGCCTCTCCCCCGACCCGCACAACCCGCTCAACGACGTGTCGACCATGAACAAGGTCCTGGAGTACATGGTGATGGGCCGTCCGGTGGTCTCCTTCGACCTCCGGGAGGCACGGGTCTCCGCCGGGGACGCCGCCGTGTACGCGCCCGGCAACGACGAGAGCGAGTTCGCCCGGCTCGTCGCGGAGCTGCTGGACGACCCGGAGAAGCGCGATCTGATGGGCAAGACCGGCCGCGAGCGGATCGACGGGCCGCTGTCCTGGCGGAATTCGCAGGCGGCGCTGCTCGCCGCCTACGCCGCCGCCTGCGAGGGCCGTACCCCGGCGCCGAAGGGCGGCCCGCTCCGGGCGGGGCGGAGGCCGCGCCGTTGAGCGACGACACGATACGCCTGGTCACGGTCGGCCGGATCCTCCGTGGCCGCTGGCGGCTGCTCCTCGTGCTCACCGTGCTGGGCGCGCTCGCCGGTTACGGCGCCTCCCTGCTGTTCCCGCCGCGCTACACGACGTCGGCGTCGGTGCTGCTGCCGGGGGCGTGGGAGGAGCGCGAGCTGCTGACCCAGCAGGAGATCGCGACCAGTTCGGCCGTGACCGACCGGGCCGCCGCCGCGCTGCACTGGTCCGGGGTCGGCGGCAAGGACCTGCGGCGCCGGGTGAGCGCCAGGACCGCCGACGGGAACATCATCACGATCTCGGGCACGGCCTCCACCCCGGAGCGGGCGCAGCAACTGGCCGACCAGGTGGCCCAGCAGTTCGTCGCGTTCGCCGCGCACGTCGTGGACGCCGGTACCGACTCCGACGCGGCGGCGCAGCTCGACACGCTGCGGCAGATGGTGGTGCAGACCAGCCGCCGTATCACCGAGCTGGCCGACGCGGCCGACCCGGGGCGGACGGTGGAGAGCGTGCAGACCCGCACCGAGCTGGAGAAGCTGCGCACCTCGCTGCGGGAGGCCATCACCAAGCTGGACCAAGCCGACCCGACGGCCGGCAAGGCCACCATGGTCGTCATGGGCCCGGCGGCCCGGCCGTCCGGCGAGGCACCGCCGACCCGGTGGCAGCTCGTGGGCGCCGGGGCGCTGCTCCTCCTCCTGCTCGCGGTCCTCGGCCAGCTCGCCGCCGCCCGGATGAGCCGTCGGCTGCGCACCGCGCCGGAGATCGCCGCGGCGCTGGGTTCGCCGCTGCTGGGCACCGTCGACGTGCCCGGTGAGCGGTCGGCGCACCGGCCGGGCGGCCGTGGCGCGCGGGCCCGGCTGCGCCGGGTGCTGGGCACCGACGTCCGGTGGGACGTACCGGTGCCGCGGGTCGCCGCCGACGAGGCGGGGCGGCGGATCCGCCACCGGCGGGTGTGGGCCCGTCTCCAGGACCGGCTGACGTCCCCCGGGCGGCTGCTGGTCCTCGTCCCGGACGGCGACGAGGTCGCCCGCCGGGCCGCCGGGCAGCTCACCGCCGAGGCCGGGAGCGGTCCGGCCGCCCCGGATTCCCTGGCTTCCGCGGCTTCCGCGGCTTCCCCGGTGTCCGCGGCTTTCCCGGCTTCCCCGGGCTTCAGGGGTTCTTCGGGCCTCACCGGCGCCTCGGGCCTCACCAGCACCTTGAGCTCCTCGGGCTCCTCGGGCCTCACGGGCTTCATGGGCTTCACGGGCGGGGAACGCTCCGAGCCGCGGGTGGTGGGGATCTCCGTGTCGCGGCCGCTGGTGCCGGACCGCGACGGCGAGTCGGGCGCCCTGGTCGTGCTCAGCGCGGGCCACTGGACCGCGGACGAGCTGGCGGGCATCGCCGAGGCGTGCGCGGACGCCGGGCACGAGATCGTCGGCGTCGTCCTCGCCGCCCCGGTCCGGTCCCGTCCGGCACGCTCCGCCGGACGTCCGCCGAAGGAAGCCGCGACGGGGTCCGCGACCGGCGACGACGCGAAGGGAAGCCGAGGGTGACGACGAGCAACACCGCGGAGTCGCCGGCCGCCGCTCCGCTGCTGGACCTGCACGCCCTGGTGGTGGCGGTGCGCAGACGGCGCCGTCTGTGGTGCTCCCTGGCGCTGCTGGGACTGCTCGCCGGTGCGGCGGTCGCGGTCCTGCGGCCGCCGCCGCCCACCGCCGTGACCGAGGTGCTGGTCGCGCACCAGGAGGACCAGCCCAACGACCCCGGGACGCTCATCCGTACCGATGTCGCGCTGCTGCACACCACACGGATCGCCGGTGCGGCCCTGAAGTCCCTGCACTCCGCCGAGGCGCCGGAGGACTTCATGCGGGACTACCAGGGGGCCGGTCTGACCAACAACCTGATGCGGATCACCGTGACCGGCGCCAGCGACACGGAGGCGGTGGCCCGTGCCGGGGCGCTGGCCGACGCGTTCGTCGCCGACCACGTGCGGCGGATCCAGGAGGCCGCGACCGCCGAGGCCAAGGCGCTGCTCGACCAGCGGGACCGGATGCAGGGCGAACTCGCCCAGGTCAACAAGGCGATCGGGGACGGCACGCCGCAGAGCGGGCCGAAGGAGTCGGCCGACCTGGAGTCGCTCTTCGCCCGCCGGGCCGAACTCACCTCGCGGATAACCGACTTCAGCCAGCGCGCCGCCGACGCCCGCATCGGCACGCCCCGGCTCGTCGCCGGTACGCAGATCGTGGACGCGGCACGTCCGGTGCCGCACTCCCTGCCCCGGGCCGCCGCCACCGACGCCGCGATCGGGCTCGTCCTCGGGCTGGCCCTCGGGCTCGCGGTGGCCGCCGTGGGCGCGGTGGTGGCCGACCGCCCCGTACTGCGCCGGGAGATCGCGGCGCACCTCGGCGCCTCGGTGCTCGCGGAGCTGCCCCACCGCCCCGGACGGCGCCGCAGGACCCGGGCGGCGCACGAACGGCTCACCGCGTTCCTGGCCCGCACCGTGCACGGCTCGCCGGAGCCGGTGTCGCTTCTGGAGCTGGGCTGCGCGCGCACCGCGAGCGCGCTCGCGGTGGACCTCGCCCGCGCGCTGGCGGAGCGGGGGCGGCCGGTGACCGTCGTGGACGGGCTGCCCGGCACCCGGCTCCCGGGCCGCCGCCCGCGCCCGGACGACCCGGCCGTGATCGGCGGCGACGAGGCCGCCGGACTGCCCCGCCACGAGCGGTGGATCGGCGTGGGCTCGGTGGCGCCCGGCACGGCGTGGACCGACCTGCGCCGTCTCGGCACCCGGACCGTGCTCGTCGTACGGGCCGGGCACGCGGGCACCGCCTGGCTGCACACCGTGGCCCGGCACCTCGCCGACCAGCACGTCCCGGTGCTGGGCGTGGTGCTGGTCGACCCCGATCCGCGCGACCGCACCGACGGCACGCTGTGGGACGGGCCGCACACCGCGCTGCGCGGCGCGGGCGAGCGCACGGCCCGGCTCAACGGAACGGGTCCGCGGTGGACGGAGCTGCCGCCGACGCGGGCGGCACGGGTCCCGGACAGCGATCAGGAGGCGCGGTAGCACATGTGCGGCATCGCAGGCACGTACCGGTGGCCGGACGGCAAGGCCGTCGCCGACCGGCTCACCGAGGTTCTCGCCCACCGCGGTCCGGACGGGGCGGGGCGGTACAGCCACCCCGTGGGGGACGGCGAGGTGCACCTCGGGCACCGTCGGCTGGCCGTCGTCGACCTGTCGCCGACCGGCGCCCAGCCGATGGTCTCCGGCGGCCTGGCCCTGACGTACAACGGCGAGCTGTACAACGCGCCCGAGCTGCGCGCCGAACTGGCCGCCGCCGGGGTGCGCTTCCGCGGCACCTCCGACACCGAGGTGCTGCTGGAGGCGTGGCGGCGCTGGGGCACGGACTGCCTGCCCCGGCTGCGTGGCATGTTCGCGTTCGGGGTGTTCGACGAGCGGACCGGTGATCTGGTGCTCGCCCGCGACCAGTTGGGCATCAAGCCGCTGTTCGTGCTCCGCCGGGGCGAGGGCCTGGTGTTCGCCTCCGAGCTGAAGGCGCTCGCCGCCGTGAGCGGCGGTTCGCTCCAGGTGGACCACGCGGCGCTGGTGGCCTCGCTGCTGTACTACTGGGTGCCGGACTCGCGGTGCGCGTTCCGCGAGGCGGAGAAGCTGCCGCCGGGGAGCTGGCTGAGGTGCCGGGCCGACGGGCGGGTGGAGCGCGGCCGGTACTGGCGGCTGAAGGACGTCGCCGCCGAGGGCGCCGAGCGGGCCCAAAGCGGCGAGCGGCCGGATCTCGCCGCCGTGGTGGAGGAGTCGACGCGCCGCCATCTGCTCTCCGACGTGCCGGTGGCCGCCTTCCTCTCCGGCGGGCTGGACTCCAGCTATCTGACCGCGCTGGCGGCCCGCGAGCGGCCGGGCCTCTCGGCCTACACGATCGGGTTCCGCGCCGAGGACGCCCGGTTCGAGGCGATGCCGGACGACCTGCGCTACGCCCGGCAGGTGGCGGAGCGGTTCGGGGTCGACCTGCACGAGATCGAGATCGCCCCGGACGTGCTCGACCTGCTGCCCCGGATGACGTACCACCTGGACGAGCCGATCGGCGACCCGGCGGCGATCAACACCTTTCTGATCTGCTCGGCCGCCCGCGACGCCGGGGTCAAGGTGATGCTCTCGGGGATGGGCGCCGACGAGCTGTTCGCCGGGTACCGCAAGCACCTGGCCAATCTGCTCGCGCTGCGCTACCAGCGCGTGCCCCGGCCGCTGCGGCGCGGTCTGTCGCGGGCCGTGGACCGGCTGCCGGTGGCCTCGGCCCGCCGGGGCTACCGGTCGGTGCGCTTCGCCAAGCGGTTCCTGTCCTTCGCCGGGCTGCCGGAGGAGACGGCGTTCCGGCGCAGCTACACCATGTACGACCGGGACGAGCTGCTCGCGCTGGTCGACCCGGACCTGGCCGGGGCGGTCGAGGACGTGCTGACCGAGCACGCGGACGTGTACCGGGACAACACGCTCGACGACTTCGTCAACCGCATGTGTCTGGGCGACGCCCGGATGTTCCTGCCGGGCCTGAACCTCGCCTACACGGACCGGTCGAGCATGGCCGCCTCGACCGAGGTGCGGGTGCCGTACGTGGACGTCGAGGTGGTGAAGGCGGCGTTCGCGGTGCCCGGCGACCGCAAGATCGTCGGGCGGCAGGGCAAGGCGGTCCTCAAGGAGGCGGCGGGCACGGTCCTGCCCAAGGAGATCGTGTACCGGCCCAAGGGCCTGTTCAGCGCCCCGCTGCGGGCCTGGATGAGCCGGGACCTGGCGCCGCTGGTGCGCGAGGTGGTGCACGACGGCGAGCTGGTCCGCTCCGGGTTCCTGCGCCGCGACGCGCTGGCGCGGATGGCCGCCGAGGACGCCGCCGGGCACCGGGACTTCTCCAAGCATCTGTGGCATGTGCTGACCCTCGAACACTGGTATCGCGGCGCGGTCACGGGGACCGGCCCGCACGCTCCTTCGACGTCGACGGCTTAGAGACAGCAGAGACATGAGAGACAAGGGACTTCGGTGAAACAGGTCGTGCAGAACTACCGGAGCGGCGAACTGGCGCTGCTCGACGTGCCGGTGCCCGGGTGCAAGCCGGGCGGAGTGCTGGTACGGAGCGCCTACTCGCTGATCTCCACCGGGACCGAGCTGATGAAGGTGTCCGAGGCCGGCATGTCGATGCTGGGCAAGGCCCGTTCGCGTCCCGACCAGGTGGCCAAGGTCGTGCAGAGCGTCGCGGCCAACGGGGTGCCGGCCACGTACCGCAAGGTGATGGGCAAGCTGGACTCCTACACGCCGCTGGGCTACTCGCTGTGCGGGGTGGTCGAGCAGGTCGGCGCCGGGATCGACGAGGTGAAGGCCGGTGACCTGGTGGCCTGCGCGGGCAACGAGCACGCGCTGCACGCCGAGCTGAACTGGGTGCCGAAGAACCTCTACGCACCCGTGCCCGACGGCCTGGCGCCCCGGCACGCGGCCTTCGGCACCGTCGGCTCGATCGCGTTGCAGGGCGTGCGCCAGGGCGAGTCGCGGCTCGGCGAGGTGGCCCTGGTCATCGGCCTCGGGCTGATCGGGCAGCTGGTGGTGCAGTTGCTGACGGCCTCCGGGGTGCGTGTGGTCGGGGCCGACCCGGATCCGGCGCGCTGCGAACTGGCCGCCCGCCTCGGCGCGGTGGCCTGCGGCGATCCCGGCTCGGCCGCCGTGGAGAACTCCGTCGCCGAGCTGAGCGGCGGCCACGGCGCCGACCAGGTGTATCTGGCGGCGGGCGGCGGCAGCAACCAGCCCGTGGAGCTGGCCGCCCGGCTCGCCCGGGACCGGGGCCGGGTCGTCGACATCGGCAAGTGCCGCCTGGACCTGCCCTGGAACGCGTACTACGAGAAGGAGCTGGACGTCCGGTTCTCCCGCTCCTACGGCCCCGGGCGCTACGACCCGGAGTACGAGCTGGAGGGGCGGGACTACCCGATCGGCCATGTGCGCTGGACCGAGCGGCGCAACCTGGCGTGCTTCCTCGATCTGCTGGCCCGCGGCCGCGTCGACGTGGAGCCGCTGATCTCCCATCTGGCCGACTTCGACGACGCCGTGGAGACGTACCGGCGGCTGGAGGGCGGCGAACTGAAGGCCGTGGCCGTGCTGTTCCGCTATCCGGGGCAGCCCGCGGCGGCCCCGGAGGCGGCGGCACCGGCGGTGGCCGTGCCCGCCGTGCGGCGCGGCGGCGCGGCGCAGCCACCGGCCCGGCCCGCCGGGACTCCGGTGCGGCTGGCGTTCGTCGGCGCGGGCAACTACGCGACGTCGATGCTGCTGCCGCACCTGGCGGGCCGCGAGGGCGTCGAACTGTCCGCGGTCGTCACCACGACGGCGCTGTCCGCGGCCAACGCCCGGCGCACGTTCGGCTTCGCCCGTGCCACCACCGACCTCGACACGGTGCTCGGCGACCCGTCCGTGGACGCGGTGTTCGTGGTGACCCGCCACCACTCGCACGCCGAGCTGACCCGCAGGGCGCTGCTGGCCGGCAAGGCGGTGTTCGTGGAGAAGCCGCTCGCGCTCACCGAGGACGAGCTGTCCGGGGTGCTCGCGGCGGTGGAGGAGTCCGGCAACGACCGGATCCAGGTGGGCTTCAACCGCCGGTTCGCGCCGCTGCTCCAGGAGGCCAGGAAGCTGCTCGGCACCCGGACGGGACCGGCGAGCCTGCGCTATTTGGTCAACGCCGGGCGTCTCGAACACGGCAGCTGGTACCTCCAGCAGGGCACGGAGGGCTCGCGGTTCACCGGTGAGGGCGGGCACTTCATCGACACGGCGAGCTGGCTGCTGGGCGCCGACCCGGTCTCGGTGTACGCCGTCGCCCCGCCCGGCCAGGAGGACCTCCAGGTCGTGCTGTGCTACCCGGACGGCTCCACCGCCACCGTCAGCTACGTCACCGGCGGCGCGCCCGGCTTCCCCAAGGAGACGCTGGACCTGGTCGCGGACGGCAAGGTGCTGCGCCTGGACGACTTCGTCCGGGCCGCCGTCCACGAAGGGCGCCGCAGGCAGTGGGCCGGGTCCCGGCTGCCCCGGGCCCGGGACAAGGGGCAGAACGCCGAACTCGCCGCGTTCGTCCGGGCGGTGCGCACCGGCGGACCGATGCCGGTGCCGCTGGAGTCGCTGGTGGCGACCACGTCGGCCACCCTCGCCGTGCGGGCCTCGCTGGCGGCCGGCGGGCCGGTGACCCTGGCGGCGGCGCGATGACCATGGGCGCGGGCTGGTACCTGCGGCGGCTGTCCCGGATGGGGCCGCGGGAGATCGGCGGCCGGACGGCCGACGCGGTGCGCAGACGGCGGTGGCGGTCGGCGGCGCCGCCGAGGCGCCCGGAGGTGACCGGCGCCCGGTTCACGGCGGTGCTGCCCGCGGGCACGGCCGCCGCGGTGCCTCCGGACGCCGCCAAGCGCCTGCTGGCCGAGGCGGACCGGCTCATGGCCGGGCACGGCGGCTGGTTCGGGGTGGCCCGCGAGGACCTCGCCGATCCGGACTGGTCGTACGACCCGAGGACCGGGCGCCGGGCCCCCGGCGGCTACGCCTTCGACGTGCCCTACCGGGACGAGGAAGCGGTCGGGGACATCAAGCAGATCTGGGAGCCGTCCCGGCACCAGTACCTCACCGTGCTCGCCGCCGCCCACGCGCTCACCGGCGACGAGCGGTACGCGGAGCGGGTGGCCGCCCTGCTGCGGTCGTGGTGGGCGGCCGAGCCGCCGCTGCGCGGGGTGCACTGGACCAGCGGCATCGAGCTGGGGATCCGGCTGCTGTCGTGGGTGTGGGTCCGGCGGCTGCTGGAGGGCTGGCCGGGCGCGGCGGCGCTGTTCGAGGACAACCCGGTGGCGCTGGACCAGATCTGGCACCACCAGCGCTGGCTGGCCGCCTTCCCGAGCCGGGGCTCGTCGGCGAACAACCATGCCGTCGCCGAGGCCGCCGGGCAGTTGGCCGCGTCCTGCGCGTTCGGCTGGTTCCCCTCCTCGCCGCGCTGGCGCGCCGACGCGCTGGCGTCGCTGGAGCGGCACCTGAGGAGCAACACCTTCGGCTCCGGTCTCAACCGCGAACTGGCCACCGAGTACCACGGTCTGGTCCTCGAACTGGGGCTCGCGGCCGTGGCGGAGGCGGACGCCGCCGGTGTGCCGGTGCCCGCGGTGGTCCGGCTGGTGCTGCTGCGGATGACGGACGCGCTCGCGGCCGTCGTGGACAGCACGCTGCGGCCGCCGCGCCAGGGCGACGCGGACGACGGGCACGGCCTGGTCGTGGACGGCGCGGGCACCGACCGCTGGGGCTCGCTGCTGGCCACCGGGGACGCCGTGTTCGGGCGGCTGGACTGGTGGCCGCAGGTGCCCGGCACCGATGTGCGCACCCCGCTGCTGGCCGCCCTGGTGCGGCCCGGCGCCCCGGCCGTGTCCCGCCCGGCTCGGCGGCCGGACCACTTCGCCGACGCGGGCCTGACCGTGCTGCGGAGTCCCCGGGGGATCTGGTGCCGCTGCGACGGCGGCCCGCACGGCTTTTTGTCCATCGCCGCGCACGCCCACGCGGACGCGCTGTCCGTGGAGGTCCGGCACGACGGGGTCGACGTGCTCGCCGACCCGGGGACGTACTGCTACCACGGGCAGCCCGCGTGGCGGCGGTACTTCCGCTCGACGCTCGGCCACAACACCCTGGAGCTGGACGGCGCCGACCAGTCCGGCTCCGGCGGCCCGTTCCTGTGGACGCGGCAGGCCCGCAGCCGGGTCCTGGCCGCGGACCCGTCCGGCGCCGAGAGCGGGGGGACCGCCCGCTGGTGCGCCGAACACGACGGCTACCGGCCCTCCGTGCACCGCCGCCTGGTGGAACTGGACGGCAGCACAGAGGAGTTGCGCGTCGTCGACGAGGTGCGCGGACCGCGCCGCGCCGTACGCCTGGCGTTCCATCTCGGCCCGGCGGTCACCGCGGACCTGGCGGGGCACCGGGCCGTGCTCACCTGGACCCGGGACGGCGAGGACCGCCGCGCGGTGCTGGACCTGCCCGCGCGGCTGGACTGGCGGGCGCACCGCGGCGAGAGCGACCCGCCGCTCGGCTGGTACTCCCCCGGATTCGGCCGCAGGGAGCCCGCCACGACCCTGGTCGGCACCGGATTCACCGACGGCACACAGGAGTTCACCACCGTGCTCGGGTTCGGCGGCTAGGGGGGCGTGTGGGGAACAAGTGGCGGCACCGGAGGCTGCCCGCGGCATTGCTGGCGCTGGCCCTGTCGGCGGCGGCCGGCTGCGACGGCACGCACACCGCGCGGCCGAAGCCGACCGCCGCGCCGTCCGCGTCCGCGGCCCGGGTGTGCGCCGAGCCCGCGCCCGGTCCCGCGAAGGCACCGGCGGGCGCCGTGACCGTCGACCCCGCCGTCACCGGCGACCTGGCCGCCCAGACCAGGAACAGCCCCCCGCACACCACCTTCTGGCTCCGGCCGGGCACGCACCGGCTCGGCCCGGACCGCTACGCCCAGGTCCTGCCCAAGGAGGGCGACACCTATCTCGGGGCGCCGGGCGCGGTGCTGGACGGCCGGAAGACCAACCAGTACGCGTTCGGCGGCACCGCCCCCGACGTCACCATCCGCTTCCTGACCGTGCGGGGGTTCGCGGCCCCGCAGAACGAGGGCGTCGTCAACCACGACTCGGCCGACGGCTGGGTGATCGAGCACACCACGATCCGGGACAACTCCGGTGCCGGGCTGATGGCCGGGGCCCGCCAGCAGGTCCGCGCCAGTTGTCTGCGCGGCAACGGCCAGTACGGCATGAACGCCTACAAGGGCACCGGGCGGATCACCGGCCTGGTGCTCGACGGCAACGAGATCACCGGCAACAACACGGACGACTGGGAGCGGCGGAAGCCGGGCTGCGGCTGCACGGGCGGCGTCAAGTTCTGGGACGTCGACGGCGCCGACGTACGCGGCAACTGGGTGCACGACAACCGCGGGGCCGGGCTGTGGGCGGACACCGACAACAACGACTTCCTCGTCGAGAGAAACGTGATCGAGGCCAACGACGGCGCCGCGCTGATCTACGAGACCAGCTACAACGCGGTCGTCCGCGACAACACGATCCGCCGCAACAACCTGGTGGAGGGCCGCCGTTACGCCGACCGCGGCGACACCTTCCCGTTCGCGACCGTCTATGTGTCCGAGTCCGGCGGCGAACCGCGGATCCCGGCCCGCATGGACAAGATCGAGATCTACCGGAACCTCCTGGAGGACAACTGGTCCGGCATCACCCTGTGGGAGAACGCCGACCGGTTCTGCAACAGCCCGGCCAACACCTCCTCCGGCTCCTGCACGCTGCTGGTGAAGGACGCCCGCCGCTGCGCGCGGCCCGCGATCGCCCGCGCGCCGCTCTACTCCGACTGCCGCTGGAAGACCCAGCGGGTGGACATCCACGACAACCGCTTCGTGCTGGACAAGGCCGCCGTCGGCTGCACGGTGAAGTGCGACCGGATGGCGGTGCTCGCCAACTACGGCACCTACCCGGACTGGTCGCCGTACCAGGGCGAGCGGGTGGCCGAGGCGATCACCCTGGGGCAGCACAACCGCTGGCACGACAACGTCTACGTCGGGCCGTGGACGTTCGTCGCGCACGACCCGAGCCGGACCCTGGACCGGACGCAGTGGCAGGGCGCGCCCTACCACCAGGACACGGGCAGCACCTTCCCCGTCCGAGGCGGTGACCCGGATGGCGGCTGACCGCACGTCGCGGATCGTCGGGGCGTCCTGGGGCCTGCTGGTCCTCAACACCCTCGGCTCCGCCGGGGCGCGCACCATCGTGCCGCTGCCCCGCTCCCTCATCCAGATGGTCACCATGGGCGCGCTGGTCGCCGCGTTCGCGCTGGCGCTCGCGGTCAACCCCCGGGTGCGGATCCGTCCCGGCGCCTATCTGCTGCTGCTCACCCTGCTGCTGGTGCCGAGCGTGATCTCCAGCGTGCATCTGGCGTCCGGGTTCGGCGCGCTGTTCCGCTGCGGCCGGCTGGCGCTGTTCGTCAGCACGCTGTGGCTGCTCAGCCGCTGGTGGGACGGCGGCACGACGTTCGTACGGCACCACATCCGGATGTATCTGGCGGTGCTCGCCTCGGTGGCCGCCGGTCTGGTCGCCTCGCCGGGCGCGGCCCTGCCCGACCTCTACGGCGGGCGGCTGGTCGGCGCGTGGTGGCCGCTGACCCCGCCGCAGATCGGGCAGTACGCGGCGGTGATCATCGGGCTGACCGTGCTGCTGGTGCTGGGCCGCCGCACCGACCGGACCAGTGCGGCGGTGGTCGTCGTGCCGTCCCTGGTGCTGCTGGCGCTGACCCACACCCGCACGGCCACGCTGGGGCTGCTCGTCGGGCTGGCGGCGGCGATCGGCTCGCTGGTGCTGACCAGCGCCGCCGCCCGCCGGTTCTTCGCCTGGGCCCTGCTGTGCGGCGCGGTGGCCGCGGTGGGCTTCTCCTCGGCGGTGCAGACGTGGTTCCTGCGCGGGCAGAGCCAGGAGAACTTCTCCAGCCTCACCGGCCGCGCCAAGGTCTGGCACGCGCTGCTGACGGCGCCCCGGACGACCACGGAGTACCTGTTCGGCGCGGGCCTGGGCGACAAGTCCTTCGACGGGCTGCCGATCGACAACAGCTGGCTGGCCGTCTACAACGAGCAGGGCGTGCTGGGCGTCGCCCTGGTCGCGGCGGTCATCGCCGTGCTGGGCGGTGTCGCGCTGCTGCGCCCGCCGTCGCTGTCGCGGGCCTGCGCGATCTTCCTGATCACCTACTGCGCCATCGCGTCGTACACCGAGGCCGGGCTGGGCGACGCCTCGCCGTATCTGCTGCATCTGGCCGTGGCCGCCTCGCTGCTGGCGGCGCCCGCCGAGGCCGCCGCGCTCCCGGCGCCCGGCGTACCCCGGCGGCACGTGCCGCGCTGGGCCAAGAGTGGGGAGGTGAGCTGAGCATGCGTGTCCTCGTGGTGCACAACCGCTACGCGTCGGCGCAGCCGAGCGGCGAGAACAGGGTCGTCGACCAGGAGGTGGCGCTGCTGCGCGAGGCCGGGCACCGCATCGAGGTGTTCGAGCGGCGCAGCGACGACATCGCCGCCCGGTCCCTGCCGGGCAAGGCCGCCGTCCCGCTGCTGGTGCCGTGGAACCCGGCGGTCCGCGCGGAACTCGCCGCCCGGCTGCGGACGGCACGGCCGGACGTGGTGCACATCCACAACGTCTTCCCGCTGCTGTCCCCCGCGGTGCTGGCCGCCTGCGCCGACACCGGGGTGCCCGCCGTCGCCACCCTGCACAACTACACCCAGGTCTGCCCGCCGGGCACGCTGCACCGGGACGGCCGGGCGTGCACCGAGTGCGTCGGGTCCACGCCGCTGCCCGCCGTCCGGCACGGCTGCTACCGCGGCTCCCGGCTGGCGACGGTGCCGCTCGCGGTCGGCATGGCGGTCAACCGGCGGCGGTGGTGGACGGGCGTGGAGCGGTTCTTCTGCATCTCCGCGGCGCAGCGCGAGGTCCTGGTGCGGGCCGGGATGCCGGCCGGGCGGCTGGCGGTGAAGCACAACTTCGTGCCCGAGCCGGGCGTCCGCCGCGACGGCCCCGGCGAGCACCTGCTGTACCTGGGCCGGCTCGCGGAGACCAAGGGCGTACGGCTGCTGATGGCCGCGTGGGACGAGATCGCGGCCGGCGGCGGTGCGGGGGTGCCGCTGGTGATCGCCGGGGCGGGGCCGCTGGAGCGGGAGGTGACGGCCTGGGCGGCGGGCCGCGACGACGTGCGCTACGCCGGTCTGCTCGATGGGGACGAGTGCCGCCGGACCGTCGCCCGGTCGGTGGCCGTGGTGGCGCCGTCCACCTGGCTGGAGGCGTTCGGCCTGGTGGTGGTGGAGGCGATGGCGGCGGGCGTCCCGGCCGTCGCCGCCGCGCACGGCGCCTTCACCGAACTCGTCGAGGACGGGGTGACCGGGCTGCTGCACCGGCCGGGCGAGGCCGCCTCGCTCGCGTCCTGCCTGCGCCGGATCACCGCCGAGGGGGCGCCGGGCGAGGCGATGGGCCGGGCGGCCCGGCTCCGTTACGAGCAGGGCTTCAGCCCGGCCGTCGGGCTGGAGCGCCTGCTGGAGGGGTACCGCTCCGCGATCGCGGGACGGACGGCACTGGCCCGTGACGGGGATTCCCGCGCGGGCAGGGGGGATGGGGACAGCGGATGACACGATGCCGACTCTGCGGCTCCGAGGCGATGACGAGCGTCGTCGACCTGGGGGCGACACCACCGTGCGAGAGCTTCCTCGCCGCGGACCAGCTGGACGACCCGGAACCGGCGTACCCGCTGCACCTGCGGGTCTGCGCCGACTGCTGGCTGGCGCAGCTCCCGCCGCTGATCACCCCGGAGGAGACGTTCAAGGAGTACGCGTACTTCTCCTCGTACTCGGCCTCCTGGGTGGAGCACGCGCGCGCGTTCGTCGACGGCGCCGTGCGGCGGCTGGGCCTGGGCGAGGACTCCTTCGTGGTGGAGGTCGCCAGCAACGACGGGTATCTGCTGCGGCACGTGGTGGACCGCGAGATCCGCTGCCTGGGCGTCGAGCCGTCGGTGAACGTCGGCGCGGCGGCGCGGGAGGCGGGCGTGCCCACGCTCACCGCGTTCCTCGACCCGGACACCGGAGCGGCCGTCCGCGCCGAGCACGGCCCGGCCGACCTGGTCGTGGCCAACAACGTGTACGCGCACATCCCCGACGTCACCGGCTTCACCCGGGGCCTGCGCGCCCTGGTCGCCGACGACGGCTGGGTCTCCGTCGAGGTTCAGCACCTGCTGACCCTGATCGAGGAGAACCAGTACGACACGATCTACCACGAGCACTTCCAGTACTACACGGTCGCCTCCGCGATCCGCGCGCTGGCCGGCGGCGGGCTCGCGCTCGTGGACGTCGAGCTGCTGCCCACGCACGGCGGTTCGATCCGGCTGTGGGCCCGGCCCGCCGAGGCGGCCGGTACGCCGTCGCGGCGCGTCGCCGACGTGCTGGCCCGGGAGCAAGCCGCCGGGCTGCAAGAGCTGTCCGGGTACACCGAGTTCTCCGCCCGGGTGGCCAAGGTGCGCCGCGATCTGCTGCGGTTCCTCGTGGAGGCGGCCGACCGCGGCGAGACGGTGGTGGGCTACGGCGCCCCGGGCAAGGGCAACACCCTGCTCAACCACTGCGGCATCCGGCCCGATCTGCTCCCGTACACGGTCGACCGCAACCCGTACAAGCACGGCAGGTTCACCCCCGGCACCCGCATCCCGATCCTGCCGCCCGAGCGGATCGCCGCCGACCGGCCCGACTACGTGCTGGTCCTGCCGTGGAACCTGCGGGCCGAGCTGGTCGAGCAGCTGTCCTATGTGCACGACTGGGGCGGCCGGCTGGTCTTCCCCATACCGGAACTGAGCATTGTCGAGGTCAGGCCATGAAGGTCGTACTCTTCTGCGGCGGCTACGGGCTGCGCATGCGCAACGGCACCTCCGACGACGTGCCCAAGCCGATGGCGATGGTCGGCCCGCGCCCGCTGATCTGGCACGTGATGCGCTACTACGCGCACTACGGGCACACGGAGTTCATCCTGTGCCTGGGCTACGGGGCCCACCACATCAAGGAGTTCTTCCTCCGCTACGAGGAGACCGCCTCCAACGACTTCGTGCTGCGCGGCGGGCGGACCGAGCTGCTGTCCACCGACATCTCCTCGTGGACGATCACGTTCGTGCAGACGGGCCTGGAGTCGCCGATCGGCGAGCGGCTGCGCCGGGTGCGCCACCATCTGGACGGCGACGAGATGTTCCTCGCCAACTACGCCGACGTGCTCACCGACGCGCCGCTGCCGGAGATGATCGACCGGTTCGCGCGGCGCGACGCGGGCGCCTCGATGATGGTGGTGCCGCCGCAGTCCTCGTTCCACTGCGTGGAGCTGGGCGACGACGGCCTGGTGGGCGGCATCACCGCGGTGAGCGAACTGCCGCTGTGGGAGAACGGCGGCTACTTCGTGCTCCGCCAGGAGGTCTTCGACCACATCCCGGAGAACGGGGACCTGGTGGCCGACGGCTGCGCCCAACTGGCCAAGCGGGGACGGCTGACGGCGTACCGGCACCGCGGTTTCTGGAAGCCGACCGACACCGTCAAGGAGCGCGCCGCGCTCGACGAGGCGTACGCCCGGGGCGAGCGGCCGTGGGCCGTGTGGGAGCGGGCCGGCGCCGGGGCGCGGGCGTGATCCGGCTCGGGGCCGGGCCCCTGGACCGGGTCGTCGCGGTCGGCGCGCACTGCGACGACATCGCCATCGGCGCCGGCGGCACCCTGCTGGCGCTCTGCCGCGCCCGGCCCGGCGTCCGCGTCGACGCGCTGGTGCTCTCGGGCGGCGGCGGCGAGCGGGAGCAGGAGGAGCAGGCCGCGCTCGCCGCCTTCTGTCCGGGCGCCGACCTGCGGCTGACCGTGCTCAAACTGCCCGACGGCCGGATCCCGGCGCGCTGGGAGGAGGCCAAGGCGGCGGTCGAGGAGCTGCGCGCGCGCACCGAGCCGGACCTCGTGCTGGCCCCGCGCGCCGACGACGCGCACCAGGACCACCGCACCCTGGCGCGGCTGCTGCCCACCGCGTTCCGCGACCACCTCGTGCTCGGCTACGAGATCGTCAAGTGGGACGGCGACCTCGGCCGTCCGGCGGTGTACCAGCCGCTGTCACCGGAGACCGCCGAGCGGAAGGTGCGGCTGCTCCAGGAGCACTATCCCTCGCAGCGGCACCGGCCCTGGTACGACCGGGAGACCTTCCTCGGGCTCGCCCGGATCCGCGGCATCGAATGCCACGCGCGCTACGCCGAGGCGTTCGCCGTCACCAAACTCACTCTCGACCTGGGGGAATGAACCTTGCGCGTACTGCTGACCGGCCACCTGGGCTACCTGGGCACCGTGATGGCCCCGGTGCTGACCGCCGCGGGGCACGAGGTCGTCGGGCTGGACGCCGGCCTGTTCGCCGACTGCGTGCTGGGCCCCGTGCCGGACGACCCGCCGGGGCACCGGGTGGACCTGCGCGACGTCACCGCCGACCAGGTGGCCGGGGTGGACGCCGTGATCCACCTGGCCGCGCTCTCCAACGACCCGCTGGGTTCGCTGGCGCCCGACCTCACCTACGACATCAACCACCGCGCCTCCGTACGGCTCGCCCGGCTGGCCCGCGACGCCGGGGTGCGGCGCTTCCTGTACGCGTCGACGTGCTCGGTCTACGGCGCGGCGGGCGGCGACGACCTGGTGACCGAGGACGCCCCGCTGCGCCCGGTGACACCGTACGCGGAGTCCAAGGTGCGGGTGGAGGACGATCTGCACGCGCTCGCCGACGGCGACTTCAGCCCGGTGTACCTGCGCAACGCCACCGCGTTCGGCCACTCGCCCCGGCTGCGCGCCGACATCGTGCTGAACAACCTGGTGGGCCACGCGCTGCTGTCCGGGGAGGTGCTGGTGCTCTCCGACGGCACGCCCTGGCGCCCGCTGGTGCACGCCGCCGACATCGCACGGGCCTTCACGGCGGCGCTGACCGCGCCCCGGGAGGCGGTGCACGACCAGGCGTTCAACATCGGCAGCGAGACCAACAACGTGACCGTCGCCGAGATCGCCGAGCAGGTCGCGGAGGCCGTGGACGGCTCGCGGGTGGTGATCACCGGGGAGACCGGCGCCGACCCGCGCTCCTACCGGGTGGACTTCTCCCGGTTCCGGGCCGCGGTGCCCGGCTTCGACTGCGAGTGGACGGTGAAGCGGGGCGCGCTCGAACTCGCCGACGCCTACCGCGAGCACGGGCTGACCCGGGAGGACTTCGAGCGGCGCTTCACCCGCCTGGCCGTGCTGCGCGCGGCCGCCGCGGCGGGCACCGTCGACGACACCCTGCGGTGGCGCCGGTGACCGCCACGGGCGAGGAGATGTACGCGCTGGTGGAGCGGCTGTACCCGCTGTGCCGGAGCATCACCGGCGACGGGGTGCGCGCCACGCTGGAGATCGTCGGCGAGTACGTCCCGCTGCGCGTGCACGAGGTGCCGACCGGCACGCAGGTGCTCGACTGGACGGTGCCGCAGGAGTGGAACATCCGGGACGCGTACGTCGCCGACGCCTCGGGCCGCCGCGTCGTCGACTTCGCCGCGTCCAGTCTGCATGTGCTCGGCTACAGCGTGCCGGTGGCGGCGACCCTGCCGCTGGCCGAGCTGCGCGAGCACCTGTACACCCTGCCGGAGCACCCGTCCTGGGTGCCCTACCGCACCAGCTACTACAAGCCCGAGTGGGGCTTCTGCCTGGCCCAGGAGACGCTGGACGCGCTGCCCGAGGGCGAGTACGAGGTGCGCGTCGACTCCACCCTGGCCGACGGCCACCTCACCTACGCCGAGCACGTGGTCCCGGGGCAGGTCCCCGACGAGGTGCTCGTCTCCGCCCATGTCTGCCACCCGTCGCTGGCCAACGACAATCTGGCCGGTATCGCGGTGGCGGTGTTCCTGGCGCGGGCGCTGGCGGAGCAACAGCCCTACTACACCTACCGGTTCCTCTTCGCGCCCGGCACCATCGGGGCGATCACCTGGCTGGCCCGCAACGCGGAGCGCGTCGGCCGGGTCAGGCACGGACTGGTGCTGGCCTGCGCCGGTGACCCGGGCCGTCTGACGTACAAGCGGAGCAGACGCGGCGACGCGGAGATCGACCAGGTGCTGCGCCATGTGCTGACCGCCTCCGAACGGCCGCACGAAATAAGGGAGTTCACTCCGTACGGCTACGACGAGCGGCAGTTCTGCTCGCCCGGGTTCGACCTCGGCGTGGGCTCGCTCAGCCGGACCCCGTACGCCGGATACCCGGAGTACCACACCTCGGCGGACGACCTGGACCTCGTCTCGCCCGAGGCGATGGCGGACACGCTCGCCGTGTGCCGCGAGGCGTTCGCCGTGCTGGACCGCAACCGGCGCTACGTCAACCTCAGCCCTTACGGAGAACCGCAGTTGGGGCGCCGCGGTCTGTACGACTCGCTCGGCGGACGCAGCGACGCCAAGGAGGCCCAGCTCGCCATGTTGTGGGTGCTCAGCCTCTCCGACGGCGAGCACAGCCTGCTGGACGTCGCCGAGCGGTCCGGGCTGCCCTTCGACGCCGTGGCCGCCGCCGCCGACGCCCTGCACGGCGCCGGACTGGTCAAGGCGTGACGCCGATGACCACCGGGGAGGAGCAGACGGCGGCGCCGCCGGCCGGGGCCGCGGACGGCGGGCGGTCCGCCAGGCGCGCCCTCGTCGGCCGGCTGTCCTGGGGACTGGCCGACCAGGCGGCCTCCAGCGTCACCAACTTCGTGGTGGGCGCGTACGTGGCGCGCTCGCTGGGGGTGACCGCGTTCGGTGTGTTCAGCCTGGCCTGGGTGACGTACGGCGTGGTGCTCAACGTCTCCCGCGGGCTGGCCACCGACCCGCTCGTGGTGCGCTTCAGCGGCGTACCGCGGGCGTCCTGGCGCGCGGCCGTGGAACGGTCGGCGGGCACCGCGCTCGGCGTCGGCGGCGCCATCGGCGCGGCGTGCCTGGTGGCCGGGCTCGGCCTCGGCGGCCGGGTGGGAACCGCGTTCGCCTGCCTCGGCGTGATGCTGCCGGGGCTGCTGCTCCAGGACTCCTGGCGGTTCGCGTTCTTCGCGGCGGGCGCCGGGCGCAAGGCGTTCGTCAACGACGTCGTGTCCGGTGTCGTGCTCGTCCCGGCCATGGTCGTGGCGGCGCGGGTGGGCAGCGTGGCCGCCTTCGTGCTCGCCTGGGGCGCGGCCGCCACGGTGGCCGCCGGTTACGGCTGCCTCCAGTCCGGCATCCGGCCCCGGCCGGGCCGGGCGCGCGGCTGGCTGCGCGAACAGCGCGACCTCGGCTACCGGTATCTGGTCGAGAACGTCAGCCTCAGCGGCGCCAGCCAGCTGCGGGCGTACGGGCTCGGCGCGATCGCCGGGGTGAGCGCGGTGGGCGCGGTACGCGGCGCCGAACTGCTGCTCGGCCCGTTCCTCGCGGTGCTGATGGGCCTGTCGCTGGTCACCGTCCCGGAGGCGGCCCGGGTGCTGCGCCGGGCCCCGCACCGCCTCGGCTCGTTCTGCCTCGGCCTGGGCGGCGGGCAGGCCGCCGCCGCGCTGCTGTGGGGCGGGGCGCTGCTGCTGATGCCGGACCGGCTCGGCGAGCTGGTGCTCGGCGACGTCTGGCACTCCTCCGCCGTCCTCATCGTGCCGGTCACCCTCAGCGTCGCGGGCGCGGGCCTCGGCACCGGCGCCGCGGCCGGGCTGCGCGCGCTCGGCGCGGCCCGGCGCAGCCTGCGCTGCCAGTTGTTCGCCTCCGCCTGCTACGTCGGCGGCGGGCTCGGCGGCGCGGCCCTCGCCGGGACCGTCGGCTCGGCCTGGGGCGTCGCCGCCGCGACCGTCGGCGGCTCGGCCCTGTGGTGGCGGCAGTTGCGCTCCGCCCTGCGCGAGCGGCACCACAACCCCGTACCCGAAGTGAGGAACCCATGACCGCCCGTCCCCGGCTGAGCATCGGCCTGCCCGTGTACAACGGCGAGGAGTACCTGGCCGAGTCCTTCGACGCGCTGCTCGGCCAGACCTACGAGGACTTCGAGCTGATCGTCTCCGACAACGCCTCGACCGACGCGACCGAGGACATCTGCCGGAAGTACGCCGCGCGGGACCCGCGCGTCCGCTACCTCCGGCTCCCCCGCAACATCGGCGCCACACCGAACCACAACCGGGTGTTCGCCGAGGCGCGCGGCGAACTGTTCAAGTGGGCCTCGCACGACGACCTGTACGGCCGGGACCTGCTGCTGCGCTGCGTCCAGGCGCTGGACGAGCGGCCGGACGTGATCCTCGCGCACACCGGCCAGGCCGTCGTCGACGGCGACGGACGGCTCAAGGTCCCCTACGAGTACGGCCTCGCCACCGACTCGCCGCACCCGCCGGAGCGCTTCCGCAGCCTGCTGTTCGAGCCGGGCGGCGACGACTTCTACGGGGTGATGCGGGCCGACGTGCTGCGCCGGGTGAAGCCGCTGGACAGCTACCACCACGCGGACCGCACGTTCGTCGCCGAGATCACCCTGCACGGACGCTTCCACCAGGTGCCGGAGCTGCTGTACTTCCGCCGCGACCATCCGCACCGCGCCGAGCGGGCCAACCCGGGCAAGCGCGCCCGGTGCGTCAATCTGGACCCGCGCCGGGCGGGCCCGCTGCACCCGGTGCCCCGGCTGCTCGCCGAGTACGTCCAGGGCTTCGTCGCCGCGGTCCGGCGGGCGCCGCTGTCCGCGGCCGACCGGCGGGCCTGCTACCGCCATCTGGCCGCGTGGGCGGCCAGCCGGGTCCGGCCGGGCGCGGGCGAGCGGGTCGAGGACCGCGCCCCGGTCGACCCGGAGCGGCTCGACGTGTCGGTCGACGCCCTGGTCGCCGGGCGCGAGGGGAGGCGGGCATGACGTCCGCCGCCCGACGGCCGCCGCGGGTCGGGGTGTTCGGCCTGCTCGGCTCCGGCAACCTCGGCAACGACGGCTCGCTCCAGGCCGTCCTCGGCCACCTCGCCGCCCGGCACCCGGACGCGGCGGTGGACGCGCTGTGCGGCGGCCCGGAAGCCGTCACGGCCCGGTTCGGGATCCCGGCGACGCGGCTGCACTGGTACCGGGGCGAGTACCGGACCGCGTCGCGCGCGGGCGCGGTCGCCGCCAAGGGCGTCGGCAAACTCGTCGACGTCTTCCGCACCGCCGCCTGGGTGCGCCGCCACGACGTGGTGATCGTGCCGGGCATGGGCGTCCTGGAGGCCACGCTGCCGCTGCGCCCGTGGGGCTTCCCGTACGCGCTGTTCCTGCTCTGCGCGAGCGGCCGGCTGTGCGGCACCCGCGTCGCGCTGGTCGGCGTCGGCGCGGCGCCGATCGGGAACCGGGCGACCCGCGTCCTGGTGCGCTGGTCGGCGCGGCTCGCCACGTACCGCTCGTACCGCGACGCCCCGTCGCGCGACGCGATCCGGGCGATGGGCGTGGACACCTCGCGCGACCGGGTCCACCCGGACCTCGCGTTCTCCCTGCCGGTGCCGCCGGACGGGCCCGCGGCGGAGCCGGGCCGGGTCTGCGTGGGCGTCATGGACTTCCACGGCGGCGACGACGACCGCGACCGCGCCGACGAGATCCACCGCCGCTACCTCGACGGGACGATCCGCTTCGTCCGCGCGCTGGTGGCGGAGGGCAGGCCGGTCCGGCTGCTCACCGGCGACCGGTGCGACGCGCCGGTGGTCGCCGCGATCCTCGACGCCGTGGACTCCCCGCTGGTCAGCGCCGCCGAGACGGCCTCCCTCGCCGACCTGATGAGGGAGACGGCGGCCGCCGACAGCGTGGTGGCCGTCCGCTACCACAATCTCATCTGCGCGCTGCGGACCGGCACTCCGGCCCTGGCGCTCTGCTACGCGGCCAAGAGCGACGCGCTGATGGCCGGGATGGGGCTCGCCGCGTACTGCCATCCGGCGCGCGAGGTCGACGCCGACCGGCTGCTGGAGCAGTTCCGGTCGCTGGAGAAGGAGTCGGCCGGGCTGCGCCGCACCCTCGCCGAACGCAACCGGGACGCCGCCCGGCGCCTGGAGGACCAGTTCGACGCCCTGACCGCGGCCCTGTTCCCGGCGGCCGGCCCCGACCACGCCCTGCGGGAGGCTCCATGAAGGCGATCGACGTACCCGAGATCGACGGCGCGTACCTGTTCGAGCCGACGGCCCACGCCGACGAACGCGGCTTCTTCTGCCGCACCTTCGACGCCGACGTGCTGCGCTCGGTGGGCCTGGACCCGGACGCCTTCGTCCAGGACAGCCTGTCCCGCTCGGCGGGCGGCGTGCTGCGCGGCCTGCACCTGCGCTCCGGCGCGGGCGAGGCCAAGCTGGTGCGGTGCTCGTACGGGAAGGTCTACGACGTCGTCGTGGACCTGCGCCCGCACTCGCCGACCTACCTCGGCCGGGCCTCCTTCGAGCTGTCCGGCGAGACCCAGGTGACCCTCTACGTCCCGGCCGGGTGCGCGCACGGCTTCCAGGCCCTCACCGACCCCGCCGACGTCTCGTACCGCATCGACCGCCCGCACGATCCGGCCGAGGACGTGACGATCGCCTTCGACGACCCGGAGCTGGCCATCCCGTGGCCGCTCCCGGTCACCTCGACGTCCCGGCGCGACCGGGAGGCACCGGGCCTCGCCGAGGCCCTGCGGCAGAAGGTGAGCTGAGGCAGGAGTGCACACCGAGAACACCGAGCACACCGCGTTCCAGGGAGACTTGGACCTCCCCCGGTCACGCGCGGCGAACGAACGGCTGCACGCCCTGATCCCGGGCGGCGCGCACACCTACGCCAAGGGCGACGACCAGTATCCCGAGAACCTGGCCCCGGTCATCAGCCACGGCCACGGTGCCCATGTGTGGGACGTGGACGGCAACCGGTACATCGAGTACGGCTCCGGCCTCCGGTCGGTCAGCCTCGGCCACGCCCATCCGCGCGTGACCGAGGCGGTGCGCCGCCAGCTCGACCGCGGCAGCAACTTCGTCCGGCCGTCCATCGTGGAGGTCGAGGCGGCGGAACGCTTCCTGGCGACGGTACCGACCGCCGAGATGGTCAAGTTCGCGAAGAACGGCTCCGACGCCACCACCGCTGCGGTGCGCCTGGCCCGCGCCGCCACCGGCCGCCCGAAGGTGGCCGTCTGCGCCGACCACCCCTTCTTCTCCGTCGACGACTGGTTCATCGGCACCACACCGATGAACGCCGGTGTCCCGGCGCCCACCGGCGACCTCACCCTGGCCTTCCCCTACGGCGACCTGGCCGCCACCGAGGACCTGCTCACCCGGCACCGGGACGAGGTCGCCTGCCTGATCCTCGAACCCGCCACCCACACCGAGCCCCCGCCCGGCTACCTCGCCGGACTGCGCGACCTGGCCGACCGGCACGGCTGCGTCCTGGTCTTCGACGAGATGATCACCGGCCTGCGCTGGTCCGAGGCGGGCGCCCAGGGCCTGTACGGCGTCGTCCCCGACCTCTCCACGTTCGGCAAGGCCCTGGGCAACGGGTTCGCCGTCGCCGCGCTGGCGGGCCGCCGCGACCTGATGGAACGCGGCGGACTGCGCCACCCGGGCGACCGGGTGTTCCTGCTGTCCACCACGCACGGCGCGGAGACCCACTCCCTGGCCGCCGCGACGGCCGTGCTCACCACCTACACCGAGGAGGGCGTCACCGCCCGACTGCACCATCTCGGCGAGCAGTTGGCCGCCGGTGTACGCGCGGCGGCGGCCGCGGCGGGCGTCGCCGATCACGTCGTCGTCCGGGGCCGGGCCAGCAACCTGGTCTTCGCCACCCTCGACGAGAACGGCCGGCCGTCGCAGCGCTACCGCACCCTGTTCCTGCGCGGGCTCCTCGCGGGCGGGGTGCTGGCCCCCTCGTTCGTGGTGAGCAGCGCGCTCGACGACGCCGACATCGCCCAGACCGTCGACGCCGTCTCCGGTGCCTGCGCGGTCTACCGGAAGGCCCTGGACAACGGCGACCCGACCCCGTGGCTCGGCGGGCGCCCGGTGAAACCGGTGTTCCGGCGCTGGGCCTGAGCTGACGCCGGATCAGCGCGGCCGCCGCCACCGTCCGGCGCCGGCCGCCCGGTCGACCGTCCACGCGGCGACCGGCACCACCGCCAGCGCGGTGCACCAGCCGCCGAGGGCGTCGCTCGGATAGTGGGCGCCCAGGACGACCTCGGCCCACCCCATGACACCACCGGCCACCAGCGCGGCGCCCAGCACGAGCGGCACACCGGCCGCCCGGCCGAGCCCGAGCCGACCGGCCACGGTCAGCGCCACCACGAGAGCGACGGCGGTGGCGAAGGCGGTGTGCCCGCTCGGATACGACAGGTTGTCGTCCCCGTGAATGGTGCGCCCCACCACGGACTTGAGCCCCGTGGCCACGGCCACGGCCGCACCCGGCCCGACGACGGCGAGCACCGCCGCCCGCCGGGACCGCAGCAGCACACACACCCCGACGACGGCCGACACCAGCAGCACCGCCCCCACCGGCTCCCCCAACGAGTCGGCGAAGAGGGCGACATGCCGCCAGAACGCCCCGGCCCCCTCGACTCCCGCCGTGATCCGCGCGTCCACCGCGGTGGGCCCGCTCTGCCCGGCGTACGCCACCCCGAGCACGACGACGACCAGCGCCCCGAGACCGGCGACCACCCCGAGCGGCACCCGCAGCACCGGCGCCGGCCCAGAGTCCACGGCCCCCCGCCCGCTCATGCGACCCATCTCCCCCCACCGCCCCCGGACTCGCCACACTAGCCAAGAACGCGACCCTCGGCACCGCCCTCGCCGACCCTGCCACGGACCGATCGACCCGCCCGCTCAGGAGGCCTTACGGCGGCGTCCGCGGGCCACGACGGCCAGACCCGCACCGACAGCGAGCGAGGCACCCCCGGCACCGAGCATCGCGGGCCAGGCGGCGCCGCCCCCGGTCTCGGCCAGCGCCGCGCCACCAGCACCCGCACCGTCCTGACCGACCTGCTCGTCGCCGGGCTTCTGAGCGCTCCCGGGTGTGCCGTCGCCTCCAGGTGTCTCCGGGTCGGCAGGCTTCTCCTGGTCGGCGGGCTTTCCCTCGTCGCCGGGTTTCTCCCCTCCGCCGGGCTTCTCACCGTCACCGGGTTTCCCGCCCCCGCCGGGCTTCTCGCCCTCGCCCGGCTTCTCGCCGCCCTCAGTGAGGGCGCTGATCCTTGAGGCCACCCAGTAGGCCGGGTCCGACTCAACCTGACCGTCATAGATCCGTGGCCCCATGAAGAACTCGACGAGCGGGGCGTCCGCTCCGGCGCGGATACGGACAGGAACGGTGGTACGCCCCTCGGGCAGCGAGAACGCTTCCAGCAGCGCGAGATCGAAGTTGCCCAGCCCCGGATCGCTGTCGATCCGTGCGTCACGCCACACGCCGTCGACATGGACCTGGACCTGGAGGTCGTCCCCGTACACCTGAGGACCGTCCGTGTTGAGAGCCATGTCGAGCATCCAGACCTCGCCCCCGTCATGGGCGTTGTCGATGACGACGGAGAATTCCGCCCAGTCGCCGCCTGCCTCGACGGTCTCCGGGACACCTTCGAGCCTGAGGTCCGGGGCCGTGTCGGCATGTGCCTGCCCGCCCCGGGGCCCCGGACCCTCCGCCGCGCTCCGGTCGGACGCCGCCAGGACCGTGCCGGGCCCCTCGCCCGCTGCCGCGGGCGCGGCCGCCCCGAGGACCGCCGGAGCCATCGCGGCGGCAGCCGTCATCACGGCCATGTATGTGCTTCTCACTGCCCTACCCCTTGCGTGACGTCGTGCGATGCTGCTGAAGCCAGCTTCCTGTCCGGCGAACCGCCCGAGTAGGACGGTCCGGCCGATGCCGTCATAAAGGGGAGCTATGGGGGCCGCGTCCTCGGCCTGCCCGCTTCGAGGGGAGGGCCACGGCGGCAACGCCGCTTCAGCGCACCGCGACGGCCTCGATCTCGATGAGCATGTCGGGGTCGGACAGGGCGCTGACCTCCGCCAGCAGGCTGGCCGGGCGGCACTGCCGCGCCGCGAGCTCGTCCATGAGCACGCCGTACCGGGCCTTGCAGGTGGCGAGGTCGGTGGTGACGACCCGGATCTGCACCACATCGGCCATCGTCATCCCCGCCTCCGACACGGTCTCACCGAGCCGCCGCAGCGCGAGCCTCATCTGCCCGGCCATGTCCCCGCGGTGGGCGATGTTCCCGTCGTCGTCCCGCGCCTCGTGCCCGGAGACGAACAGCATGCTGCGCGGCTCGTCGATCCGGACGGCCCGGTTGTACATCAGCTTTCCGCCCACCGTCCGCGGGCCGATCTCCTCAACGCCCATCATGTTCCTCCTCGCTCGTTGCCGACGCTGTCCCGGTCCCGCTGCTCCGCGCCTGCCATTCGGCGGCGTAGGCGTCGAAGATGTGCCGCAGATGGTGTCCGATCCTCAGGTAGTCGAGGTCGTCGAGGTTGGCCAGGGACACCCGCACCGACCACTCGGGTCCGTCGAAGCCGCCGCCGTTGAGGAGGACGACCCCCGTCTGCTCGGCGAGGCGCAGCAGCGGGTCGATCGGCTCGTGGGCCGTGGTCAGGAACTGGGCGAAGCCGGGGCCGTGTTCGCGTTCCGCCTCGGCGAGCAGGTCGAGTTCGACGTAGTAGCTCGCGCGCCCGGGGTCGTGGGCGATCTTCATGTGTGCGCCCTCCAGCAGCAGGGCGAGCCGCCGCCGGACGGTGTCCCGGATCCGGTGCTTGTACTCCTGCCCCTGCTCCAGCAGGCCGAAGAGGGAGAAGAGCACCATCATGACCTGCTGCGGGAGGGAGAGGCCGGCTGTGTGGTTGAGCGCCACCTGACGGGAGTCGGCGACCATGCGGTCGATGAAGCGCATCTGCGCCGGTTCCAGTGTCAGGGTGCCGTACCGCCGCTCCAGGCGGTCCTGTTCCGGCCGCGGCAGCTCCGCGATCATCTCGTCGATCACGTTGTCGTCGTGCAGGCCGATCACACCGAGCCGCCAGCCGGTGGCGCCGTAGTGCTTGGAGTACGAGTAGACCAGCAGCGTGTTGCGGGGCAGGTCGGCGGCCAGCGAGCGGAAGCCCTCCACGAAGGTGCCGTAGACGTCGTCGGTGACGATCATCAGCCGCGGGTTCGCGGTCCGCACGATGTCCTTGATCTGCTCCCTGACCCGGTCGCTCAGGGCCAGTGACGGCGGATTGGAGGGGTTGACCAGGCAGACCAGCCGGATGGACGGGTCGGCCAGCTTGGCGACCTCCTCGGCCGGGTAGCGCCACTCGCGCACACCCGTCTCGGCGAACATGTCGGCCTTCACATAGGTGACGTCGAAGCCGTAGGTGTCGAGTTGCGGGATCTCGATGTACGGGGTGAAGACCGGCACCATGAGCGCGATCCGGTCCCCCTGGTGCAACAGGCCGTTCTTCATCAGGGAGTCGAAGATGTAGCACATGGCGGCCGTGCCGCCCTCGGTCGCGAACAGGCTGAGCCGGTCACTCGTGGGCGCCTGCCCGCCGAGGAGTTCGTCGGCGAGGTAGCCGCGGACGATCTCCTCGGCGTGCGGGAGCATGCGGTCGGGCACCGGATAGTTGTCGGCGACGGCCGAGTCGGCCAGTTCATGGACGAAGGAGTCCTTGTCGAAGCCGAAGCGCTCCAGCGCGTACGACACACAGGTGGCGAGGAGTTCGATGCCGGGCATGCCCGGGTGCTGCCTGACGAACGCGTCGAAGCGGTCCCCGGCGCGCTGTCGCTCCGGCATCCCGCCGAGGTTGTCGGCCGTCCAGACCCGCTTGGACTCGGTGAGGGCGAAGTAGCCGAGGGCGTGGAAGGCCTCGCGCGGTCCGGTCGCCACCCAGTTGGGGTTGCCGCGGCCCGCGTTGAGCATCTGCGCCTGCGACTTGCCCTTCTGGCCGGGCTCGTTGAGCTGGGCGTGCTCGGCCAGGCCGACGAAGACGTTCTTCAGCTCGAACGGGGAGAGCCGGGCGTACGCCTTGATCTGCTCGTGGGACAGGCTCACCTCGGTCAACGGATCCTCCTGGGTGTGCGGGCCGGGGGTGCGGGCGGTGTCCGGCCGTCCGGTCAGGCTCCGAGGACACCGACCAGGAGCGGGCCGGTGAGCGGGAGCAGGAAGTTCGACAGGGTGTAGGTGATGGTGTAGCCGAGCATCGGCACGGAACTGCGGGCGACCTGGGTGATGGAGGTGATCGCCGGGGTGGAGCACTGCTGGCCCGCGATGGCGCCGATCAGCAGGGGTTTCTCGATGTGCAGCAGCGTGCGGCCGACCACGAGCGAGACGGACGCCGGCACGAGCACCATGGCGATCCCGGCGACCGGCAGCAGTGCCCCGTACTGCTTCAGCAGCGGCCACGCCTGCGGCCCCGCGGTCAGGCCGGTGCAGGCGATGAAGACGGCCAGGCCCATGTCCTTCAGCGTCGTCGCGGCCTGCGGCGGGAAGGCTCCGAAGGTCTGCCGGCGCGAGCGGAACCAGCCGAACAGCAGCCCGGAGACGAGGCAGCCGCCGCCGGTGCCCAGGGACAGCGGGACGTCACCGAGACGGACCACGACCTGGCCCAGCAGCGAGCCGGCCGCGATCCCGAGACCGAGGTAGACGAAGTCGGTGGTGTCGTTCCTGACGAGCGCGCCCAGCTTCGCGGTGATCCGGCTCAGCCCGGAGCGGGCGCCGACCAGCGTCAGTACGTCACCGCGGTGCACGACGGTGTCGGCGGAGGCGGGCAGCCGCAGATCACCGCGCACCACCTCGGTGACGTAGACGCCGTCGCGGGCGAACTCCGGATGGTCCTGGCGCAGCGCGCCCAGGGTGCGGCCGTCCGTGGCCTTCTCGGTGACGGCGACCTGGCTGGTGGCCAGGTGTGTGTCCAGGTCGGGCAGCCCGGCGGTCTCCGGGCCGATGACCCGGCTCGCCTCGATGACGTCGGCCCGGCGTCCGACCAGCAGCACCAGATCGGACAGGATGAGTGCGAAGCCGGGCGCGGGCGCGGTGAGAAGCTTGCTGCCCCGCCGCACCGCCTCCACCGTGACCCGCCCGTCCAGCTCGCGCTCCAGGGATTCGACGGTACGGCCGTCCGCGTGCGTGACGAAGAAGGTCCGTCCGACCAGCGCGGGCAGAGCCTCCTGCTCGTCCCCCTCGAGCCCGCCACCGCCACCCCGCATCCGCTCCCACAGCGCACGGGAGGCGTCGGCGAGATCGATCCGCATCAGCATCGGCATCAGCTGGCTGGTGTAGATCACGACGGTGATCAGGCCGAACAGATAGCAGACGGTGTACGCGGTGGCCACATGGCCCTGGTACTGGCTGACCTGGGCCGGGGTGAGCCCGCTCAGCTTCGCGATGGACTCGGTGGCCGTACCGACCACGGCGGACTCGGTGGCCGCCCCCGCCAGGATCCCGGACGCGGTGCCGACGTCCAGCCGGAACGACTTGGCCAGCCCGAAGGCGATCCCGAGCACACAGACCAGCTCGATCAGACACAGACTGAAGTACCGCAGGCTGCGCCGGTTGAGATGAGCGAAGAACTGCGGACCGGCCATGTATCCCAGCGCGAAGATGAAGATCGCGAAGAACACGGTCTTCACATCCTCCGCCACCGCGACCTTCGCCCACGCCCCCAGCAGCAACGACACGATCAGCGTGCCGCAGATACCCCCCAGCGTGATCGGCCCCACCCGCAGCTTGCCGAGCAGATAGCCCACGGCGAGACACAGGAACAGCGCGAGCTCCGGGTGATCGCGCAGGACGCCCATCCATCCACCAGCCACTCAGCACACCGAAGGGGTGAAACATGGCAGAACACACTAGAACCGAACAGACGCAACAACCAGCAACATATCCATAGCTGATCGCATCCGCACCTGGGGCGCGTGGTCTCGCGCATGCGGGGTCCCGCCCACGGTCCGTGTCCCTCGTCCGCCGAGTGGGTCTCCGACGTCAGCGAGGCATGGCGGGAGGAGGTGCGTCCGCAGAGACCGAACCCGGGCGTCTGGCTCCGCCCGCCGACAGCCCGATACAGGTGTGCCCCCGGCCCGGACCGGGGGCACACCTGCCGCCTACTGAGCGGCGAAGCCGACGAACGTCGTCCAGGCCTCGGCATCGACCGCGAGGCCGCTGCGGGCCACGTCCTTGGAGTCGCGTACGTGGACGGCGTGAGGGCCGACGGCGACCTCGATGCACTCGCCGCCCGCCCCACTGCTGTAGCTGCTCTTGAACCACGTGAGACCAGGGCCGGACTGGTCAGGCTTCATCGTCATCTCTCTCCCAGCAGCTTCTCAACGAACGCAAGCGATTCCCGGGGAGTGAGTCCTTGAGCGCGGAGAATCCCGTACTGCTCCTCGAACTCGCGCACCGAGCTGCGCTCCGTGTAGAGACGGCTCTCCTTGTGCGCCTCCACGTACGCGATCCTGCGCCCTTCTTTCGTCTCGATCAAGGTGAACGGCCCACCGAGTGAGGCATGTTCCTCGCGTTGAGTCGGCATCACCTGCAACTCGACGTTACGCTGCTGCGCTACCAATAACACGTGCTCCAGTTGTCCGCGCAGGACACTGTCACCTCCCAACGGACGCCGTAGCGTCGCCTCCTCGATGACGAAGCTGATGGTGGGCATCGGCCTACGCTCGAAGATGTTCTGCCGAGCCAGCCGAGCCGTCACGCGCTGGACGATCGTCTCCTCGTCCAGCAGAGGGCGCCACATGCCGAACACCGCCCGCGCGTACTCCTCGGTCTGCAACAAGCCCGGCACCGCCTGATTGGCGTACACATGCAACTCGACCGCCCCCGCCTCCAACCGCGCCGCACCCCGGAAGAACGCCGGATACTGTGCCCGAGCCACCTCCTCCTTCATCTCCTGGAGGACCCCGCCCGCGTCCAGCACCTCGTCCGCCTGGTCGATGAACCTGGGGGGCGGCACCCGGCGCCCCTGCTCGTACGCGGCGATGGTCGACACCGAGTACCCGGTCAGCGCGCCGAACTCGGGCCGTTCGAAACCCGCCCGCACCCGAAAGCGCTTCAGCTGGCGCCCGAAGACCCGCAGGACACCGGGTCCGGCATCCGCTTCGGGCTCGTCACCGCTCTCGGCGTCGGACACCTCGTCCGCCAGTCCCGCCGGTTCACTCATCCTCGCACCACCTCCCTCGGCCAACGCGTCCCCGCGCCCACCGACACGCCCTGCCCGCCTACACCCGCGCACACGTCACCTACAGCAACTCTCCGTGTGCGCGCCGCATCTGGTCACGCTAGGACGGCACCGGCAGCGTGGGCCACATGAACAGCTGAATCTCCACCCCCGGGTGCACTCCACCGACCCCCGGCCCCTCCCCGAGTTCGCGATGGCGTTCACCTCGTCGCCCCGCGGCGCCCGCCTCGCCCGCAGGCTGGTCTCCCAGCGGCTCGCGGCTCGACTCGTGGGGGCACCCGTACGGCGGCCGGGTCAACGACACGCTCACGCTGATCACGGCCGAACTGGCGGCCAACGCCGTACGACACGGGCACGTCGCCGGACGGGGCTCCCGCGTCCGGCTCACCCACGCCACTGCCGCCTTGCGCGTCGAGATCACCGACACCCGGCCGGAACGTGTGCCTCCGCCCTCCGGGAGGAACCACCCGGCGACGCGGAGTCCGGCCGGAGCCTGCTGATCGTCGCGGAGCTGGCGACGCGGTGGGCCGTCGCCCCGCGCGAGGGTGCGGCCCGGCAAAACGGTCCGGGCGGAACTCCGGCTGCCATAAACCGACATGGGCTGCCTCGGCGGTTCGCCACCTGCGGCTGGAGAATTCACCGTATTGCGCTTTCCCGGTGAGATGACGCCGCGTTGCGGCTGCGGAGCACGGCGGTGGGGTCGGCGGATCGCATACGCCATGTCACGCAGCCCCAGATCCGGACGTGCCGCCCAGCACCCCGCCCCCGCGCCGCCTCCACCACTCCGGGGAGGACGCTGGCATCAGCCCCCGCCCGCTGATCCCATGGTCCGCAGAGAGCAAGGACGATTCACCCACTCCTCGCGCCCGCTCTATCCGGGGGATTTCAGTCCGTAAAAGCGTTCGCCCTTCACCCTCGGAACACAACTCACGCCAACAACGCCCTGCCGTACCGCCACTGCTGCGGCAAGTCGGCCTTTTCGGCAGCATCTGCAGTGGGCTCGTCGTCGAGAATGCCGAGGCCGTCCCACTGGGCCTGTCCGAGCTCCCCGGGTACGTGGGGCGCGTGTACGACTACATGGCGCGGCACGCAGCCGCGGGAACCTCACCGAGTGGACCGACCCGACCGACCTGCTTCTGCGCCGGCACGCATCGCCGAAAGCATGGACCGAAACCGAGCAGGAACCCGGGCCGCACCACATCGTCGCCGCGCTCACAGACACCACATTGAGGGCCCTATATGACGATCACCTGGGGGACCATCCCCGCGGGTACGGGGAGCAGGCCCGGCTCAAAGTCGCCACCGCCATACGCATGGGACCATCCCCGCGGGTGCGAGGAGCAGCTCAGCGGCTGCCGCCCTCGTGGCCATGGCCTGGGACCATCCCCTCGGGTGCGGGGAGCAGGGCGCTGTAGCCACCGGGTCAATGCGTTGCGTGGGACCATCCCCGCGGGTGTGGGGAGCAGGACGCCATGCCAGGGGTTTCTTTGGCGTATTTGGGACCATCCCCGCGGGTGCGGGGAGCAGCGCGCACATCCACAGCGCCGAGAAGAGCGCGGGGGACCATCCCCGCGGGTGCGGGGAGCAGGACGCCGCGCCCGAGTTGAGGTCCTGGAACTGGGGACCATCCCCGCGGGTGCGGGGAGCAGACCTCCGGCGGCAGGGGTTGGCGTAGAACCCCGGGACCATCCCCGCGGGTGCGGGGAGCAGCTGGCGTGCTGCCAGAGCAGGCGGCGGACCTCGGGACCATCCCCGCGGGTGCGGGGAGCAGTCCGGTTCCCCCCCGTCCGACAGGCCGTAGCTGGGACCATCCCCGCGGGTGCGGGGAGCAGGCTGAATGACCTGCGGTTCTACTGGGACCGAGAGCCGTTTCGGAGTACTTTCCCCGACTCCGGCATACAGGATAAAAGCCTTGCGATGCGCATCACCCTCTCCCAAAGCGTCGTCGTTTGGCGGCCCGGCTCCAGCCGGAGGGGGATCCGTTTCGGAGATCCGTACCGGCGGGAGGTGCGTTCGGGTCGGGGCGGCGGATCAGGGTGACGCCCTCGTGGTCGGCCGGATGCCAGGTGTGGTCGTGGGTGCGGAAGGTGAAGCCCTGCTCGTTGTTCGTGGTGTGGGCCAGCAGAGCGCGGCCCTGCCCCGCGTACTGCTGGATCTCGCCCCAGAGCACATCGCGGATGCGGGCTGAGGGATTGCCCACGAACACGCCGGCGGAGATCTCCAGCATCCAGCGCGTGAGGAAGCCGCGTAGTCCGGCCGGGCGTGAGGACGATGACGGTCACCAGAGCTCGTCCCCGTAGTCGGGCCCGTCGTAATTGACGCCGGAGGCGACCTGGTGGTTGTGATCGCTCTGGAGTGTGACGACGTCCCGGTCGTCGCCGGAGTCCGAGGAAGTGGCCGTCTCTGGCAGCAGGAGGCGTTTGATGTCGTCGACGCACCGGTGCAGCAAGGATGTCTCGGTGATGCGGTCCCGCAGTGCACGCCGGGTGCGGGAGCCTACGTCCTCCTCACTCTGTGCGGCCACGTCGAAGGCGAGCGGGATGCCGATTTCCGTCTTGTAGAGGTCGGCGATGTCCAGGACGAAGGAGAGTTCGTGGCCGGAGTGGATGAAACCGAGGGCCGGGCTGCATCCCAGGGAGGTGACGACGGCGTGGGCGATGCCGTACATGCACTGGGCGGCGGCGGTGACGGCCTGGTTGACGGCGTCGCCGCTGCTGAAGTCGCCGGGGATGTAGCGGCGGCCCCGCCAGGGGACGCCGGTGCGGGCGGCCTGGGCTCGGTAGCAGTCCTTGAGTCGCCGTCCCTCTCGGCCGAGCAGTTCGTTCCTGGTGAGACCGGCCGGGTCCTCGTCCGGGAAACGCAGCCGGTACATCTCTCGCGCCACGGCGAGGCGGTTGCGTGGGTTGGCCCACTGCCGGGCCTGGGCCTCCATGAGGTGGGAGGAACGGCTGAGGGCGCGGCCGGAGGCGTAGTAGCGGACGCCGTGTTCGCCGACCCAGCAGACTGCCGCTCCGGTCTCGCCGAGCACGCTCATGGCCTGGTGGGTGACGCGTGTTCCGGGGCCCAGGAGGAGGGTGCCGATGGTCGCCGAGGGGATGTGGGTGGTGCCTTCGGCATCCTGGGCGGTGATGGCGTTGGCGTCGCGGTGGACGGTGCAGCGTTCCAGGTAGACGAAGGAGAGCCGTTCGTCGGTGCGGGTGAGCTGGCGCGGGGTCAGTGCCGACCGCTGGGAGGGGATGCTCATGGCGTATTCGGGGTGGGACGGGTGAGGGGGGCGAGGGTGAGCAGGCCGCAGCCGTAGGCGCGGGCGCGGCCGACGCCCTGGGTGAGGGTGCGGCGCAGGGCGTCGGGGTCGGTGATCTCCATGCGTCCTCCGAAGGTGACGGTGACGACGGTGACCGGCTTGTCCCGGCGGCCGCCGGCGCTGCGGTTCTTGTCGAAGACGAGCGACTTCGTGTCTCGTATGGCCAGTTCGAAGCGATCGCCCGGGGAGGGGCGCCCCCCGTGGGTGGTGCCCTCGGGCAGTAGCCGGCGGTCGGCCGGCTTCTCGCAGACGCGGAAGCCGAGGCGTTCTTGGCGTTTCTCGTCGAGCAGCCATCCCATTTGGTGGATGGGTGTGAGGTGGGCGGTGACCTTGCGGGGTTCGCCTTCTTTGCGGCGGATGGTGTGTACGGGGTTCGCGGTCAGGCGGAATGCCCAGCGGTCACCGGCGGTCAGCCGCTCAAGGAGCGGGGCGTAGGACCGGGTCTGCCAGCCGGGGTTCTCGGGGCCGGCAACGGCGGGCCATCCGGCCTGCTCGACCAGGTGGGTCAGGTCGGTGCGGTCGGGGCTGACGATGTACAGCAGTACCTCGGCGCGGGCTTGCTGGTCCAGCCGCCACAGCACGCGTGGTGCGCTGGGCTGCGGGCTGTCGGAGGGCAGGATGTGCGGGAAGGACGACATGACGGCCGCGTGCATGACCTGAGGTGAGGACAGCAGGCGGCGGGCGCCGGGCCGCGCGGTGTTGACGCGGAAGCGGGTGATGAACATCAGGCGCTGTCATCCTCCAGGACATCGAGGGCGGCGAACGGATCGTGCGTCTCCTGCGAGCCGCCGCCGGCCGGGACAGGGGTGGGCACGGGAGTGGTGGCGACGGTGCGCAGTGTGTGCCGCCGGTGTGCGGCGTCGAAGCTGACCGGCTGGTCGCGCAGGACGTCTGCCGCTGTGACGGGCTCGCCGGGGGCTGTCTCGCGCAGCACCGTCAGGTTCTGCGGAGTGGGACGGCTTCTGCGATACCAGGCGGATGCCTGCCAGGGCACGTGCGTCAGTACCTCCTCCAGGCGGGTGTCCTCGTGCAGTCCGAGGCCGACCGGTTCGGTGGGCGGGCAGGAGCGCCGTCCGAGGTAGGGCGGGTACGCAGGGGTGCGCAGGGCATCGTGCAGGCTGGTGAGCAGGGTGTGGTCGCCTTCGAGTGCGGCGACGAAGACGGCGTCGGCGAGGTAGAAGCGTTCGGACAGGGGCATGGACGCGCCACTGACGCCGTGGTGGGCGGTGTGGAAGTCCCGGATGCGGGTGCCGGGCTGGTCGACGCGGACACCGAAGCGGAGCGCCGCCAGGGGAGCCAGGCGTGTGTCGTCGCCGCGTTCGACGCCGGCCACCGCGGCGAGCAGGCCGACGACGCCGCTCTTGGTCGGGGCCGATTCGGTGGTGCGGCGGGTGAAGCGGGAGGAGGCGCCCCAGGACTGCAGGGGACCTGCCAGGCGGAGAGCGAGGACGCCCGCGCGGCTCATGCGGGCCTCTCCAGGCGTTCGGCGACGGCCTGGCCGACGGCTGCGGCGAGTTCGCGCTGTGTGCCGGTCTCGGTGCCGAGCTCGGCGAGCTCGTGCGTGGCGGGGCCGACGCGCAGAACCCAGGTGAGGGTGGTCTCGGGGTCGCCGTAGACACGCTCGACATCGGTGGCGTAGGCGGCGAGCCGGTCGGCTGCCTTGCGCAGGTGGCCGCCGCCCTCGCTGCGGACCGGGTCCTCGAAGGCGGCGACGTAGCTGATCGGCCGGGTGGTGCGAAGCCTGACGACGACGGCGTCGGGCTGGGTGTGGTGCCCGAAGGCGTTGATCTTCCCGGTGGGCAGGGAGGAGACGAAGGCATGGACGAACGCCTCGACGGCGCGGCGTACCGGCTCGGTGCGCGGTTCGTCCTCGCGCAGGCCCTGGCCGAGGTTGGCGGCGAGCTGGTGCACACCGAGGGCGGCGTAGCGGTAGAGGGTCGCGGAGTTGAAGTCGACGGTGCCGATCATTCCGGCGCCGGTTTCCTCGTCCTTGTTCTCGTCGTCGACGGCGGTGTAGTAGTCGGACTCGTTGTCCACCCGGTGGACGCTGAGGGCGTGCGCGACCTGCACGGCGGCGTCGACGTTGATGTCGGCGGTGTCGGCGACCATGCGGCCGAACAGGGCGATGTCCACGGAGTGGCGGGTGTCCGCGAGTTCCTTGGCGCGCGCCTTGTTCTCCTTGCTCTTCAGAAAGGCCGTGATGTCGGCGGCACCTTCGAGGGCGTGGCGGGCCAGGCCGTCGAGTTGCCGTGAACTGAGGAAGACCAGGTATTTGCTTTCGGGAGCGGGGAGGGGCCCTGCGTCCTTCTTCGCCTGATCGGCCTTCCGCTTGGGGACTTCGGTCTTGATGCCCGCGGCCTTGATGATCTCGTCGGCGAGGGGGAGGGCCGTCTCGCGCCCGACGGACGAGTCGAGGCCGGTGATCCGGTCGGCCAGGAGTTCCACGACCTTCTTGGTCCGCACGCCCAGCTCGGCGGGGTCGAGGAGGTGCTCGTCCTTGAAGTAGGTGCGGATGGCCCGCTTCCACGCCTGGCTGGAGACGCGCGCGCGGGAGACGCCGCCGTAGACGGCCGTTTTGGGCACGCCCGTGTCGTCCCGGTTGAGGTTGCTGGGCGGGACGGTCTGCAGGGCGTGCACGTCCAGGAAGATGCGGTTCACAAGGCGTCCTTATTCGCTGTCCGGGGTGGTGTTCTCGTCCGGGGCCGGGCGAGATTGTCGCTGCTCGTGGAAGGAGCGGCCCCATGCGCGGCGGACTGTGGCGGGACCGTCGGGCCACTGCCAGAGGTAGAGCTGGCCGGCGAGGAGGGCGTAGTCGAGCGGGATGTCGTCGCGGCGCAGCAGAGCGACGATGTCGCGCAGCCGCTGGGCGAGCGCGACGAGGTCGGGGGCAGTGCCCGCGCGGACCAGACGCTTGCGGATGGGCTCGTCGGTGCCGTCGGCCGACATCATGCGCCGGACCGCCGCGCCGAGGCCACCGGGCCGTTCACGGGTGTGCCGGCGGTGCATGGGCGTGCCGCGGGACTGCTGGTGGAATGCCCACAGGGTGCAGGCGGTGTGCAGCGCATTCTCGGCGCGCACCAGCTCCGGCTCGCTCAAGGGCCGGGTGTTGTCGGGCCGGGTGTGCAGCGGGTCGGTGTCGATCAGGCTCCACAGGTCGGGCGTCTGGCCCGCCTCACAGCCTGCGCCGCGGCGCAGGCGGGCAAGGGCTGCCACGGCCTGGGGCCTGTCCTGGAGGTATCCCTGCTGCCAGGGTCCGATGTGCGTGGCGGCGAGGTCTGCCACCCGTCGGTGAACCGGGACCGCGACGGGCGTTGCGGCTGGGGACAGGGGCGTTGCTGGGGTCATGCGTGCACCTCCGGGTCGGTCGCGGCGTGGTCGGAATCCGGCTGACGGGCGGGCCCCGGCCGGGGCGGACCGTCGCCATCCGGAACGGCGTCGCTTTCGCCGGGGCCCGCAGAGCCGGGCGAGCCGGGGTCCCCGAGCGCTCTGGCCAGGCGTTGCCGGAACCGCACGTCGGCCAGGCCCGCGTTCAGCCAGTGGGTGCCGCCCTTGTCGCCGGTGTGGATCCGGCCCTGCCAGGCCGCGTCACCGGCGGCGGCGATGAGATCGTCCCCGAGACGGCTCACCGTCTGCCGTACCAGACGCTGCCAGGTGTGGCGATGCTCGAACGGGTCGTCGGCTTCCGCAAGGTCGGACAGCCAGCCTCGGTAGGGATGGTCCAGCGCGTCGAACCCCCCGGCACGGGCTACGGCCTTCGGACCCTCCGGCTCGGCCCCGGTCCCCCGGGCCAGGTCGACTGCGAGGTCCCCCAGGGCCCGCACCGCCCGATCGGCGTCCTCGGCGGCGGAGATGGCCTGTCGGGCGTAGGTGGGATCCTGCCCGTGGAGCAGGACGACCGGCATGACCAAGCGGTCGTCGACGGCCTCGTCGATCACGGACTGCTGGGTCCCGTAGCTGACCCCGGCCACCCGGGCACGGATCAGGAAACGGCGGGGCAGGTGCCCTTCGGTCACCAGACGGGCGACCCAGTCAAGGATCCGCGGGCGCAGACGCGACGGCCCGTCGGCGCCGCCGGACTCCTCCAGCCGGTCGGCCACAAGCGCGGCGATCCCCCGCCAGGCCGAGCGGGCCGGGTCGTGCTCCAGGGGCAGGTACACGGGTGACTGCCCCAGCTTCTTCTCCTGAACAGGGCTGCGCCGCCATGCGGTCATCGGCTCACGGCGGTGCATGTTCCGCCAGGCGAGCGGGTCGCCGTAGCCGAGGACGACACCGTGGACACCGTCCGCGTCATGATGCAGCCGCACCCGGCGCGACTGCCAGGTGTACAGGTCGCGCGGGCCGCTCGCAGCACGGCCGTCGGATCCCGGCCCGACCGGCTCACGGCGCCAGGCCGGCCGGTCATCGGCAGAGAGGTCAAGGGCTTCGGTGTCCGCCGCCACCAGGTTGAGCAGCAGCGTCTGGCGCAGCGTCGCGCCCTCCACGAAGACGCCGCCGAGCCCGCCCGCCCAGCCGGTGCCGAGCGGATACACCTTGCCGCCCTTGACCCGGTCGTCGCCCACCATGCCGGTCTTGATGCCTGAGGTGTCGTAGGCGTGGACGTGCACGACCCACCGAGCGGCCTCGGCGAAGGACAGCCGCTCCACGTCCGGCATCCGCGACGTGAAGAACGGCTCCCCGGCGGGCACGTCGGCCACGATCCGGTTCAGGGAGAACACCTCGTCCTTCGCGGTACGCAGCCCGGCGGCCTGCAGAAACGGCGTGCGCGGATGCAGAAGGTCGAACCGCTCGCGGTGATCGGCCAAGTACGCCTGGACGGAGGCGAAGCAGTCGGGGTCCTCCCACAGCTCCGCCCACTCCTCGGCGCTGCCCGGCCCGTCCAGGGCATCGTGCGCGATGGCCAACAGGAGGCGGATCAGGGCAAACTCCTGCGTGGCGAGGTCGCCGACGATGCGCTGGAGATCAGCGGCGTGGGCGAAGACCTGAGACAGCGATAACTCGTGTGGAGAACCGTCGCTGTTCAGCACCGGGATCCACGGCTGACGGATCAGGTCGAAGGACAGCGCGCCATCGCTGCTGGAACTGTTCTCAGGCAATGCTCACCTCAAGACAGTGGCTGGGACTGTAGCGGGGACAGAAGCCTGTCAGACCGGTCTGACCATGCCCGCCGCGGAGACGAACATCTGGACGATGCCGGTCGTCCACGCATACCCCTGCGGCAGGCGGCCGTTGAGCGCACGGGACATCCGCCCGCCGTCCACCAACCGTGTTCCGTAGGCATGAAGGTGCTTCACTGCTCCCCGCCCGCGCCGGGATGGCTCACCCATGAATTCACGTAGGCGACTCTTCAGCACGGGTCACCTCCAGGCCGTCACTTGGGCTGTACCGGAGCGAGAATCCTGCCAGCCGGGTCTGACAATTCTCGTCGAGGGCGAGAATGAGCTGGTCGGAAAGCCAAGGGCTGTCATTGCCCTGCCACTTGGGCATGTACAACTGCTCCAGCTCCTGGATGGCTCGGTCCATGGTCTCGCCGGAGAACTGCCTGGGGAGCCGCAGGGCACAGCTCGCGGCCGTACGGGCCGCGAACCGCGTCGGCGTGGCATCCTGCGGCAGTGCGAGACCGGCTCGTTGCCGCTTCTTGCTGTCCGGCTTGAGCCAGGGCAGGGTGACGAGATGCCCATCGCCGCGGCGCTGGACGACGACGACTTCCAGGCTGTCCCGGCTGTCGCGGACCTGGGCACGCCCGGCAGGGGTGTCGTCCGTGTCCCCGACTCCGGCGGCGACCCAGCCGAACAGCGGACGTCCCGGCTTGCCGACGCCCCCGAGCCGGAACACGGCGGCGCGCCCGGCCTGATCGTCGCGGTGCCGCTCGAACTGTTCGCGTGCCCTCTTCATCGCCTCCTGCCAATGGTCCGGCCCGACCGGTGCCTCCCCGTACGCGCTCTGCACGAGCGGGCTGATGTCGGTCGGAAGCCGCACCGGCCGCCCGGACCCGCCGTCGAGGTGAGGAAGGAGCACTGCGGCCGATCGCAGCAGGGTGTACTGCCCGTACACGGCGACCGAGCCCCGCACCGGGGCGGGCACATGGGCCGTCCAGTCGGCTCCCGTCACCAGGCAGCGCGCCGTCCGCAGCCGCCCGGGCCGCTCCTTCTGCCCCGGGCCGCGCTGGTGGCGATGCAGCCGCCCCATGCGCTGCAACAGCAGGTCGACGGGGCACAGGTCGCTGACCAGCAGGTCGAAGTCGACGTCCAAGGACTGTTCGGCGACCTGGCTGGCCACCACGACATGCCGGCCTGTGGGCCTGCCATCCGTCTTCTCCGGTGGCCCGAACAGGCGCAGCAGCGTGCTGTCCTTGTCCGCCCGGTCGAGGTCGACGAAGCCCGAATGGGCCACGGTCACGTTCTCGGCCCCGAACCTGTCGCGTAGCGCGCGAGCCGTCTCCAGCACCCGCCTGACCGTGTTCCGGATCACCAGGGCGCACCCGCCGTCGGCCAACTCGTGCTCCAGCCGGTCGCCGAGGACATCCGGGCCGTCGTCGAGGCGTTCCAGGCAGACCGCCGTCGACCGGGCTGACGCCTGCGGGCGGCGGCACAGTGCGGAGCCGCCCGGAGCCACTGCGGTCAGCAGCGGGTACACATCCGATGCGGCCGTCTCCGGCTCGGCATCGGCCCGGCCGGAGTACGCCTGGACGAGTTCCCGCCTGCGTGAAGCCGGCAGGGTCGCTGACAGCACCACCACCGGGACCCGGTAGGCCCCCAACCAGGACAGCACCCGGTCCAGGTACACACTCATGTACGTGTCGTAGGCGTGGGCCTCGTCGATGACGATGACCTTCCCCGCCATGGCGAGGTGCCGCAGTGCCAGGTGTCTGCTCTTCAATCCGGCAAACAGCAACTGGTCGATGGTGCCCGCGACGAACGAGGCCAGCATGGCCTTCTTGTGGCCACGCAGCCATGCGTGCGCCACGAGTTCGGCAGCCGCACGGTGCTGCGTGTGGTGCCGCTGCCGAGGCGCGGACGTCGCTTCGTCCACCCCGACAGCCGTGACCCGCCCGGCACGGGCCATCAGGCCGGCGAAGTCCTCGTTGAGAGCGGCCTTGGAATGCGCCAGATGTACCGAACGGCGAAAGCCGGCCACCCCCGGCAATCGCTCCAGCCAATCCAGAAGGCGCGGGAACATGGCGTTGCCGGTGGCCATGGTGGGCAGAGCGAAGAACACGCCTCCCGCCCCCGAACGCGCCGCGAAGATCTCCGCCACGGCAAGCGCCGCCTCCGTCTTCCCCTCCCCCATCGGTGCCTCGACGATCAACAGACCAGGCGTCTCCATGGCCCGGGCGAGTTCCACGGCCGTCTCCTGGACCGGGCGTATCCGCGCTCCCGTCGGCAGTTCGAACCGGGAAGCGAACAACTCCTGTGCACTTCGGCATGATTCCTCGGCCCGCCAGACCCCCGGCAGGTCCAGTCCCTGCCAGGCTGCGGTGAGACGCTCCTGGTCATCACGGGACGCGCCATCAGGGAAGTACGGGAAAAGATCCGGGTTGCTGGCGATCCAGTCGGAGACGATGACCAGCGCGGTGAGCAGCACCTGCACCGGCTGCGGCAGCTTCACCGCCCGCCATGCCGCGAGCCGTTGTGCCACACCGAAACGCTCGGCGCAGGCGTCGAGCAGCTCTGTCTGCACCTGCCGCCAGACCCGGCCGCTCGCACCAGGAGTACGCAGCAGCTCTTCATGCTCGTACAAGGCTGTGATCTGGGCGTGTTCGGGCGGCACACCGTGATGCCCGCCCACAGCAACCGTGAACTGCCCGGTCCGGGCGGGCACCCACCCGTGCCTTTCCTCCAGCCACTCCCCCAGCAGCACCTGTCCAGCCAGTCCGTGCGGCGCGATCCGACGGTCCGGCCCCATCGCCCTCGCCGAGCGCATCTCCAGCCCATGCTGACGCATCGTCTCGGCAAGCTGGTCCACCTGGCAGGCGAACGCCGGCGTGGCCTTACCGATGTCATGCACACCGGCAAGCCACACAGCGAGGGCATGTGCGTCCGCATCACCCTGCGGCAACGCCTCGGCCACCAGCCTGCGCACCCCTACCGGCAGCCACCGGTCCCACAACAGGCCCGCCACCGCAGCGGCATCCTCCATGTGCCGCCACAACGGCAACCACCCATCGGTATCGCGGTCATACTTGGCCCACACCGACCGGGCGGACCCCCCGATCCGACCCAACAGGCCGGCACAAGCGCTCCCCTCACCACTCATGAGCGATTGATACAGGCACCGACCGCCACCTCACACCAAAACAAGCCAATAGAAGCAACTACAGGCAAACAGCCACCCCCGTCACATAAGATCGTCGGCTTCCCCTGATCCATCGAGAACCGCCTACGAGGCCGATTACCATAAATGCCCTATTGGTCGGAACCTGCGAAAGTCACTGAGATCGTGTCCCTGCGGCAATAGACTCGCAGGTCAGCAAGTCTGCTCCCCGCACGCGCGGGGATGGTCCCATCGGCGACTCGGCACTCAAGCGGGACCTCGTCTGCTCCCCGCACGCGCGGGGATGGTCCCTCGGCCACGCCCGAGGCCATGCCCATGAAGACCTGCTCCCCGCACGCGCGGGGATGGTCCCCCAGGACCGGCCCGTCCGGTACCGCGCCACCTCTGCTCCCCGCACGCGCGGGGATGGTCCCGACATCACCCTCCTGCTGCGCTGGCTCACCGCCTGCTCCCCGCACGCGCGGGGATGGTCCCGCCTCCGTGTCGCTGACCCGCAGACGCTCCCTGCACTCGGATCCGAAGTCCGCCACGAGAGCCCGTATCCATTCCTCCGGCACCTTGCCCCCCTCCAAGCTGTGGACGTGGACGGTGGATACCGCAGACACAGCTTGTTGGAGGCGAGAGGACCGGCTCAGTGCGCACGGGGGCGCGCGAGGGGCACGGACAGCGCATTCCGTGACCGCTGGGAACGAACGGGTCAGTCCCCCGGCGGACTGCCAGGAGCCAGCACCGCTCCCAGAACCTCATTCCGTCCCGTACCCACGACGTCGAACGTCAGGAAACGGGGAACCAGGCCGACAGGCGCTTGGCAATAGCCGGTACATCGATGTTGTCCTGCGCGACTTCCTCGACGAACGGGCCAGCCACAGAGACGGATGGCGGGGCGGTACTGGCGCTGACCCCGTTGAACCGCAGGAAGACACGCATGGCAAGCCAGGCGGTGCGCTTGTTGCCGTCGATCAGCGCGTGATTGCGAGCGACGGAGTGCAGCAGTGCCGCCGCCTTCTCGTGCAGCGTGGGATACAGCTCGGCCCCGAACACGTTCGTCCGGGGCCGTTCGATCGCTGACACCAAAAGTCCCATGTCACGCACGCTGTGCTCGGTATCGTTGACCGTGCGAGCGATGGCCAGGATCTCGTCGATATGGATGTAGCGCACTTGGGTCACTTCAAGTAGTCCAGGATCTCCGCATCGCTGTCCATCAGCTCGGCCACGACGTCATCGACCTTCAGCTCGGCCCGGTGCTGGGCGTCACGGATGGCCTCGATGGCAAGCTCCTGCTTGCTGCGACCCTCCCGACGAGCCCGCTCGGTGAGCTTCGCGTCGAGGTCTTCGGGGAGTCGGAGTGTCATCGCCATACAGGAATGATACCGGACTGGTATCTGGGTGGCGAGGTGATACCAGCCACTCAAGACCTCGGACCACGACGCCGTCCTTCGTGGCCCGGTCGGGCCGCGGTCTCGGTTCCGAGGTGCGTGCGACGAGGTAGCAGCACGCCGCCGCCGGCGAGGTGCAGTCGCCCCCCGAACCGGAGCCTTGCCCCGCGCCGACGGCCCCGGTCCGCGGCCCAGGGCCGGAGAGGTCCGAGGTTGAGGCTTCCGATATTCGAGCGTCATCCGGGCGTCAAAAATTCTGCATTGCGCATCGCCACGTCGCCGCGAGACCCACACCGGCCCTTGAACCTGCAGCTCAGAGCGTTCTGCACAAGCGAACCTCAGTCGACGCATTCCGCGAGCGAAAACAGGTCGAGTCGACCACCTGAAATGCAAAACAGCAGGTCAGAGGCCCTTCTCGGCAGGCTCCAGAATCGCCACGCACTCCACATGATGCGTCATAGGAAACAGATCGAACGCCCGAAGCATCCGCACCCGGTACCCGCCCTCCCGGAAGTACCCCAGGTCCCGGGCCAAGGCTGCCGGGTCGCAGGCTACGTAGGCGATGCGGCGGGCCGCGAGGGTGGTGAGGTGGGTGACCGTGGCGCGGCCGGCGCCGGCGCGGGGCGGGTCGAGGACGATGAGGTCGACCTCGGTGATGCCGGTGCGGGGCAGGACGGAGTCGACCTTGCCCTGTTCGATGCGGACGCGGGGGAAGTCGGCGAGGTTGTGGCGGGCGTCCTCGACGGCGCGCTTGCCGGACTCGATGCCGAGGACGGCCCCCTTCTCGCCGATGCGGTCGGCGAGGGCGCCGGCGAAGAGGCCGACGCCGCAGTACAGGTCGAGGGCCATGTCGCCCTTGCGGGGCAGCAGGCCCTGCATGACGGCGGTGACGAGGGTGTCGGCCGCCTTGGGGTGGACCTGCCAGAAGCCGCCGCCGCCCACCCGGTGGGTGCGGCCGTCGGCGCGTTCGCGGACGAAGGGGCGGCCGTGGACGCGGTGGACGCCGCCGGTCTTCTCGTCGACGCGCAGGACGGAGACCGGCTTGTCGAGTTCGACCAGCGGGAGGCGGCCGCCGGGGCGCGGGGTCAGGACGACCTGGCGGTCCTGGGAGCCGGTGGCCGCGATCGCCTCGACCGTCTCCATGCCCGTCCAGTCCCGCCGCTCGATGCCCAGCTCGGTCACGCCCGGCGCGGCGATCATGCAGTGGTCGATGCGCTCGACCTCGTGCGAGCGGTGCCTGCGCAGTCCGGCCCGGCCCTCGGCGTCGACGGCGTACTGGACGCGGGTGCGCCACTGGGGCACCTCTCCCGCGGGCAGCTTGTCGCCCTCGGCGGGCATCACCGTGCCGTCCCAGCCGGCCTCCTCGGGGGTGAGCCCGGCGAGCCGCTTCAGCTGCTCGGCGATCACCTCGCCCTTGAAGCGGCGCTGGGCGCCCGGCTTGGCGTGCTGCCAGTCGCAGCCGCCGCAGCGGCCGGGGCCGGCGTAGGGGCAGGGCGCCTCGATACGGTCCTTGGACGCCTCCAGGACGCGTACCGCGTCGGCGCGCAGGAAGCGGGCGCCCGTCTCCCCCTCGGTCACCCGGGCCACGACGCGCTCGCCGGGCAGGGTGTGCCGGACGAAGAGCACCTGGCCCTCGGCGGTGCGGGCGATGCAGTGGCCGCCGTGGGCGACCGGGCCGACCTCGACCTCGTACTCCTCGCCGACCAGGGACTGCGGACCGGTCGACGCCTCCGGCTGCGCGGGGCGCTCCCGCTCCCGCTCCTGTTCCCGCCCCACCTGCTTGTTCTTCGGTTCTGCCTGCATGGTGGGGTGTCTCCAGATCGGAAAGCGGGGAACGGCCGGACAACAGCCCACCAGTCTACGTGGCAGTCGTCCGGCCGTTCACCACGCGGCCGGGACGCCCGGCGACGGAGCGCCCCGGCAAGGAGACCCTCAGCCCTTGGACGCCGGGGACTCCTTCGGCTCCTTCGACGACTCCTTGCGCACCTGCGCCGGGCCGCGCCGCACCGCACCGGGCGCGCTCCAGTCCTGGCGCCTGCGGGCGCGTACCTTCGCCGCCTCGGAGGAGGCGAGCTGGTAGGGCACCGAGGTGACCATCACACCGGGCGTGAAGAGCAGCCGGCCCTTCAGGCGCAGCGCGCTCTGGTTGTGCAGCAGGTGCTCGTACCAGTGGCCGACGACGTACTCGGGGATGATCACCGAGACCGCGTCGCGCGGGGACTCCTTGCGCAGGTTCTTGACGTACTCGATGACCGGCCGGGTGACCTCGCGGTAGGGCGAGTCGAGGACCTTGAGCGGGACGTCGATGCCGCGCCGCTCCCACTCCGCGCGCAGCGCCTTCGTCTCGGCCGGGTCGACGTTGACGGTGAGCGCCTCCAGGGTGTCCGAGCGCATCAGCTTGGCGTAGGCCAGGGCGCGCAGGGTGGGGCGGTGGATCTTGGAGATCAGGACGACCGAGTGGATGCGGGAGGGGCGCACGAGGTCGTCGCTGGGGCCCTCGGGGGCGGCGATCTCCTCGGAGACGCGGTCGTAGTGCTTGCGGATGGCCGTCATCGTCGCGAAGAAGATGCACATGCCGAGCAGCGCGACCCAGGCGCCGTGGGTGAACTTGGTCAGCAGGACGACCACCAGCACCAGACCGGTGAGGAAGGCACCGAAGGCGTTGATGGCGCGCGAGCGGATCATGTGGCGCCGCTTGGCCTGGTCGCGCTCGGCGGCCAGATGGCGGTTCCAGTGCCGGACCATGCCGATCTGGCTGAGCGTGAAGGAGACGAACACACCGACGATGTAGAGCTGGATCAGCCGCGTCGAGTCGGCGCCGTAGACGACGACCAGGAGCGTCGCCGCGCCCGCGAGCAGGACGATGCCGTTGGAGAAGGCGAGGCGGTCGCCGCGGGTGTGCAGCTGGCGGGGCAGGTAGCGGTCCTGGGCGAGGATGGAGCCGAGGAGCGGGAAGCCGTTGTACGCCGTGTTGGCCGCGAGGAAGAGGACCAGGGCCGTGGCCGCGGCGAGCACGACGAACAGGAAGCTGCCCTTGCCGAAGACGGCCTCGGCGACCTGGGAGATCACCGGGTTCTGGACGTAGCCGGAGCCGAGCGGGTTGCCGTTGTGCAGCAGGTCGGCGGCCGGGTTCTCGGCCATGTGGACCTTGGTCGTCATGGCCAGCACGATGATGCCGCAGAACATGGTCACGGCCAGCAGGCCCATCATCGCGAGCGTGGTCGCCGCGTTCTTGGACTTGGGCTTGCGGAAGGCCGGGACGCCGTTGGAGATGGCCTCGACGCCGGTGAGGGCGGCGCAGCCGGAGGAGAAGGCGCGCAGCAGCAGGAAGACGAGGGCGAAGCCCGCGAGCCCCTGGTGCTCGGCCTTGATGTGGTAGTCGGCCGTCGGTGCCCGCATGGTGTCCCCGAGGGCCAGCCCGCGGAACGCACCCCAGATGATCATGATGAAGACGCCGGCCACGAAGACGTACGTCGGGATGGCGAACAGCGTGCCCGACTCCCGCACGCCGCGCAGGTTCATCACGGTCAGCAGCACGATCACGACCACCGCGCAGAGCACCTTGTGCTCGACGACGAAGGGGATCGCGGAGCCGAGGTTCTCGATGCCGGAGGAGATCGAGACGGCCACGGTCATGACGTAGTCGACCAGCAGGGCGCTGGCGACCGTCAGGCCCGCCTTGGCGCCGAGGTTGGTCGTCGCCACCTCGTAGTCGCCGCCGCCGCTGGGGTAGGCGTGGACGTTCTGCCGGTAGGAGGCGACCACCGTGAACATCAGCACGACGACCGCGAGCGCGATCCAGGGGCTGAAGTGGTACGCCGACACGCCCGCGATGGACAGGACCAGCAGCACCTCGCCGGGAGCGTACGCCACGGACGACAGCGGGTCGGAGGCGAAGACGGGGAGTGCGATGCGCTTGGGCAGGAGGGTCTCCCCCAGCCGGTCGCTGCGCAGTGCGCGCCCGATCAGAATGCGTTTGGGCACGTCGGTCAGTTTGGACACAACAGAGGATCGTAGGCCGTCGAACAGGGGCTCGCCCACCTGCCACCCGAGATCTGCCTCACGAGTGAAAACGGGGACGGCGGAGGCTGCGGATTCCGCAGGTGGGGGCGGGGCCGTGCCTAGATGACTGAATTCGGCCTTCTTCAGCCCCTCTTCGGCCGCCGCCGACCCTCCGGAGGTCCCATGCCCCCGTTCGCGGAGCTGATCGGCGCGGCCCTCGCGCTGCTCGGCCTCGGATTCCTCACCGCGTGCAGCGTGCGCAGCATCACCAGGCGTCCTCCTTCCGAGGTGGAATAGGGGTCCCGGCGCCGCCGTCCGTCCGGCATGCGGCAGGGGGGTGCACACCCCGGACCGCGCATGTGTAGCTTGTCCCTCTGTCTGAGACCCTGATGGGGCTGAGCAGTAGCTGTTGACACCGGAAGGACGGTCGTGCACATCGTCATCATGGGCTGCGGGAGAGTGGGTTCCGCTCTCGCCCAGACCCTGGAGCAACAGGGGCACACGGTCGCCGTGATCGACCAGGACCCCACCGCCTTCCGCCGGCTGGGACCGGGATTCGGCGGCCGCCGGGTCACCGGGATCGGCTTCGACCAGGACACCCTGCGCGAGGCGGGCATCGAGGAGGCCGGTGCCTTCGCGGCGGTCTCCAGCGGCGACAACTCGAACATCATCTCGGCCCGGGTGGCACGCGAGATGTTCGGCGTGCAGAACGTCGCGGCCCGGATCTACGACCCGCGCCGTGCCGAGGTCTACCAGCGTCTCGGCATCCCGACGGTGGCCACGGTCCGCTGGACCGCCGACCAGATGCTGCGCCGGCTGCTGCCCTCGGGCGCCGAGCCGCTGTGGCGCGACCCCACCGGCGGGGTCCAGCTCGCCGAGGTGCACACCTCTCCGCAGTGGGTCGGTCACAAGATCAGCCGGCTCCAGGAGGAGACGGGCGTCCGGGTGGCGTTCCTGACCCGCCTCGGCGAGGCGATGCTGCCCTCCTCGCAGACCGTGCTCCAGGAGGGCGACCTCGTGCACGTGATGATGCGGACGGACGACGTGGACAAGGTCGAGGCGGCGTTCGCCGAGGGCCCCGAAGAGGAGAGCGGTCACTGATGAGGGTCGCCATTGCCGGTGCCGGCGCGGTCGGACGCTCGATCGCGGGCGAGCTGCTGGAGAACGGCCACGAGGTCCTTCTCATCGACAAGGCGCCGACCGCCATCTCGGTCGAGCGCGTCCCGCAGGCCGAGTGGCTGCTCGCCGACGCCTGCGAGATCACGTCCCTGGACGAGGCGGCGCTCCAGCGCTGCAACGTGGTGATCGCCGCGACGGGCGACGACAAGGTCAACCTGGTCGTCTCGCTGCTGGCGAAGACGGAGTACGGCGTGCCGCGCGTCGTCGCCCGGGTGAACAACCCGAAGAACGAGTGGCTGTTCAACGAGGCGTGGGGGGTGGACGTCGCTGTGTCCACGCCGCGGCTGATGTCGGCCCTGGTCGAGGAGGCGGTGAGCGTCGGCGACCTGGTGCGGCTGCTGCGCTTCAGCCACGGCGACGCGAACCTGGTCGAGCTGACGCTGCCGGAGGAGTCGGCGCTTGCCGGGATCCAGGTCGGTGACGTGCACTGGCCCGAGGACACCTCCCTGGTGACCATCATCCGCGGCACCCGGGTGCTCACCCCGTCGCAGGAGGACTCGCTGGAGGTCGGTGACGAACTCCTGTTCGTGGCCGCACAGGCCCGCGAGGAGCAGCTGGAGGACCTGCTGTCGAAGCGGCGGCGCGAGGACGCCGAGAGCTAGGGCGGCCTCTCGGCCGTCGCGCGTGAGCGGTGGTACGTCGGTGGGGGCGCCCGGAGATCTCCGGGCGCCCCCACCGACGTGCTACGCCCCGCGGCGGTGGCGGCCCGCCGCCGGGGACGTGTCGCCCTCGGGGCCCGTCGTCTCGGCCGCCAGGGCGGCCCTGCGCTCCTCCTCGGCCTCTTTCTCGGCCTTCTCGGCCTGCTCCTCCGCCTCCATCTCCGCGAACACGTCGATGGGCGCGGGCGCCTTCGCCAGGAACACCCAGGTCAGCCAGACCGCCAGCAGGAACGGCGGGATCTTCAGGGCGACCAGGATCCAGCCGAGCTGGGTGGTGTCGGCCCACCAGTACAGCGGGAAGAGGATCGCGCACTTGGCGAGCAGGATCAGGCCCCAGGCCCAGCTCGCCTTGGTGTACGCCTTCTTGCGGCCGGGGTTGCGGGTCCGCCAGGAGAGGTTCTCCTTGAAGACCGGGCCGAGGATCAGTCCGATCAGCGGCACACCGGCCAGCGCGGTGACGATGTAGGCGAGGCTCAGCCCGAGGGTGTAGAGCATGCCCGGCAGATAGAAGTCCTTGGCGTTGCCGGTCATCATCGCGAAGACGACACCGAAGACCACGCCGAAGACGCCGCTGAAGGCGTGCTTGACGGTGTCCCGCATCACCAGCCGGACGGCGACCAGCACCACGGAGACCGCGAGGGCGGCGATGGCCGACCAGTGCAGGTCCTTGTTGACGGTGAAGATGCTGACGAAGAGCAGGCCGGGCAGCACGGTCTCCACCATGCCCCGGACCCCGCCGAACGCCTCGAACAGCGCGGCCTCCGTCACCGCCCTCGAGTCGTCGGTGGCGGTCGTCTCTTCGGTCGGCTTGTCGAGTGACGTCACGGGCTACTCCCGTCCGAGGGGTCGCAGTTCGTACTTGGGGTTGAACAGCACCCGGCGGCCCCGGCTCATGGAGATCCGGCCCGATGCGATCAGCTTGCGCCCCGGTTCTATACCCACGATGGAACGCCGGCCGAGCCACACCACGTCCAGGGCGGCGGAACCGTCGAACAGCTCCGCCTCCAGGGCGGGGACTCCGGCACGCGGGCGCAGGGTGACCGTGCGCAAGGTACCAGTAACCGTGACGACCTGGCGGTCGTGGCAGTCACCGATGCGGGTGCAGCCGGCGGTCTCGGTGTCCTCGCGCAGCTCCTCGGACTCCAGGTCCTCCTGCGAGGAGGAGAGCCGGTCGAGCATGCGCCGGAACCGGCCCGCGGGCTTCTCGGATCGGGGAACGGCACTCATGTCTGAAGGGTACCGGGGCGGGCCGACAGGACCGTAACCGCGCTCACTTCTCGAAGCGGTAGCCCATGCCCGGCTCGGTGAGGAAGTGCGCGGGGTGCGAGGGGTCGGCCTCCAGCTTGCGGCGCAGCTGGGCCATGTAGACGCGCAGGTAGTTCGTCTCGGTGCCGTACGACGGCCCCCACACCTCCTGGAGCAGCTGCTTCTGGCTCACCAGGCGGCCGGTGTTGCGCACCAGCACCTCCAGCAGGTGCCACTCGGTCGGGGTCAGCCGTACGTCCTTGCCGCCCCGGTTGACCTTCTTCGCGGCGAGGTCGACGGTGAACTGCGCGGTCTCCACGGTGGTGACGTCGTCCTCGCCGCCGCCCACGGGCTCGGCCCGGCGGACGGCGGCGCGCAGCCGGGCCAGCAGCTCGTCCATGCCGAAGGGCTTGGTGACGTAGTCGTCGGCGCCCGCGTCCAGCGCCTCGACCTTCTCGTCGGAGGAGTGCCGGGCGGACAGCACCAGGATCGGGACCCGGGTCCAGCCGCGCAGGCCCCGGATCACCTCGACGCCGTCCATGTCGGGCAGGCCCAGGTCGAGGACGACCACGTCGGGGTGGCGGGAGGCGGCGAGGTCGAGGGCGGTACGGCCGTCGGGCGCGGCGTCGACCTCGTACTTGCGCGCCTTGAGGTTGATCACGAGGGCCCGCACGATCTGCGGTTCGTCGTCGACCACCAGCACCCTGGTCATGAAACCTGCCTTTCTGGGTGTACGGGGTCCGGGTGTCCGGGGTCCTGGGGTACGGGGTCCTGGGGTACGGAGCTGCCCGCGCGGGGCGTCCGCTCGGCGCGGCGCGGTACGGGGTCCGGGGGGCCGGATCCGGTGCCGGGGCCGGAGTCCGGCCGGGCGCCGGTGCCGGTGCCGGGCGGGGGCGGCCCGGTGTGCTCCGTCGCGGCGCGGGCCGTCGCCGCGCGCAGGCTGAGGACCATGGTGAGGCCGCCGCCGGGGGTGTCCTCGGCGGCGAGCGTGCCGCCCATGGACTCGGCGAAGCCGCGGGCCACCGCGAGGCCGAGGCCGACGCCCGCGCCGCGCGGGGCGTCGCCGTGCCGCTGGAAGGGCTCGAAGATACGGTCCTTCGCCTCGTCGGGCACGCCGGGGCCGCGGTCGACGACCCGCACCTCGACGCGGTCGGCGATCGCGCTGGCCGACACCAGGACCGGGGTGTGGGCCGGGCTGTACTTCACGGCGTTCTCGATGATGTTGGCCATGGCGCGTTCCAGCAGCCCGGCGTCCACGGCGACCATCGGCAACGTCTCGGGGACGTCCAGGCCGACGCTGTCCTCTGGCACCCCGCCCAGCGCCATCGGCACCACCTCGTCGAGGTCGATCTCGCGGATGAGGGTGGTGACGGTGCCGGTCTGGAGACGGGACATGTCCAGCAGGTTGCCCACGAGGTGGTCGAGCCGGTCGGAGCCCTCCTCGATGCCCTCCAGGAGTTCGGCCCGGTCCTCCTCGGACCACTCGACGTCCTCGGAGCGCAGCGAGGAGACGGCGGCCTTGATCCCGGCCAGGGGGGTGCGCAGGTCGTGGCTGACGGCGGCCAGCAGCGCGGTGCGGATGCGGTTGCCCTCGGCCAGGGCGCGGGCCTGGTCGGCCTCCTCCTGGAGCCGGCGGCGGTCCAGGACGACGACGGCCTGGGCGGCGAAGGCGGCGAGCACCCGGCGGTCGGAGGCGGGCAGGACGCGCCCGGTCAGCGCGAGCGCCATGTGGTCCCCGACCGGCATGTCCACATCCGCGTCCTCGGGGCGCTGGAGCGGCCGGTCGGTGCCGACCCGCCCGGCGCAGGTCCAGGGGTCGACGTCGCTCTTGCGTTCGAGGAGTGCCACGGACTCCATGCCGAAGGTCTCGCGCACCCGTTCGAGCAGCGCCTCCAGGCTGGTCTCGCCGCGCAGGACGCTGCCCGCGAGGAAGGACAGTATCTCGGCCTCGGCGCGCAGCCGGGCCGCCTGGTGGGTGCGGCGGGCCGCCAGGTCGACCACCGAGGCGACGGAGACGGCGACGCCGACGAAGATCGCTATGGCGACGATGTTCTTGGGGTCGGCGATGGTCAGCCGGTGCAGCGGCGGTGTGTAGAAGTAGTTCAGCAGGAAGGAGCCGAGGGCCGCCGAGCCGAGCGCGGGCAGCAGGCCGCCGAGCAGGGCCGCGGCCACCGTCAGGGCGAGGAAGAGCAGCATGTCGTTGGCCAGGCCCAGGTCCACGGTGCTGAGCAGCAGCGCGAGGGCCACCGGGCCGGCCAGGGCCATCACCCAGCCCCAGGCGATCCGGGCGCGGCCGAGCCGGGCGCCCCTGGCCACGGGCAGGCCGCGGCCCTTGGCGATCTGGCCGTGGGTGACGATGTGCACGTCGAGGTCGGGGCCGGACTCGCGGGCCACCGTGGCGCCGACGCCGGGTCCGAAGACGTACTGCCAGGTCTTGCGGCGGGAGGAGCCCAGCACGATCTGGGTGGCGTTGACCCCGCGCGCGAAGTCCAGCAGGGCGGCCGGTATGTCGTCGCCGACGACGTGGTGGAAGGTGCCGCCCAGGTCCTCCACGAGGGTGCGCTGGACGGCCAGCTCCTTCGGGGAGGCGCCGGTGAGTCCGTCGCTGCGGGCGATGTAGACGGCCATGACCTCGCCGCCCGCGCCCTTCTCGGCCAGCCGGGCGGCGCGGCGGATCAGGGTGCGTCCCTCGGGGCCGCCGGTCAGGCCCACCACGATCCGCTCGCGCGAGCCCCAGATCTTGGAGACGCGGTGCTCGCTGCGGTACTGCTGGAGGTACTCGTCGACCCGGTCGGCCACCCAGAGCAGGGCCAGCTCGCGCAGGGCGGTGAGGTTGCCGGGGCGGAAGTAGTTGGACAGGGCCGCGTCGACCTTGTCGGGCTGGTAGATGTTGCCGTGCGCCATCCGGCGGCGCAGCGACTCCGGCGACATGTCGACCAGTTCGATCTGGTCGGCGCGGCGCACCACCTCGTCGGGGACGGTCTCGCGCTGGCGCACTCCGGTGATCGACTCGACGACGTCGCCGAGTGATTCCAGGTGCTGGATGTTGACGGTCGAGACCACGTCGACACCGGCGGCGAGCAGTTCCTCCACGTCCTGCCAGCGCTTGGCGTTGCGGGAGCCGGGGACATTGGTGTGGGCCAGTTCGTCCACCAGGGCGACGGCGGGGGCGCGGCGCAGCACCGCGTCGACGTCCATCTCGGTGAAGGCGGATCCGCGGTGCTCCAGCGTCCGGCGCGGCACCTGCTCCAGGCCGTGCAGCATCACCTCGGTGCGCGGCCGGTCGTGGTGCTCCACGAACGCGACGACGCAGTCGGTGCCCCGCTCCACCCGGCGGTGCGCCTCGGCCAGCATCGCGTAGGTCTTGCCGACGCCCGGTGCCGCACCGAGGTAGATCCGAAGCTTGCCGCGTCCCATGACCTCATTGTCTTCCTGTCACACCGTGCACGCTGCGTCGACCTTACGGCCAAGAATCGCGGCGGGAGGATCCGGGCCGCGGCCCGGGACGGTCCTTGACGCAACTCTGACGCGACCTGGGGGAAGCCCGCGGGGCGCGGGGCCTGGTGCGGGTGTGGCAGGGGGCTGCCTGTGGGAGCGGCGGTGACGCTGAGTGAGATGCGGGGTGAGGCGCGAGGTGAGGCGCGGGGTGGGCGGGCGGCCGGGAGGCCGGTCGGCTCAGTGCTCGACTATCTCGCCGTCGCGCAGTTCCAGGACCCGGTCGGCCAGGTCGAGGAGGGTGAGGTCGTGGGTGGCGACCAGGGCGGTGACCTGCTGGCTGTGCACGACGGCGCGCAGCAGCTCCATCACGGCGAGGCCGGTCTCCGCGTCGAGCTGGCCGGTCGGCTCGTCGGCGATGAGCAGCGCGGGGTCGTTGGCCAGGGCGCGGGCGATGGCGACGCGCTGCTGCTGGCCGCCGGAGAGCTCACCGGGCCGCTGCCCGGCGTGGTCGGCGAGGCCGACGAGGGAGAGCAGCAGCTCCACGCGCTCCTCGCGCTCGCGCGGGTCGGCGCGGCGCATCCGCAGGGGCACGCCCACGTTCTCCGCGGCCGTGAGGATGGGGATGAGGCCGAAGGACTGGAAGACGAAGCCGACGCGGTCCCGGCGCAGCGCGAGCAGGCCGTCCTCGCCCAGCTCGGAGAGGTCGCGGCCGTCGACGTGGACCCGGCCGCGGTCCGGTGCGTCGAGGCCGCCCACGATGTTGAGCAGGGTGGTCTTGCCGGAGCCGGAACGGCCCTTGAGCGCGACGAGTTCGCCGCGCGGCACCTCGAAGGAGACCCCGCGCAGGGCGTGCACCGCGGCGGCGGCCTGCCCGTACGACTTGTGGACGTCCTCCACGCGCACCATCGTCTCGGTGGCGACCTGGCTCATGTGCCCTCCCCGCTGTGCTCCCCCGTGGACCGTGCGCCAGTATCACGAGCGGCGGCCGTCCCGATCAATCCCTGAACGGACGGCGTCCCGTATTGGTTTCCGTTCGTTACGGGTTTTCCCGGGGCGCCCTCACGGGTTTCCCCGGGCCGCGAAACCGGTGCTCACGGGCGTGCGGGAGACCACGGGCGCGCGAAGGGCCGCACCCGGCGGGGTGCGGCCCTCGGTGTCCCGCGGTCTCGCGGGGACGTGCCTAGCGGACCTCGGTGATCTCCGGGCCGCGCTGGAGCTGGCCCATGCCGCCGGAGAAGCGGGACTGGCCCTCGTCCTGCTGGACGCCCTCGGGGACCATCTGGGCGTCGTTGGGCAGCTTCAGCACGATCGGGTCGCGGGGCGCCATCGGGCCCTCGCCGCGGACCACGACCGTGTCCCGGAAGATCTGCTCCAGGAGTCCGGCGGCCTGCGGCTGCACCGCGCCCTGCCCGGAGATCACTCCGCGCAGGAACCAGCGGGGGCCGTCCACACCGACGAACCGCACCACCTGGAAGCCGCCCGTGCCGTCCGGCAGCTGCACCGGGACCTGGGCGCGCAGCTCCCAGCCGAGCGGGCCCTCGGTCTCGTCGACGATGCCGCCCTGCTGGGTGATGCCGGTGGCGATCTCCTCGCGCACCTCGCCCCAGATGCCCTCGCGCTTGGGTGCGGCGAAGCCCTGCAACTGGACCGCGCTGTCCCCCAGGACGACGGTCGCCGCGACGATCGCGTCGCCCGCGACCTCGACCCGCAGCTCCATGCCGTCCACGCCGGGCACGAGCAGACCGCCCAGGTCCACCCGGCCCTCGTCCGGGTCGCTCACCTCGGAGCTGTCCCAGGGGCCGTCGGGGCGGGGCTCGGGTTCGAGCCGCACCCGCTCGCGCTCGGTCTCTTCCTCTTCGTCCGCCTCGGTGCCGACGCTGTCGACGACCTGCTCGGCCTCGCCGGCCGCGTCCTCGGCGGCACCCTTCTTCTTGCGACGTCCGAACACGTCACTGTCCTTCCCGGTCGGATACGACCGAAGCGTATCGATTCCCACCCGCCGGGCCGCTTCTGGCAGCCCGGCCGCTTGTGCCGCTCTCACCGCCCACCGAGGCATGGCCACCGGTGGACCCGAAGCCCCCCTCGGCCCGCGCCGAGCCGGGAAGTTCCGCCACCTCCTGGAAGCGGACCCTCTCGACCTGCTGGACGACCAGTTGGGCGATCCGGTCGAAGCGCTCGAACCGCACGGACTCGCGCGGGTCGAGATTCACCACGATCACCTTGATCTCCCCACGGTACCCGGCATCAACCGTCCCTGGGGCATTCACCAGGGCGACACCGCACCGGGCGGCCAGGCCGGACCGGGGGTGCACGAAGGCCGCGTACCCCTCGGGGAGGGCGATGGACACTCCCGTGGGCAGAACGGCCCGCTCGCCGGGGGCCAGTTCGCACGGGTCCGTGGTGCGCAGATCGGCGCCCGCGTCGCCCGGCTGCGCGTACGCGGGCAGCGGTACGTCGGGGTCGACCCGGCGGATCAGCACGTCCAGGGGCGCACGGCCGGCGGGGTGCGCGGGGGGCGTCGTCCGGTTCACGGGTTCACCTCGAAGGCGCGGGCGCGGCGCATCTGGTCGGGGTCCTCCATGGCGGCCCGGATCTCCTGCGGGCGGCCGTGCTGCGCGAAGTGGTCGATCTTGACCTCGACGAACAGGGCGTCGGCGCGCACGGCGACGGGCCCGTCCGGACCGCCGACCCGGCCGGTGGCCGTCGAGTAGATCTTCCGGCCGGCCACCGCGACGACCTCGGCCTCCAGGTGGAGCGTCGTGCCGACCGGGACGGGCCGCAGGAAGTCCGTCTCCAGGCGTCCGGTCACGGCGACGGTCCGCAGCAGCCAGTTCAGCGAGCCGAGGGTCTCGTCCAGGGCGGTCGCGAGGACTCCGCCGTGCGCGAGGCCGGGGGCGCCCTGGTGGGCCGCCTGCACGGTGAACTCGGCCGTGATGCGGACGCCTTCCCCGGCGCGTGCCTCCAGGTGCAGTCCGTGCGGCTGGTCGCCGCCGCACCCGAAACACCCGCCGTAGTGCGCGCCGAGGAGTTCTCCGGGCGCGGGGGCGTCGGGATGCCGTACGGGTTTCACCGCGTCGGCGGGGGGCTGAAGGGCTGCGGAACTACCACTCACAGGCGCAGACCTTACCCGCGCGTCGGCGTCGGCAGGGCACCGTGCCAAGCTTGGTTTCATGCAGCTCTCCGCCCAGCCGTACGAAGAACGCCTCACCGCGCCCCGCTCCTGGTGGCTGATCAGCTTCCTGATCGGTGTCTCGTGCGCCCTGATCCTGCTTCCGTTCGGCACGCTGCCGCTGCTCGGCGGCCTGGTCGGCGGCACCGCGGTCGCGGCGGTGGTGGCCAGTTCCTACGGTTCGGTGCGCATCCGGGTCGTGGGCGGCTCGCTGATCGCGGGCGAGGCGAAGGTGCCGGTCACGGCCCTGGGCGAGGCGGAGATCCTGGACGCCGAGGAGGCGCGGGCCTGGCGCACGTACAAGGCGGACACCCGGGCGTTCCTGCTGCTGCGCGCCTACATCCCCACGGCGCTGCGGGTGGAGGTCACCGACCCGGAGGACCCGACGCCCTACCTGTATCTGTCGACGCGGGAGCCGCAGCTGCTGGCGGAGGCCCTGCGGGCGGCCCGGACGGCCGCGTCCGGTGCGGAGGCCGGGGGGACGACGGCCGCGTAGCGCGCGGAGCCCACGCGGGGGGGGCGTTTCCCCGGGGGTGCGACCGCGCCTGCGGGCCCGTCCTGGGCGTCCCGGCGCGGCCCTGGAGCGTCCGGAGCGGCCCCGGGCCGGTACGGGCCCAGGCGAGCCTCCGAGGGCGTACGAGGCCGGTCTCCGTGCTTTTCTCGGCTTTCCCCGGCTTTCCGGCCTTCCGCGCGCGGCGGGGCGTGCTCAGGACTGCTGCTGCTCCGGGCCTTCGTCCAGCGGGAGGGGGCCCTCGGGGGCGTCCAGGGGCGGCAGCGCGGGCAGCCGGTCCCAGGGGACCTGGATCTTGCGCAGGTCGGCGCGGACGAGGGCCGCGAGTCTCTTGGTGTCGCGCCGGTTGATGACGGCGCCGACGGCGGCACCGACCAGGAAGGGCATCAGGTTCGGCAGGTCGCGGACCATGCGTTTCATGATCTGCTGGCGCAGCCGCCGCTTCATCTGGCCGCCGAGGGCCGAATCGACGGTGGACGGCCTGGTGACGTCGATGCCGCGCTCCCCCGACCAGGAGGACAGGTACGCGGTGCTGCGGACGGCGAGTCCGCCGGGCGGCCGTACACCGTAGACCTCGTGGAGTTCGGCGATCAGCTTGAGTTCGATCGCGGCGACGCCGGTGATCTCCGCGGCCAGTTCGGTCGGCATGGCGGGCGGTACGGGGAGCATCGCGACCGCGCCGATGCCGGCGCCCACGGTGGAGGTCGCGTGGGCGGCGCCCGCGACGAGCTTGTCCGCCAGTTCCTCGGGTCCGAGGCCGGGGAACTGCCTGCGGAGCGTGTCGAGGTCGCGGACCGGGACGCGGGGTGCGAGGGCGATGATCCGGTCGGCCAGGTGGGACAGTGCCGCTCTGGCCCGGCTGCCGCTCTTGCGGACGCCGTTCCTCGCGGCCTCGCCGGCCCGGTCGCGGAGCACCGCGATACGGCGGCGGGCGAGCGGCGCGGGCCGAGCCGCCGGGGCGGCCTGATCATCACGTCCGGACACCTGCGCGAGCGAGGCCGATCCCGTCGATGCTGTCGCATCTGTCCGGTCGGACGGACGGGATGGGCCTCGCTCGTGGTCACGCGCGCCGTGGGAGCCGCCGGACGGCTCCGGGTCCGCTCCCCCGTGGGAGAAGCGGCGCTTCCAAGGAGGGGTCGAGCCGGTCACGGCCGACCCTGCCTCAGTCGCAGTCGCGGCAGATCGGCTGACCGTTCTTCTCCCGGGCCAGCTGACTGCGGTGGTGCACCAGGAAGCAGCTCATGCAGGTGAACTCGTCCTGCTGCTTGGGCAGCACCCGGACGGCCAGTTCCTCGTTGGACAGGTCGGCGCCGGGCAGTTCGAGACCTTCGGCGGCCTCGAACTCGTCGACGTCCACAGCGGAGGTCGACTTGTCGTTCCGCCTGGCCTTCAGCTCTTCCAGGCTGTCCGAGTCGACGTCGTCGTCGGTCTTGCGTGGAGTGTCGTAATCGGTTGCCATGTGTCGCTCTCCCCCTCTGGGTGTCTGCGGTGTCTCCAGCGCACGTAACGCGTGAGAGGCCGGACTTGTGCCCGACCTGAGGCGGAGATTTTGCCTCACATCAAGGTCTGTTACTCAATCGACACCCAACCGGACTCCTCAAGAGTGATCGGCTTGGATGGCGATGGGGACCGTACACGGTCCTAATGCCGCACTTCAAAGCGGTCTCACCGTGTACTTCCCGTGATCAGGACCCCTGAAAACCCGGACTTTCCGGACTTTTCACCAAGCTTCATGATCACTGACGGTAGGTGGCCGGAAATCCGCCCATGTGATCGATCACACAGCAAGAGGTTGGTGAGAGCCTCCGGAAATTCCGCGCACAGCGAACATCCTCCGTGCGGAGGTCATGATCTCAGACCGGCAGGGTGACACGCATCACGAGGCCGCCGCCCTCGCGCGGCTGGGCCGCGATGTGCCCGCCGTGCGCCCGTGCCACCGAGCGCACGATGGACAGGCCGAGGCCGACGCCCTTGTCGCTGCCGGTGCGCTCGGTGCGCAGCCGCCGGAACGGCTCGAAGATGTTGTCCACCTCGTAGGCCGGGACGACCGGTCCGGTGTTGGTGACGACCAGGACGGCCTGGCCGTGCTGCACATCGGTGGTGACCTCCACCCAGCCGTCCTCGGCCACGTTGTACCGCACCGCGTTCTGCACCAGGTTCAGCGCGATCCGCTCCAGCAGGACGCCGTTGCCCTGGACGACGGCGGGCTTGCGCTCGCCGCGCAGCTCCACGCCCCTGTCCTCGGCCTCCGCGTGCACCTGGTCGATCGCCCGGGAGGCGACCTCGGCCAGGTCCACCGGCTTGCGCTCGACGATCTGGTTGTCGCTGCGCGCGAGCAGCAGCAGGCCCTCCACGAGCTGCTCGCTGCGCTCGTTGGTGGCCAGCAGCGTCTTGCCCAGCTGCTGGAGCTCCACGGGCGCCCCGGGGTCGGACAGGTGCACCTCCAGCAGGGTGCGGTTGATCGCGAGCGGGGTGCGCAGCTCGTGCGAGGCGTTGCCCACGAAGCGCTGCTGGGCGGTGAAGGCGCGCTGGAGCCGCTCCAGCATGTCGTCGAAGGTGTCCGCCAGCTCCTTCAGCTCGTCGTCGGGGCCGTCCAGCTCGATCCGCCGGGACAGGTCGGAGCCGGCCACCGCGCGCGCGGTGCGGGTGATCCGGCCCAGCGGGGCCAGCACCCGGCCGGCCATGGCGTAGCCGAAGGCGAAGGCGATCACGGCGAGCCCGAGCAGGGCCAGCAGCGAGCGGCTGAGCAGGTCGTTCAGGGCGTGCTCGCGCTGGAGGTTCACGCAGTCGTTCAGGGCGCGGTTGAGCTCCCCGGCCGGGGCCGAGGACGGGAGGTTGCACGTATTGCTGGAGACTCCCCCGGAGACGATCTCGAAGGGCAGCTTGCTGCCCACGTTCAGCGCGTTGGCGGCGAGCAGGTAGATGATCGACAGCAGCAGGATCCCGGCGATCAGGAACATGCCGCCGTACAGCAGGGTGAGCCGTATCCGGATGGTGGGGCGCAGCCACGGGAAGGGCGGCTCGGGCCGCCGGGGGTCCCAGGTGGGCTTGGGGGGCGCCTGGGGCGGCGCGGGCGTCGCGGCCACGGCGGATCAGATCCGGTAGCCGGAGCCGGGCACGGTGACGATCACCGGGGGTTCGCCCAGCTTGCGGCGCAGGGTCATCACCGTGACCCGGACCACGTTGGTGAACGGGTCGGTGTTCTCGTCCCAGGCCTTCTCCAGGAGCTGCTCGGCGGAGACGACCGCGCCCTCGCTGCGCATCAGGACCTCCAGCACGGCGAACTCCTTGGGCGCCAGCTGGACCTCCCGGCCGTCGCGGAAGACCTCGCGGCGGTTGGGGTCGAGCTTGATCCCGGCGCGCTCCAGGACGGGCGGCAGGGGCACACTGGTGCGCCGGCCGAGGGCACGCACGCGTGCCGTCAGCTCGCTGAACGCGAAGGGCTTGGGCAGGTAGTCGTCGGCGCCGATCTCCAGGCCCTCGACGCGGTCGCTGACGTCGCCGGAGGCGGTGAGCATCAGTACGCGCGTGGGCATGCCCAGCTCGACGATCCTGCGGCAGACGTCGTCGCCGTGCACCAGCGGGAGGTCGCGGTCCAGGACGACCACGTCGTAGTCGTTGACGCCGATGCGCTCCAGGGCGGCCGCGCCGTCGTACACGACGTCGACGGCCATGGCCTCCCGGCGCAGTCCGGTGGCCACCGCATCGGCGAGCAGCTGCTCGTCCTCGACGACGAGTACGCGCACGTCGCTTGTCCTTCCTGTGTCCGCCCGCGCGGCATTGTTCGGGCACACGCGGGCAGGGGTCTTCATGAGTGTGTGCCTCCATCCTGCCCTTTTCGGCCATAAGTCGGCTGTAAGCCGGGGTCCGGGGCGGGACGTACGGGCGGTCGCGGGGCGGGAATGGGGAAGTTTCTCGGGGTGTTGAGGTTTCCGCGGGAGGGAGCGGGGGGAGGACGGCTTTACACCCCGCGATCACGCTCTGCATGTACCGCACCACCATGCGGTACGCCGCGTTCCGCTTCGGCAGAGTGGGCGTGGGTGTCCGGCACGGTCGCCGCCCGGCAGGGCAGCGCTGGGCACCTGATGGAGACGTGATCGCCCCTTCCCGACGGCACACCCCCGTGCCACCGACCCACGACCCAGGACGAGGGGGCGCAGCATGGACGCATTCACCGCAGGACTTCTGCAGCGCATAAAGACGACCGAGTCCGACCTCACGCGGGCCCGCGACGAGGGCGACGACTTCCTCGTCGAGGTGGAGCTGGCCGAACTCGACGACCTGCGCCGCCTCGCCGCCGAGCACGGTGTGGAGGTCGGCATGTCCGGCGTCTGACCGGACCGCACGGAGAACGGGACCCCGGCGAATCCAGCGCCGGGGTCCCGTTCCGCTGTGCGGGGGCCGGTCCTCAGTCGTGCCAGGCGCCGAGGTTCTCCAGATGGCCCTGGAGCGGCCCGAACACGCCGGGGGTGGCGGCCACGGCCAGTTCGCCGGAGACGCGCTGTCCGGGGCGCCCGCCGGTCAGGGCGCCCGCCTCCCGGGCGATCAGGTCGCCGGCCGCGTGGTCCCAGGGGTGCAGTCCGCGCTCGTAGTAGCCGTCGAGGCGGCCCGCGGCCACGTCGCACAGGTCGAGCGCGGCCGAGCCGGCCCGCCGGATGTCGCGGACCAGCGGGATCAGCCGCCCGGCGACCTCGGCCTGGTGGCGGCGGACGTCGGTGACGTAGTTGAAGCCGGTGGAGACCAGGGCCCGGTCCAGCGGGGCGTCCGCGCGGCAGGTGAGCCGGCGTTCCCCGGCCCAGGATCCGGTGGCCCAGGCGCCGCGGCCGCGCACCGCGCGGAAGGTCTCCGCGCGCATCGGGGCGGTGACGACGCCCACCAGGGTCTCGCCGTCCTGTTCGGCCGCGATGGAGACGGCCCAGGAGGGCAGCCCGTAGAGGTAGTTCACGGTGCCGTCGAGCGGGTCGATGATCCAGCGGATGCCGCTGGTGCCCTCGGTGGCGGCGCCCTCCTCGCCGAGGAAGCCGTCGTCGGGGCGCCGGTCGGCGATCAGGCCGGTGATCAGTTTCTCGGCCGCGATGTCCATCTCGGTGACGACGTCGACCGGGCTGGACTTGGTGGCGGCCACCCCGAGGTCGGCGGGGCGGCCGTCCTTGAGCAGCTCACCGGCGCGGGCGGCGGCCTGGAGGGCGAGCTGGAGCAGTTCCGTGTGCAGGGCGTCGGTCACGGTGTTCCTCACGCGTACGGGCTGTCGGCGCCCGCGGCGGCGGGCCGGGCGGTGCGGGCCGGGCAGCAGCCCACCGGGCACAGGTCGTGGCTCGCGCCGAGCGCTCCCAGGGCGCACGGGGTGACCGCCCGGCCGCTCTCGCGGGCGGCCCGCTCCAGGACCAGGTCGCGCACGGCGGCGGCGAAGCGCGGGTCGGCGCCGACGGTGGCCGAGCGGCGCACCGGCAGGCCCAGCTCCGCGGCCTTGGCGGTGGCCTCCGTGTCGAGGTCGTAGAGGACCTCCATGTGGTCGGAGACGAAGCCGATGGGCGCCATGACGACGGCGGGCACCCCGGCGGCGTGCCGCTCCTCCAGGTGGTCGCAGATGTCCGGCTCCAGCCACGGGATGTGCGGGGCGCCGGAGCGGGACTGGTAGACGAGCTGCCAGGGGTGGTCGACGCCGGTGCGCTCGCGGACCGCTTCGGCGATCAGCCGTGCCACGTCCAGGTGCTCGCGGACGTAGGCGCCGCCGTCGCCGTGCTCCTCGGCGGGGCCCGAGGTGTCGGCGGCCGCGGTCGGGATGGAGTGGGTGGTGAAGGCGATGTGGGCGCCGGCCCGGACGTCCTCGGGGAGGTCGTCGAGGGAGGCGAGCACACCGTCGGTCATGGGCTCGACGAAGCCGGGGTGGTTGAAGTAGTGCCGCAGCTTGTCGACCCTCGGCGGCTCCAGGCCCTCGGCCGCAAGGGCGGCCAGGGAGTCCGCCAGGTTCTCCCGGTACTGGCGGCAGCCCGAGTAGGAGGCGTAGGCGCTGGTGGCCAGGACCAGGACGCGGCGGCGGCCGTCGTGGACCATCTCCCGCAGCGTGTCGGTCAGGTACGGCGCCCAGTTGCGGTTGCCCCAGTAGACCGGCAGGTCCAGGCCGTGCCCGGCGAAGTCCTTGCGCAGGGCGTCCAGCAGGGCGCGGTTCTGGTCGTTGATGGGGCTGACCCCGCCGAACAGGAAGTAGTGCTGCCCCACTTCCTTCAGTCGTTCCTTGGGGATGCCGCGCCCGCGCGTCACGTTCTCCAGGAACGGGACCACGTCGTCCGGCCCTTCCGGACCGCCGAAGGAGAGCAGGAGCAGGGCGTCGTACGGAGTGGGATCCAGCGCGTCTGACATGTCTCGATCCTGCCACCTGGCACCCGCGGCCCGGATTCCGACCCGCATAAGCGGGTGCGTCCCGGGGCGGCGGGGCCGTAAGCTGTATCGACCACCTACACGCCTTACCGGATACCCGGAGACCCCGTGCCCAGCCCCTACCGCGCCCTGTTCGCCGCTCCCGGCTCCAAGGGCTTCTCCGCCGCGGGGTTCCTCGGCCGGATGCCGCTGTCGATGATGGGCATCGGCGTGGTCACGATGATCTCCCAGCTCACCGGGCGCTACGGGCTCGCGGGCGCGCTGTCGGCCACCATCGCGCTGGCCGCCGCCGTGCTCGGACCGCAGATATCCCGCCTGGTCGACCGGCACGGGCAGCGCCGGGTGCTGCGCCCGGCGACCCTGGTCTCGCTGACCGCGGCGGCCGGGCTGCTGCTGACGGCGTACTTCGGCTGGCCGGACTGGGTGCTGTTCGTGTGCGCGGCCGGGATCGGTTCGGTGCCCTCGCTGGGCGCGATGGTCCGGGCCCGCTGGGCGGCGCTGTACCGGGGGACCCCGCAGCTGCACACCGCGTACTCGTTCGAGTCGGTGGTGGACGAGGTCTGCTTCATCTTCGGGCCGATCGTCTCCATCGGGCTCTCCACGGCCTGGTTCCCGGAGGCCGGGCCGCTGCTGGCCGCCTGCTTCCTGGCGGTGGGCGTCTTCTGGCTCACCTCGCAGCGGGCCACCGAGCCCGCGCCGCACCCGCGCGAGCAGCACGGCGGCGGTTCGGCGCTGCGCTCGCGCGGACTCCAGGTGCTGGTGGCCACCTTCGTGGCGACCGGCTCGATCTTCGGCGCGGTGGACGTGGTCACCGTGGCCTTCGCCGACGAGCGCGGGCACAAGGGCGCGGCGAGCGTGGTGCTGGCCCTGTACGCGGCCGGGTCGTGCTCGGCGGGTGTGCTCTTCGGGCTGCTGCGCCCGTCCGGGGCGCCCGGCCGCCGCTGGCTGCTGGGCATATGCGCGATGGCCGTGAGTATGATCCCCCTCCTACTGGTCGGAAACCTGCCGTTTCTGGCCGTGGCGCTGTTCGTCGCGGGCCTGTCCGTCGCTCCCACCATGATCACGACGATGGCCCTCGTCGAAGAGCACGTACCCCGCGCACATCTGACCGAGGGCATGACCTGGGTGAGCACCGGGCTCGCGGTGGGGGTGGCGCTCGGTTCGTCGGTGGCCGGCTGGGTGATCGACGCGGCCGGCGCGCGTTCGGGGTACGGGGTTCCGGCGGTGGCCGGGGCCGTCGCGGTCGCGGTCGGTTTCCTCGGGTACCGCCGGCTGAGCAGGCCGGCACCGGGTCGGGGAGGCACCGTTGAGCAGCACAGCGCGCGCGAAGAACGGCATGTGGCGTAACTGGGGCGGAAACGTCCGGTCCCGTCCGGCGCGGGAGGTGACGCCCGCCTCGGTGGCGGAACTGGCCGCCGCCGTGCGCCGGGCCGCCGAGGACGGACTGCCGGTGAAGGCGGTCGGCACCGGGCACTCCTTCACCGCCATCGCCGCCACCGACGGCCTGCTGGTCCGCCCCCAGCTGCTGACCGGCATCCGCGGCATCGACCGCGAGGCCATGACGGTCACCGTGGAGGCGGGCACCCCGCTCAAGCGGCTCAATCTGGCCCTGGCCCGCGAGGGGCTGTCCCTGACCAACATGGGCGACATCATGGAGCAGACGGTGTCCGGGGCGGTCAGCACCGGCACCCACGGCACCGGGCGCGAGTCGGCCTCCATAGCCGCCCAGATCAAGGGCCTGGAACTGGTCACGGCGGACGGTTCGGTGCTCGCCTGCTCCGAGAAGGAGAACCCCGAGGTCTTCGCCGCGGCCCGGGTGGGGCTCGGCGCGCTCGGCATCATCACGGCGATCACCTTCGCGGTGGAGCCGGTCTTCCTGCTGACCGCCCGCGAGGAGCCGATGCCCCTGGACCGGGTGCTGGCCGAGTTCGACCAGCTCTGGGCGGAGAACGAGCACTTCGAGTTCTACTGGTTCCCGCACACCGGCAGCACCAACACCAAGCGCAACAACCGCAGCGCGGGCCCCGAGGCGCCGGTGGGGCCGGTGGCCGGCTGGTTCGAGGACGAGTTCCTGTCCAACGGCCTCTTCCAGGTGGCCAACTGGGTGGGCCGCGCGGCGCCCGCCGCCGTCCCCGGGATCGCCCGCCTCTCCAGCCGGGCGCTGTCCGCGCGGACCTACACCGACATCCCCTACAAGGTCTTCACCTCGCCGCGCCGGGTGCGCTTCGTGGAGATGGAGTACGCCGTCCCGCGGGCGGCGCTCGCGGACACGCTGCGCGAGCTGAAGGCCATGGTCGACCGCTCGGGGCTGCGGGTGAGCTTCCCGGTGGAGGTGCGCACCGCGCCCGCCGACGACATCACCCTGTCCACCGCGTCCGGCCGGGACAGCGCCTATGTGGCGGTCCACATGTTCCGGGGCACCCCCTACCAGCGGTACTTCACCGAGGCCGAGCGCATCTTCACCGCGCACGAGGGCCGGCCGCACTGGGGGAAGATCCACACCAGGGACGCGGAGTACCTCTCCGGGGTGTATCCGCGCTTCGGCGAGTTCACGGCGCTGCGGGACCGCCTCGATCCGGACCGGCGGTTCCAGAACGACCACCTGCGGCGGGTGCTGGGGCGGTAGCCGAGCCGCCGGGCGCCGGGGTGGTGCCGCCACCGGTGCCCGGGGTGCTGTGCGTGCCCTCGCCCGGGGTGCCGCCCGGGTCCGGGCTCGTCCCGTCCGTGCCGTCCGTGCCGTCCGGGTCACCGCTTCCGGTGCCGGTGCTCGCGCCGGGGGTGGGCGTCGGGCTCACGGACGCGCCCCCGCCGGGGCCGTCGGACGGGTCGCCGTCACCACCGGGGGTGGCGCCGTCACCCGTTCCGGTACTGCTTCCCGGGGAGCCCGGGGAGCTGGACGGCTCCGGGGTGCCGCCGTCCGAGGGCGAGGAGGGTCCGCGGTGGCGGCCGGTGACGGCGTCACCGACCGTGGTGCCGTGGCCGCCGCTGAAGCTGCTGCCGGAGAGCACCTCGTAGGCGGTGATGCCGCCCATGGTGACGCCGAAGACCAGGGCCGCGGCGACCAGCGGCCGCTTCCAGCTCTTGACCCGGGCCCGGTAGACGGTGCCCTCGGAGAACTCGCCGGGTACCGGGCAGGACGGGAGCGGTGGGGTGCCGGACGGTTCGTCCACCACCGGCCGGACCGGGACGGTCACGGTGCGTATCTGCTCGCCGGTGCGCCGGAAGAAGTGCTGGAAGACCGAGCCGCCGCAGGTGGCGACCACGCTGACCAGGCCGGCTCCGAGGATCGTGCCGTAGACGCCGAAGTACGAGGCGAGTTTCGCGGCCACCACCGCCGCCACGGCACTGCCCGCGACCTGGGGCACGCTCAGATCGATCCGCCGCCTCGGCGCCTCCTCCCCCGCGCCCGGCTGACCACCGTTCTCCGGCCTTTCACGCATACCCGGACCTTGCCTCCCTTTCCCGTACGCGGCCGAATCTTCGGGATGAGATCGGCCGACTGCACGAGAAAGGGACGTACGGACGAAACCCTTAGTTCCGTTTCTGGTGATTACGTGAAGTACGCCACGTTCATGATCGCGAAAACGGGTCAGGGGCGGCCAAGTCCCGCCCGGCGCCAGAAGTTGGGCGGCGCGGCGATCCACGCACGTGGTCCGAATGGAGTACTGTTGCGAGCCCTGGGTCCGGTCTCCCGCCGGGGTGTCCGAGACCTGCTGGAACGCCGGGAGGGGGCTGGTTGCACAGGGTGACGCGGTTGGTCACTGATCGTTGTGAACAGGTAACCGTGCCATAACGGCGATCCAGGGCCCGCGCCCGACACGCCGGGCAACTCGGCAAGGTTGTGGCAGGCTGCACCCGGGCAGGCCACACTCGACTAGCGGAAGCAGCGACGCACGTGACGTCGGCAGGCACCACCCGGGAGGTCCCCATGCCCGAACTGCGTGTCGTGGCCGTCTCCAATGACGGCACACGGCTGGTGCTGAAGGCTGCGGACAGCACGGAGTACACGCTTCCGATCGACGAACGGCTCCGCGCCGCCGTGCGCGGCGACCGTCCCCGCCTCGGCCAGATCGAGATCGAGGTGGAGAGCCATCTCCGCCCCCGTGACATCCAGGCGCGGATAAGAGCGGGAGCGACCGCGGAAGAGGTCGCCCAGCTCGCCGGCATCCCCGTGGACCGCGTCCGCCGCTTCGAGGGCCCCGTGCTCGCCGAGCGCGCCTTCATGGCCGAGCGCGCCCGCAAGACCCCGGTCCGCCGCCCCGGCGAGAACTCCGGCCCGCTGCTCGGCGAGGCCGTGCAGGAGCGGCTGCTGCTGCGGGGCGCCGAGAAGGACACCGTGCAGTGGGACTCCTGGCGCCGCGACGACGGCACCTGGGAGGTGCTGCTCGTCTACCGGGTCGCGGGCGAACCGCACTCGGCGAGCTGGACGTACGACCCGCCGCGGCGCCTGGTGCAGGCCGTCGACTCGGAGGCGCGCGCCCTGATCGGCGAGTCCGACGACCTCGGCACGCCCGAGCCCAGCTTCCCGTTCGTGCCCCGCATCGCCCGGCTGCCCCGCGACCGCCCGCTCGACCGGGAGCGGGACCGCGACCGGGACCGTCCCGCGCTGCCCGCCCAGGCGCTGGAACCGGCCGCCGAGGAGGCTTCCGGTGAACGCGACTCGCTGACCAGCCTGCTGGAGGCCGTGCCGAGCTTCCGCGGCGACATGGTGGTGCCCGAGCGCACCCCCGAACCCGCGCAGGAGCCCGACCAGGAGCCGGAGGTGGAGGAGCCGCCCGCGCCCGCCGCGTCCGCCGGGGCCGGGTCCGCCTACGCCGATGTGCTCATGCCCCGCTCGGTCGGCAGCCACCGCGACCGCCTCGTCGGGGCGACCGACCGGCAGGCCGAGGCGGACGGCGTCCGGCCGGGCCGCCGGGCCGCCGTCCCGAGCTGGGACGAGATCGTGTTCGGCACCCGGCGCAAGAAGCAGGAGTGACCGCAAGCGTGTACGGGTGAGGGCCGCACCGGAAGGCGCGGCCCTCACCCGTACGCGTACTCCCCGTCGGCTACTGCGGCTCCGCGCCCGTCGCCACCGGGCGGGACGGGTCCGCGGACCACTCCGACCAGGAACCGACGTACAGCGCGGCCGGGATGCCCGCCACGGCCAGGGCCAGCACCTCGTGCGCGCCGGAGACGCCCGAGCCGCAGTACACACCGACGTGGGTGCCGTCCGCGGCGCCCAGCTCCCCGAACCGCTCGCGCAGCCGCCCGGCGGGCAGGAACCGGCCGTCCGGGCCGACGTTCTCCGTCGTCGGCGCGGACACCGCGCCCGGGATGTGGCCGCCGACCCGGTCGATGGGCTCGACCTCGCCCCGGTAGCGCTCCCCGGCGCGCGCGTCGAACAGCAGTCCGGAGCGGGCCAGCTCCCCCGCGCCGTCGGCGTCGAGCAGTTCCAGGGCGCCCGGCTCCGGGACGAAATCGCCCTCGGCCGGTTCGGGAACCGTCTGCTCCAGCGGGCCGTCCCAGGCCGCCAGGCCCCCGTCGAGCACCCGGACGTCGGGGTGCCCGGTCCAGCGCAGCAGCCATCAGGCGCGCGCCGCCGCCCAGCCCTGCCCGCCGTCGTACACGACGACCGGACGGCCGGAGCCGACCCCGGCACGGCGCATCGCCGCGCCGAACGCGGCGGTGTCGGGCAGCGGGTGGCGGCCGTGCGCGCCCGGCGCGGAGGCGAGTTCGCGGTCCAGGTCGACGAAGACGGCGCCGGGCAGGTGGCCCGACGCGTAGGCCGCGCGCCCGTCGAAGGGCGGTTCGCCCGCGGCCCTGGCCGTGCTGAGCTGCCAGCGGACGTCGAGCAGGACCGGCGCCCCGGGGCCCCCGAGGGCGGCCGCCAGATCGGATGCGGAGATGATGGCGTTCATGGCCACCATCCTTGCGCACGGGGTGGCCGCGGCGTCCAGGTCCCGCTACTCTGCTCGGCCGGACAGGTCCGGTCACCAGGCGTACGGGATCAGCCACATGCTGTGCAGCCGATCGACATCCGTCGGAAAGCACGCCGAAACGGACAGGACACCGCACACGGGGCATCCTCCGGTCATCGTTCCGAGTCCGGAGAGCGAGCGGAATCGACGCGGCCACCGCGAGGGGCCGAGAAGAGAGTGACGATGACTCAGGCACCGGATCCGGCCGACCGGGACGGCCGGGCGAGCGCCCGGCACACGCCCGGGACACCCTGCTGGGTGAGCCTGATGGTGCACGACATGACCGCGACCCAGGGCTTCTACGGCGAGCTGTTCGGCTGGGAGTTCGAGCCGGGTCCCGCCCAGCTCGGCCCCTATGTCCGGGCCCGGCTGGACGGGCGGCAGGTGGCGGGCATCGGCCTGCTGTCGCCCGACCGCCATCTTCCGGTCGCCTGGACCCCGTATCTCGCCTCGGACGACGTGGATGTGACGGCCGAAACGGTACGGCTGTGCGGGGGCACGGTCGGGGTGGGGCCGCTCGACGCGGGCGAGGTCGGCCGGCTGGTGCTCGGCTCCGACCCCTCCGGGGCGGTCTTCGGTGTCTGGCAGGTGCCCGGGGAGCGCGGGGGCGCCGCCGGTGGCCGGCCCGGGGCACCGCTCTGGAACGAGCTGCGCACCTTCGAGACCGCGAACGTCGCCAAGTTCTACGCCTCGCTGTTCGGTTACGAGGAGCGGCGCCCGGAGTCCGGCGGTGCCGGAGCGGGCGAGGAGGGCGCCGACCGGGTGACGCTGTGCCTGGACGGCCGTCCGGTCGCCGGGATCCTCGGCGCGGGGCCCGCGCTGCGGCACGACGGGGGTCCGCACTGGCTGACGTACTTCGAGGTCGCCGACACGGACGCGGCGGTGGAGCGACTGACCGGGCTCGGCGGACGTGTCGTCGCCCCGGCCCACGACACCGCCCGCGGCCGCACCGCCACGGTCACGGACCCGGAGGGCGCCCGCTTCGCGCTGCTCCAGCGCGGCGGCACGGGAGCGGACGGGCGGCGCGCGGCCGGGTGAGGTGAGACGCCGACGGCCCGTGCCCCGGCCCCGGGCACGGCGGGCCTGCGGCCGGTTCCGGGCTCTGGGTGCTCCTGCCGCGCTGGTGTCCGTGACGGGGGCGGGACCCGTCACCGCGGGGGCGGGCTCGGGGCATCGGGCGCGGACGCCGTGTCCCGGTGCGGATCGAGGCCGTGTGCGTGGTCCAGCGGTGTGGCGGATGGCCCGGTGGCCGAAGTGGCGGGACGGTAGCGGCCGTTTCGAGCGGCAGCCCCGGAACGGCGGCGGCCACGCCGGGGCCGCAGGCACGGGCCGGTGACCGCGCCTCGACGGGGCGGCGGGTCGATGGGTCGGCGGGGCGGTGGCCGCGCCTCGGCGGGGCGGCGGGTGGTGACCCTACGGCGGCGGGATCGGGCGGGGGTGCGCGGCCGACAGGCCGTGCCGGGGGCGGTGGACGCGGGCTCGCGACCGCGTCGGGCGGTAGAACCGGACCCGTGGGCGTGCCCCGGCGGGACGGTGGCCGTGCAGCGTTGGATCGGCGGGGTGGTGATCGTACGGGGCGGGAGGGCCGGACCCGGGCGCGCGGCGGACGGGCCGTGCCGGGCGGGGGCGGTGGGCGCGGGCCCGTGACCGCGTCGGGCGGCAGAGCCGGACCGGAGGAGGGCGCGCCCCGGTGGGGCGGCGAGAGGGTGGGCGTGCTGCGGTGGGGTCAGGTGGGTGGGATGCGTATCGTTTCCGCCCAGTGCGGGGGGTGGGGGGCGTCGGGGCCGATCAGGGCGGCTATCAGGCGGCAGGAGGTGGGCTGTTCGGGCCAGGGGGTGAGGCCGTCGGTGAGGACGATGACGATGCCGGGGCGGTCGGGGGCGGTCAGGGCGGCGTCGATGCCGACGCGCAGGTCGGTGCCGCCTCCGCCGCCGAGGACGACCTGTTCGGTGGCCGTCACCCGGGACACCGCCTGTACGTCGGCGTCGCAGGCGAGGACGGTCACGCGGTTGCCGCGCACGCCGACCTCGCGCAGCACGCCCGTCACCTCGCCCAGGGCGGCGGCGAGTTCGGCCTCGCCCATCGAACCGGAGGTGTCGACGACCACGGCCACCCGGGGCAGCGGGCGGCGCAGGCTCGGCAGCACGACCCCGCGCAGCGCCGGGGTGCGGCGCGAGGGGCGGCGGTAGGTGTAGTCGACGGCGCCTGCGGCCCAGGCGGCGGCCTCGCGGACCGCGCCGGACAGCGCCTGGCGCCAGTCGACCGTGGGTTCGAGGATCTCCTCGGCCCAGCGCCGCCAGCCGCCGGGCAGGGTGCCGCGGCCGCGCTGGTGGGCGCGCATCGCCTCGGCGGTGTGCCGGCGCAGCGCCTGTGCCTCGGTCTCCCCGAGACGGGCGGGACCGGCGGGGCCGGTGATCTCCCAGGGCACCGGACGGCCATGGGCGCCCGGTCCGCAGTCGTGTGCCTGGCGGTGGGCGGGCAGCCCCGGCAGATACGCCTCGAACAACTGCCCGTCCGGCAGGCCGAAGAGGCGGGGCTCGACGCGTCCGGCGGGCAGCCGCAGACCGTCGGCGAGGAGGTCGTCGTTGATCTCGCAGTCCTGGGCGATGTTCACCCGGTGCGCGTCGCGCTGGTCGGCGGCGGGCAGCCGCTCGGCGCGGCCGTGGTGGTCGCGCAGCAGGTGCGCCGCCTCGTGCACCCATACGCCCGCGAGTTCCGCGACCGGGGTCGCCTCGACGAAGGCGGGCGACACATAGCAGCGCCAGTGCCGGTCCACGCCCATGGTCGGCACCTCGTGGGAGGGGACGACGGTCAGGGCGTACAGGGCGGAGGCGAGATACGGGCGGTCGCTCGCCGCGCGGTAGCGGGCGGCGAGCAGCTTGGTGGTGTCCAGTTCCCGGCGGGCGTCCGTCATCGCCGTGCCCTCATGGGCTGCCGGGCAGGGCCCCGGAGAGCTGGAGCAGGTCGAGGAAGCCGTCGATGCCGGGCGGCACCGGCCAGTCCGGGTGGCGCATCGCCGCGAGGTCGGTGGCGGCGCGGGCGGCCACGTCCGGTACGCCCGCCTCCACGGCCTTGCCCAGCACCGTCCAGCCCGCCTCCCAGCGGGGCCGGGTGAGGTCGCTCCGGACGGCGGCGACCACCGCGATGAGGAAGGCCAGTTGGCGGTCGCCGCGCTCGGGCAGGGCGAACGCGTCGGGGTCGGCGAGGACCCGTTCGGGGTCCGGCAGGTCGAGGTGTTCCAGGTACGACAGCAGTTCGATGCCCGCGCCGTCGCCGACCGCCCCGGTGAGCGCGGCGGCCACCGCCTCGCGCCCGGCGCCGGTCGCGTAGCCGGTGGCGAGCAGCCGCAGCGCCATCTCCCAGGTGCGCGGGGACGGCCAGGAGCGGCCCCGGCTCTCGGCGTCGGCGGGCAGATGGTGGACCAGTCCCGGCCGGGCGGTGAGGAAGCCGGAGACGGCGCCGCGGGCCCGTGCCACGGCGCCGGGCACCTTGCCCGCGTCGACCGTGGGGACGGCCGCCTCGGGCCAGGTGCCGGCCATGCCGCGGGCGACCGTGCGCGGGTCGTGCGTCCAGTCCAGGTGGACGAAGCGGTTGGCCAGCGGCGGGCTGAGGTGCCAGCCGTCGGCGGCGCTGGAGGGCGGGTTGGCGGCGGCGACGATCCGGACCGCGTCGGGCAGGGCGAGGCTGCCGACCCGGCGTTCGAGGACGACGCGCAGCAGCGCCGCCTGCACGGCCGGGGGCGCCGAGGAGAGTTCGTCGAAGAAGAGGAGGCCCTGTCCGGCGCGGGTGAGCCGGACCGCCCAGTCGGGCGGGGCCATCGGCACTCCGGTGACCGCCGGATCGTCGCCGACGATCGGCAGCCCGGCGAAGTCGGAGGGCTCGTGGACGCTGGCGATGACCGTCTCCAGCGGCAGGCCGAGCCCGGCGGCGAGCTGTTCGAGGCCCGCGGACTTGCCGATGCCCGGCTCACCCCACAGCAGGACGGGCTGATTGGCCGTCACCGCGAGTGCCAGCGCCTCCAGTTGGGTGCTGGCGGCGGGCTCGGTGTGCCGGATGCGCAGCCGGTCGACCAGGTGGTCGGCGGCGGCCAGGGGGCCCGGGGGGCTGGTGCCTGTGGGGCGGGTGGTGCTCACGGGGTCCCGTCCTCGCCGTCGTGGGCGTCGTCGGTGTCGTCGGTGTCGTACGGCTGCCGCTCCCGTTCCTTCTCGTCCAGCCACCGGTCCAGCCAGGCGACGCCGAGGTCCGGATGCTCCGCGTGGACGCGCTCGCGCAGGTGGGCCAGGTCGGTCCGCCGGTAGCGGCGGATGATCTGGGCCAGGGAGAACGCGGACTCGTCGACGACGTCGAGCCGGGCACCGGCGGCGACGAGCGCCTCCACCAGGGCACGGGAGCCGCCGTCGTTGACCGCGGTGAACAGCGGGGTGCGCTCGCGCCGGTCGCGGGCCTCCAGGTCGAGCCCGTGCGCGAGCAGCCGGGGCAGCAGCGTCTCGTGGTCCAGCAGGTGCAGGACGTGCAGCAGGGTGCGTCCGGAGGCGTCCCGCACCCCCGGGTCCATGCCCAGGTCCAGCAGGGCGAGCACCCCGTGGGTGTCGCCGTGCTGGGCGCGCAGGAACAGTTCCCGCCGCTGGGCGCGCAGGGCCTTGGGCAGCCGGCCCTCCCCCGATGTCCAGGTCTGCCGGACGGCGAAGCAGCCGGTGACGGCGCCGCCGAAGGCGCGCAGGGCCTGCTCGCGCCGCTGCTCCTCGTCGCTGTGCGGCATCTGGAGCAGGCCGCCGCCCGGCCGGAAGCCGACCTCGTGCCACGCGCCGCGGCAGCGGACCCGGACGGGTGCGGGGGCGCCGGGTCCGGGCGGTCCGCCGGGGCCGCCGGTGGCGCGCAGCGCGGGGAACAGGGCGTCGCGGACCAGCGGGTGCAGGTGCTCCGCGGTGATCCCGCCGTCGCGCAGCAGGTCGAGGTCGGGCAGGCGGCGCCAGCGCGCCTCGGCCAGGAGCGGCACGCCCTGGGCCTTGGTCCGGTCGACGAGCCGGGCCCTGAGCCCGGTCCCGCCGGACGGGGGCGTCTCCAGCAGGAGGTGGGTGCGGGAGTCGCTGCCGAGGAGGAAGCGGTGTCCGGCGCCCGCCTCGGCCGACCCGCGGACCTCGCGTTCCAGCCGGGTGTGGTCGAGGGCGAACCGGCCGAGGAACGCCTCGGGGTCGGACCGGTACCAGCGGAAGCCCTGCGGTGGCGGGGTCAGGTCGGCGTCGACACCGGCCGCCGCGAGGGCCGCGTGGCATTCACCGCGCTGGTGCAGCACGGTGATCCATTCGGCGCGGGCCGCCGGGTCGCCGGGGCCGGGGTCGGCGGTGGGCAGTTCGTCCACGGCGCGCGGGGTGCCGTCGGGGCGGAGGAACGGGAGGCGGTCGTGGGCGCCGCCGCAGCGTTCGCGCAGTGCGGCGGTGTGCCGGGCGTCCCACAGGTGCCGGGCGTGCCGCCAGTCCTCCGTCCGGGGTCCGAAGACACCGGGGGCCCGCTCGTCCTCGACCGTCCGGAACCGCAGGGCGACCCGCTGCGGGCCCTCCCGCATCGCGGGGGTGGTGACGTACAGGTACGGGGTCGTGCCGGGGCGTTCGGCCGGGTCCACCGGGCGGTAGCGGGCGAGGACCACGGTCCGGCCGGTGTCCAGGGTGGTCCAGCCGCCGAGCAGCCGGGGCAGGTGCCAGTGCAGCAGGTCGGGGACGAGGTGGCGCAGGTCGTCCGTCAGGGCGTCGGCGACGTCCCGGCCGCAGTGGGAGGCGATCTCCGCGAGGACGAGGGCGAGGTCGACGCGGGCCGCCGCGCACGCGCCGCGCCAGTCACCGGCCAGGCGGCGCCCGGTGGCCTGTTCGATGGTCGTGCGGGTCACCGCGTGGCGGCGGATCCGCCGCCGGGCCGCCGCCTCCTCGGTGGAGAAGCAGGGCGGTGCGGGGCACGGGCTCACCGGTAGACGCTCCCTATCGCGCGCAGGTCGGGGTGGGTGCCGGTGCCGGGCCGCAGACGGCGGGTGAAGGACCGCTTGACCTTGCGGGGCAGTCCGGGGCCCAGACCGACGTACTCCAGCGGCGAGTCGTCCGGTACGGCGGCGAGCAGGGACTTGGCGCCGCGTCCGGTGAGTCCGGTGTGGCGCAGTTCGAGGCGGCGCAGCGGGCTGCCCGGCAGGGCGGCGGCCAGGGCGTGGGCGCCTTCGTCGCCGGTGGCGTTGGCGGGGGCGCCCAGGCTCCGTTCGGAGGGCGGGCGGCCCAGGTCGAGCGTCTCGATGCCGGTCAGGGCGTCCGCGAGGGCGCGCGCCCCGGCGGGTCCGATGCCGTTGCCGCCCAGGCCGAGCCGCAGGGGGCGGGCGGGGTCGGCGGCCGCGGCGAGGACGGCGGCGCCCTCGTCACCGAGGTGGTTGGCGGGCAGGTACAGCTCGCGTACGCCCGCCTCGCGCACGAGCGCGGCCAGCGGTCCGGCGGCGTCGGCGGTCAGGCCGTTGCCGCCGAGGAAGAGGCGTTCGACCGGCTGCGGGCGGTCGGTGAGGGCGTCCAGCAGGGCGCGCAGTCCGGCGGTGGTGAGGCCGGTGTTGACCAGGTCGAGGGTGCGCAGGGCGGTGTTGCGGCGCAGCAGCGCGGCGAGCGCGCGGGCGCCGTCGTCGCCGACCGGGTTGCGTTTGAGCCACAGGGCGCGGACGGTCGTGTCGGCCGCCAGCGCTCCGGCGAGCGCGGTGACGCCGTCCGGGCCGATGCGGTTGCAGCCGAGGTAGAGGGTGTGCAGCCCGTGCGGTCCGGAGCCGACGGCCCGTGCCACCGCGGTCGCGCCCTCGTCCCCGATGGCGTTGGTGCCGAGCAGGAGGTGCCGGGCGTGCGGCGAGGCGGCGGCCACGGGCAGCAGGCGGGCGGCACCCGCCGCGCCGAGTCCCTGCTTGCACAGGTCGATCCGGCCGTCCGCGCGTACGGTGCCGAGCGGGAACGTCTCGTCGTCCGCCACCGGCCGCGCCGAGCCCAGCCGGGCCAGCAGCGGGTCCAGCGCGGCGGGATCGCTGATCGGGATGTCCGGGTGCTCGATCGCCGGGCAGCGCACGGGTGTCGGCTGCGTCATCACCACTCCACCGGTCCGTCGCCGGTGCCCGCCTCGCCGGGGGCGGCACCGCTCCCGGCCGTCCGGGGCCGGACCGACGCCCATCGACTTCCTCCACGACAAGGGTGGCAAGGCTGGTCGGATTCGAACCGACGTCCTCCAGCTTGATGCGTGGGCGCGACGACCACTGCGCTACAGCCTTGCCGGGGAGATCATAGCCATATCCGCCTGGCCGCCGTTCAGTTGGCGGCGGGGCCGGGTCCCGCGTACTCGGCCCAGACGGTCTTGCCCGGTCCGTCCGGGCGCGGCTGCCAGCCCCAGCGGGCGGCCAGGTGGGCCACGAGGAGCAGCCCGCGGCCGGACTCCTCGGCACCGGCGGCGCCCTGCGGCGGGCCGGGGCGGCGCGGGAGGCGTTCGGCCCGGGTGTCGGTGACCTCGACGCGGACGGTACGGGCGCCCGCGGCGGCGTGCAGAGCGAGCCGGAAGTCCCGGCCGGGCACATGGCCGTGCCGTACGGCGTTCGCGGCCAGCTCCGCGACGATCAGCACGATCGCGTCGTGCGCGTCGGTGCCGTACGGGATGTCCCACGCGTGCAGGCGGACGGCCGCGAGGCGGCGGGCGAGGCGGGCCCCTCGGGGCGTGGAGGTGAACCTCATCTCGAAGGTGTGGTCCGGCGGCGGCGCGGGGCGGGCGGGGTCGTTGCCGGTGCGGGTGGGTTCGATGGGTTTCGTCGTCACGCCGTCCAAGGTCCCGTTGCTCGCGTAGCGTGACCAGTGGTGACGCAGCGACAGGAACCCGCTGTACGCGCGTTGTACGCACGAGTCGGCGCGGTGCGCCGTGACGGCGTTCCTCGCGGGGGCGTTGGGCCGAGGAGGCGGTGATGCACATGGCGGAACACGCGGAACACAAGGATGCGGACGCGGAGCCCGAGGTGGGCTCCGGGGAGCGCGAGAACGACACCGGCCGGGGTGTCGTGGTCGCGTTCGGGCAGACCATGAAGATGCTGCGGCTGCGCGAGGGGCTGGAGCGCGAGGAGTTCGGGCGGCGGCTCGGGTACTCGGCGTCCACGATCGCGTCGTTCGAGCAGGGCCGGAGGATTCCGACTCCGCAGACGATCGAGCGGGCGGACGAGGTGCTGGGGGCGGGCGGGTTGCTCTGCCTGTGGCAGGAGCAGGTGGAGCGGGCTCAGTATCCGGCGTTCTTCCGGGGGATGGCGGCGCTGGAGAAGAAGGCGGTCGAACTGGTCTCGTACAGCATGCCCGTGCTCAACGGCCTGCTCCAGACCGAGGAGTACATGAGAGCACTGCTCGCCATGAGGCGCCCTCCCCTCGACCAGGAGACAATCGAGCAGCGCGTGGCATCAAGGTTGGCTCGGCAGAGCATCTTCGAGCACCAGCCCGCACCCTTCCTGAGCTTCGTGCTCGACGAGTCGCTTCTGCGACGCCCGTACGGCGGCTGGGCAGTGCTGCACGGGCAGTTGGAACACCTCCTGCTGATCGGGCAGAAGCGCAATGTCGAGATCCAGGTCATGCCGCTCGACCGTGAGGACAACGCAGGGGTGAACGGGCCGTTCACGGTTGTCACGCGCAAAGACGGCAAGAAGTTCGTGTACGCCGAGGCGCGGGGTATCGGCTCTCTACAGACCGACCCCGAGCAAGGGGTTCTGGCTGCCGCACTCTATGGGATCATCCGATCACAGGCTCTCAGTCCGCGAGAGTCAACGGAGTTCATCGAAGGGTTGCTGGGAGCGCCATGAACAACGCTGAGTCCTCGACCGTCGTCTCCGGCCTCGCCTGGTTCAAGAGCAGCTACAGCGGAACCGAAGGCGGGGAATGCCTAGAGGTCGCACCCGCCACGACGCTCGTACACGTCCGCGACTCGAAAGCCGCCACTGGCCCCATGCTCACCGTCTCACGCGAAGCGTGGGCCGGATTCGTCGGCCTCGCCTGGGCCAAGAGCAGCCACAGCGGCACCGAAGGCGGTCAGTGCGTCGAGGTCGCGGCCGCCCCGGCTGCCGTGCACGTCCGTGACTCGAAGGCCGCCGCCGGGCCCATGCTCACCGTCTCGCGTGCGACTTGGGGCGGGTTCGTCGGGGCTGTCGCCTCGTCGGAAGGGCGGGGCTGACGCTCGTACGGATGGGGCCGCCCTTTCGGCGGGGTCAGGCCGGGGTGACCGGGAGGACGTCCGGGGACAGGGCCGCCGCGCGGGCCGAGGCCGCGGTCATGCGGCGGCGGTGGTGGCGGCGGCACAGCACCTCGTAGCCGATCTCGTCCGGGGACTGGTCGACGTCGCCCACGACCACCTGGGCGCCCTCCACGACCATGACACCGCCGACCGTGCGGGCGTTGTGCGTGGCGCGGGCGCCGCACCAGCACAGGGCCTCGACCTGGAGGACCTCCACGCGGTCGGCGAGTTCGACCAGGCGCTGGGAGCCGGGGAACAGCTTGGAGCGGAAGTCGGTGGTGATGCCGAAGGCGTAGACGTCGATCTCCAGGTCGTCCACGACGCGGGCGAGCTGGTCGATCTGCTCGGGCGCGAGGAACTGCGCCTCGTCGGCGATCACATAGTCGGCCCGGCCACCCTGGGAGAGGTGGTCGACCAGGTAGGAGTAGAGGTCGACACCGTCCGCCACCTCCACGGCGTCGGTGACCAGGCCGAGGCGGGAGGACAGCTTGCCCTCGCCCGCCCTGTCGTCGCGGGTGAAGATCAGACCGGCGAGTCCGCGCGCCGAGCGGTTGTGCTCGATCTGGAGAGCCAGTGTCGACTTCCCGCAGTCCATCGTTCCGGAGAAGAACACCAGCTCGGGCATGAGGGGGCGGGCACCTTTCGGCGAGGTCGCGGGTCGGGGAAGGGAACGGGCGGCGAGGGTCAGGGGCGGGCTTCGAGCAGCGGGACGAACTGCTCGGCCGGGGTCATGGAGCCGTGGTTGCCGACCATCAGGGACTCCTTGGGCTCCCGCTCCGAGGCGATGAGCAGGACGTCGTCCCGGGCGGCCGCGATCACGTCGCCGAGCCGCTCGTACACCCGGTCGTCGATCCGGGGCCCGAACCAGCCGGCGTCGATCGCCTCGTCCCGCGAGGCCACCCAGAACTGCTCCCCCAGCACCTCGCGCCAGCAGGTCAGCACGTCACCGGCGGCGCCGGGCACCGCGTACACGTGCCGGGCGCGGCCCTCGCCGCCGAGCAGGGCGACACCGGCGCGCAGCTCCCAGTCGGCGTCGAAGTCGATGCGGTGCTCCTCGTCGAAGACGATGTCGACCATGCCGTGGTCGGCGGTGACGTAGAGCGCGCTGCGCGGCGGAAGCTGCTCGGCCAGCCGCTGGGCGAGCCGGTCGACGTGCATCAGCTGGCCGCGCCAGGCGTCGGAGTCCACGCCGAAGCGGTGGCCGGCGCCGTCGAGTTCGGAGTAGTACGTGTAGACGAGGGCGCGGTCGGCCGCGGCGAGCTGCCCGGCCGCCATGTCCATGCGCTCCTCGCCGGTCAGCCGGCCCAGGAAGGTGCCGCCGCTCAGCGCGACCTTGGTGAGCGGGGTGTTCTGGAAGGCCGGGGAGGAGACCTGAGCGGCGTGCACCCCGGCGCGGTGGGCCAGCTCGAAGACGGTGGGGTACGGCTGCCAGGCGCGCGGGTCGGTGTAGGGCTGCCAGCGGAGCTGGTTCATCAGCGCGCCGGTGGCCGGGTCGCGGACCGTGTAGCCGGGCAGTCCGTGCGCGCCCGGGGGCAGGCCGGTGCCCACGGAGGCGAGGGAGGTCGCGGTGGTGGCCGGGTAGCCGGCGGTGAGCGGACGGCCGGTGCCGCCGCGCGAGCTGCCCAGCAGGGAGGTCAGGAAGGGCGCCTCGTCGGGGTGTGCGCGCAGCTGCTCCCAGCCGAGGCCGTCGATCAGGAAGACGCAGGCGCGGTCGGCGGGGGTCAGCTCGGGGATCGCGGCCGTCGTCCCGGGGACGTCCATCCCGGCGGCCAGGGTGGGCAGCAGGTCGGCGAGCGAACCCGTGCCGTAGGCGGGGACGGGCGCGGAGGCGACGGCGAGGGGCTCGGGGTGGTCCCAGGCGGTGGGCTGGGCCGGCATCAGCGGGTGACGTCCGCGGTGGCCTCGGAGACCGCCTGGGCGAAGGCGAGCGTCTGGCGCACGGTCTCCGGGCCGTCCCCCGCCTCGCTGACGCGCAGGCTGAGGTCGTCGGCGGTGGAGTTCCCCGTGTAGCCGTGGTCCGCCTCGCAGTTCGGGTCGCCGCAGGCGGCGGGCTCCAGGTCGATGCGGGAGACGGCGCCCCAGCCGATGGTGAGGACGACCTCGCGGGGCAGCGTGCCCGGCGTGTACTGCTCCGGGTTGGCGACGACCCGGCTCACCACGACCGACGAGATCCGGCCGAGCTTCACCGATTCGGTGGACGTCGTGGCGTACGGCGTCGGGGAGGTGCTGTCGGCCGCCTGCTCGTCGGTGTGGCTGACGATGAAGCGGTTGCCGGTGAGGACGAGCACGGTGACGTGCCGCCGCACCTCGTTCTGGTCGAAGGTGGTCTCCTGGTGGACCAGGTACGACCGGATGGGCTCGCCGCCCACGGCGGCCTCCACCGCCTCGGCCACGAGAGCCGGGTAGTAGCCGCTGCGTTCGATCGCCGCCCGCAGCCCCTGGGTCGTCGTACTGGTCTTGGCCATGCCGTCCATCCTACGGGGAGGCACTGACTGCCAGGCACCGGTTCGTCGCGGGGAACGTCCGGGCGAACCGGTGGGCGGGCCGTCGGCGGGCCGTCAGTACGCCGGAGGGTCAGTACGCCGGGAGGATCAGTACGCCGGGAGGGTGCGCGGGCCGAGGTCGTCGCGGACGGGCGGCGGGGCCAGGCGCACGCTCGCGCCGAGGACGCTCACCCCGTGCGGGGCGACGACGACCGGCTCCAGGGTGACGGCGGCGACCTCGGGGTGGTCGTCGACGAGCCGGGAGACGCGCAGCAGCAGCTCCTCCAGGGCGGGGGTGTCGACCGGCGCCGAGCCGCGCCAGCCGAACAGCAGGGGGGCGGTGCGGATGGAGCGGATCATGGAGGTGGCCTCCCGGCCGGTGACCGGGACCAGGCGGTGCGCCATGTCGTCGAGGAGCTGGGAGGGGGCTCCGGCGAGGCCGAAGGAGAGCACCGCACCGGCCGCCGGGTCGATGACCGACCGCACGACGGTGTCGACGCCCCGGGGTGCCATGGTCTGCACCACCGGCCGCACCTCCTGCGGGCTGCCGAACAGCTCGGTCAACTCGGCGTAGGAGCGGCGAAGTTGCTCCTCGTCGGCGAGGTCGAGGCGGACGCCGCCCAGGTCGGCGCGGTGGCGCAGGTGCGGGGCGGTGGCCTTCAGGGCGACCGGGTAGCCGAGGGTGCGGGCGGCCTCGGCGGCGGCGTCGGCGGTGGGCGCGGGGACGGCCCGGCGGACGGGGATGCCGTAGCGGGCGAGCAGCGCGCAGGTGTCCTCGGCGCCGGGCGTGAGGCCCTCCCCGCGGTCCAGGAGGCCGGTGATGAGCGCGGCGGCGCCCTTCTCGTCGATGTCCTCGTACTCCGGCACCCTGCCCGGTTCGGCCGCCTCGCGCCGCCACTGCCCGTAGCGCACCGCCTCGGCGAGCGCCCGCACGGCCCGCTCGGCGGCGGGGTAGGCGGGAATGAGGCGGGGAGCGGGTGTCTCCGGGTCTTCGGGTGTCTCCGGGGCAGGCGGTGTCTCCGGGGCAGGGGATGTCTCTGGGGCAGGGGATGTCTCCGGGCCCGGTGGGGTGTTCGTGGCCGCGGTGGCTTCCGCGTCCGGCGGGACGCCGGGGGTGCCGGTGACCGCGGAGGCACCCGGGAGCGGAGGCTGCGGAAGGGAGCCGCCGGGCTGGGGGCCCGTGCTGGCCGCCGCCGACAGGGCCTCGGCGAGGCCGCCCAGCTCGACGTGGACGACGAGGACCGGCTTGGCCGGGTTCGCCAGGGCGGCCGAGCGCAGCGCCCCGGCGAGGGCGGCGTCCTGCGCGGCGCCCTCCCCCACGGCCGGGATCGCGGTGACGACGACCGCGTCGCTGCTCTCGTCGGCCAGCGCCCGCGCCAGCGCGGCGCGGAAGTCCTCCGCCGAGGCGGCCGTCGTCAGGTCGTGCGGCGGCTGCGGCCGCAGCCCCTCGGCCAGGCAGCGGTCGTAGGTGAGCACGCCCAGCGACTCGGAGTTGCCGAGGATCGCCACCCGCGGCCCGGCGGGCAGCGGCTGCCGGGCCAGCAGCAGCCCGGTGTCGACCAGTTCGGTGATGGTGTCCACCCGGATCACCCCGGCCTGGCGCAGCAGCGCGGACACCGTCGCGTGCGGCAGCCGGGTCGCGCGCACGGCGTGGCCCTGCGGGGCGCCCGCGGCCTGCACCACCACCAGCGGCTTCACCGCCGCCGTGCGCCGGGCCAGCCGGGTGAACTTGCGCGGGTTGCCGATGGACTCCAGGTACATCAGCGCCACATCGGTGCCGGGGTCGTCGTACCAGTACTGGAGGACGTCGTTGCCCGAGACGTCCGCGCGGTTGCCCGCCGAAACGAAGGTGGAGACGCCGGTCACGCCGGTGACCCCGCCGCCGCGCCGGTGCAGCCGGGAGAGCAGGGCGATGCCGATGGCGCCGGACTGGGTGAACATGCCGATCCGGCCGGGCCGGGGCATCTCGGGGGCGAGCGAGGCGTTGAGCCGGACGCCGGGCGCGGTGTTGATGATCCCGAAGGCGTTCGGGCCGATGATCCGCATGCCGTACGCGCGTGCCTGCCGGACGAGGGCCCGCTGCCGCTCGCGCCCCTCGGGCCCGCTCTCCGCGTACCCGGCGGAGATCACGACGAGCCCCTGCACCCCGTGCTCGCCGCACTCGGCGACCGCCTCGGGGACCCGCTCGGCCGGGACGGCGACCACGGCGAGGTCGACCGGCCGGGCGATGTCCCGCACCGAGCGGTGGGCGGGCACCCCGTCGATCTCCGCGCGCTCCCGCTCGAAGGCGCGGTTGACGGCGTACAGCGGGCCGGTGAACCCGGCCTCGCGCAGATGGCCGAGGATGCCGCGGCCCACGCTCCCGGGGCCGCGGCCGACGCCGATCACGGCGACCGAGCCGGGCAGCAGCAGCCGCCGCACCGAGCGCCCCTCCGCGCGCTGCTCCCGCGCGCGCTGCACGGCCAGCGAGCGGTCCGTCGGCTCGATGTCGAACTCCAGTCGGACGACACCGTCCTCGAAGCTGCGCTTCTGGGTGTACCCGGCGTCGGTGAACACCTTGATCATCTTGGTGTTCGCGGGCAGCACCTCGGCGGAGAAGCGGCGGATGCCGCGCTCGCGGGCGACGGCCGCGATGTGCTCCAGCAGGGCGGAGGCGACCCCGCGGCCCTGGTGGGCGTCCTGCACCAGGAAGGCGACCTCGGCCTCGTCGGCGGGCGCCGGGCCGGGCGCTCCGGCGGGGCCGATGCGGTCGTAGCGTACGGTGGCGATGAACTCGCCGCCGACGGTGGCCGCGAGCCCCACCCGGTCCACGAAGTCATGGTGCGTGAAGCGGTGGACGTCCTTGGCGGACAGGCGCGGGTAGGGCGCGAAGAAGCGGTAGTACTTGGACTCGTCCGACACCTGCTCGTAGAAGCTGACCAGCCGGTCGGCGTCCTCGGCGGTGATGGGCCGGATCCGTGCCGTGCCCCCGTCGCGCAGCACCACGTCGGCCTCCCAGTGGGCGGGGTACGCATGCCGGTCCGACGAGGTCTGCATGGGGCCCAGCGTACGGCTCGCCCCGGGCGGCGGCGCGAGGCGGTGTGTGGCGTACCCACACGGTGCCGCACGTATGGGAAACTGGTCTAGACAACCTGCTACACCTGAAGGGCAGCATCACATGGCTGAGCGCCGCGTCAACGTCGGCTGGGCCGAGGGTCTCCACGCCCGCCCCGCTTCCATCTTCGTCCGGGCCGCCACGGCCGCAGGGGTCCCCGTGACGATCGCCAAGGCCGACGGCAACCCCGTCAACGCGGCCTCCATGCTGGCCGTGCTCGGCCTGGGCGCGCAGGGTGGCGAGGAGGTCGTCCTCGCCTCCGACGCCGAGGGCGCGGAGGCCGCCCTGGAGCGGCTGGCCAAGCTGGTCGCCGAGGGCCTGGAAGAGCTCCCCGAGACCGTCTGAGCGGCCGGAGGGAACACACAGCGCGTCCGGGAACCGCGTCTCCCCCTGCGGGGCGGCGCGGTTTTCGTGTGTCCGCGTGAATTCCCCGCGCGGGAAACGGAAATAGGGCGCGGATATCGGCAGCACATTCCTTCCCGGCCCCTGCCGGTCCCTGCCGATTCCTGCCGGTTCTTTTCTACGGCACGCGTGTTAATTCCGTGTGCTCGATGTGTTGACGGGATGTTTCCGGGCGCTCGCCCGCTGCGCGGCGGTCATCCGCTCGGTGTGCAGGGCGGTCAGGGCGCGGGCGCGGGCGGCGTCGCCGCGTGCCACCGCGTCGACGATCGCCCCGTGTCCGGCCCAGGTCTCGGCCGGGTCGGCGGGGTCCGGCGCCCCGTACATCCAGGTGATCTTGTGCCGCAGCTGGGCCAGGGCGGCGGTCAGCGCGGGGCTGCCGCAGGACTGGGCCAGGGTCTCGTGGAACCAGGCGGCCAGGGACCGCAGCTCCTCGCCGCCCCCGCCCGCGGCCCGCTCCTGACCGAGCCTGACCAGGCCGCGCAGCACCTTCAGATGGCCCTCGGTGCGCCGCTGGGCGGCCCGCTCGGCGCCCAGCGGCTCCAGCAGCAGACGCATCTCCAGCAGGTCGGCGCCCTCCTGCTCGGTCGGCTCGGCCACGCACGCGCCCGCGTGCCGCCGGGTCACCACGAAGCCCTCGGCCTCCAGGGTGCGCAGGGCCTCGCGCACCGGGACGCGCGAGACGCCGTAGCGGCGGGCCAGGACCTCCTCGGTGAGCCGGCTGCCGCGCTCGTGCACCCCGGCGACGATGTCGTCCCGGATCGCCGTGCACACCGAGTGCGCCGGAACACGCATGTCCGACCTCCGTATCCCGTCCCGTGACCGTGGCCGTGTCCATGGCCGTGGCGCGCCCGTGGCGGACACGCCGCGGACGCGCATTCCGACGACTCTAGAACAATGCGCGGGAATTTCCGACGGCGTGACGGAATCCAGGGATATTTTTTGGACAGCCGGGATGCAGTGCGGCGGAGAAGAATACGGAGCGTGCCCGGAGCCGGAATTCAGACCTGCACGCCGTGCGTGCGGAGGTAGGCGATCGGGTCGACGTCCGAGCCGTACTCCGCGCCGGTGCGCGCCTCGAAGTGCAGATGCGGACCGGTGACGTTGCCCGTGGAGCCCGACACCGCGATCTGCTGGCCCGCGGCGACCTGCTGGCCCACCGTGACCCCGATGGACGACAGATGGCCGTACTGGGTGTACATGCCGTCGGCCATCCTGATGACGACCTGGTTGCCGTACGCCCCGCCCCAGCCGGTCTCCACCACCGTGCCGACGCCGACCGCGTGGACGGGGGTGCCGGTCGCGGCGTGGAAGTCGATGCCGGTGTGCGAGCCGGAGGACCACAGCGAGCCGCCGGTCTTGTAGCCGGTGGAGACGTAGGAGCCGGCGATGGGCGGCACGAAGGTGTTGAGGCGCTTGCGCTCGGCCTCGCGGTCGGCCCGCTCCTTGGCCTCGCGCGCCTGCTCGGCGCGCTCGGCGGCCAGCTTGCGCGCGGCCTGCTCGGCCTGCTTCTGCTGGGCGGCCTCCCACTGGGCGGCGGCCTGCGCGTCGACCCGCTCGGCGACGGTGTCGCCGAGGCTGATGACCGGGGTGAGGCCGGTGTCCGCGGGGGCGGGGGTCTCGGCGGCGAGGGCCGGGGAGGCGGCGAGGGTGCCGATGACGCCGGTGGTGGTGAGGGCAGCGACACCCGCCGCGCGGGCGGTGGTGCGCTGCACCCGGCCGGGACGGCGGTGCTTCCCGGTGGCGCGCGTGAACGCCATGTGGTGGCTGGTCCTTTCCTTCCCTCTCGCCTACCGGGTTAGCTGACGGGTTCGGAGCAGGAAGGTCTCCTACGGGTGCCGTGCGCGGCGCACGGTGCCCGATTCACCCCAGGGACTGAGTGGGTCCCCGGCTCCCCTGGCTCGCGCCGTACGGGGACTCGGCGATGACTGTCCGGTGCCGCGGCTGCGGCGCACTGCCCGACGAACAGCCGGACCGACGCTAGACGGGGCCGTGTTCCGCGCCCAAACGGATCCGGGTTTTTGTAGCGCACGCCACAGGGCAGACAGGGCGCCTCCTGCCCAATACGGACATGCCGGGGCCCCGGTGACGCTCCGGTCACCGGGGCCCCACGCGCGCGCGTGCCGCGCGGTGCGTCCTACTCGGCGGCGACCACGGTCACCGGGCCGACGCCGAGCGCCTCGACCGGCTCCTTGATCTGCGCCGCGTCCCCGACGAGCACCGTCACCAGGCGGTCCACCGGGAAGGCGCTGACGACCGCGGCGGTCGCCTCCACCGTGCCGGTCTGCGCGAGCTGCTGATAGAGCGTCGCCTGGTAGTCGTCGGGCAGGTGCTGCTCGACCTGGTCGGCGAGTGTGCTCGCCACGGCGGCGGCCGTCTCGTACTTGAGCGGCGCCACCCCCACCAGGTTCTGCACGGCCACGTCCCGCTCGGCCTCGGTGAGCCCCTCGGCGGCGAGCTTGCGCAGCACCGTGAAGAGGTCGTCCAGGGCCGGTCCGGTGTTCGGCGTGTCGACCGAGCCGCTGATGGCGAGCATGGCCGCGCCGGTGCCGTCGGGCGCCGAGCGCAGCACCTGGCCGAAGGACCGCACGCCGTAGGTGTAGCCCTTCTCCTCGCGCAGGACGCGGTCCAGACGGGAGGTCAGGGTGCCGCCCAGGCAGTAGGTGCCGAGCACCTGGGCGGGCCACACGCGGTCGTGCCGGTCGGGTCCGATCCGGCCGATGAGCAGCTGGGTCTGGACGGCGCCGGGGCGGTCCACGATCACCACGCGGCCGGTGTCGTCGGCGGTGACCGGCGGCACCGGACGCGGCTCGGCCGGCGAACCGGTCCAGGCGCCCAGGGTCTCGCCGAGCAGCTCGTCGAGGTCGATGCCGGTGAGGTCGCCGACGACGACCGCGGTGGCCGTGGCGGGGCGCACGTGCCGGTCGTAGAAGGCGCGGACGGCGGCGGCGTCGACGGCGGCGACGGTCTCCTCGGTGCCCTGGCGCGGGCGCGACATGCGGGCGGTGGCCGGGAACAGCTGCCGGGACAGCTCCTTGGCAGCGCGGCGGGAGGGGTTGGCCAGCTCGTGCGGGATCTCGTCGAGCCGGTTGCGCACCAGCCGCTCGACCTCGGACCCGGCGAACGCGGGCGCCCGCAGCGCGTCGGAGAGCAGCGCGAGCCCCTTGGCCAGCCGGGAGGCCGGGACCTCCAGGCTGAGCCGTACGCCGGGGTGGTCGGCGTGCGCGTCCAGGGTGGCGCCCGCGCGCTCCAGCTCGGCGGCGAAGTCCTCGGCGGAGTGCTTGTCGGTGCCCTCGGAGAAGGCCCGCGCCATGATCGTGGCGACGCCGTCCAGACCGGCCGGCTCGGCGTCCAGGGGCGCGTCGAGGAGCACCTCGACGGCGACGACCTGCTGGCCGGGGCGGTGGCAGCGCAGCACGGTGATGCCGTTGTCCAGGGTGCCGCGCCCGGGGGCCGGGAACGCCCACGGCCTGGCCTCGCCGGCCTCGGGGCGGGGGTGGAACTCCATGGTGGCCAGCTCGGTCACTTCGCCGTCTCCTCGGTGTCGTCCTGGGCGTCGGGGGTGTCGTCCTGGGCGTCGGGGGCGGTCGGCTCGTAGACGAGGACCGCGCGGTTGTCGGGGCGCAGCCGGGTCTTGGCGACCTCCTGGACCTCCTCGGGCGTCACCTCCAGGACGCGCTGGACGGCGGTGAGGGCGAGCTGCGGGTCGCCGAACAGGACGGCGAAGCGGCACAGTTCGTCGGCGCGGCCCGCGACCGTGCCGAGCCGGTCCAGCCACTCGCGCTCCAGCTGGGCCTGGGCGCGCTCCAGCTCCTCGGCGGTGGGGCCCTCCGCGGCGAAGCGGGCCAGCTCCTCGTCGATGGCGGCCTCGATGACGGGGACCTCCACGTCACCGGAGGTCTTGACGTCGAGCCAGCCCAGGGAGGGTGCTCCGGCCAGCCGCAGCAGGCCGAACCCGGCGGCCACGGCGGTGCGGTCGCGGCGCACCAGCCGGTTGTAGAGCCGGGAGGACTCGCCGCCGCCCAGGACGGTCAGGGCGAGGTCGGCCGCGTCGCACGCGCGCGTGCCGTCGTGCGGGAGGCGGTAGGCGGCCATCAGGGCGCGCGCCGGGACCTCCTCCTCGACGACCTCGCGCAGCTGCTCGCCCATCACCTCGGGCAGCGAGCCGTCGCGGGGCTCGGGCTTGCCGTCGTGGGAGGCGATGGAGCCGAAGTACTTCTCGATCCAGGCGAGCGTCTGCTGCGGGTCGATGTCGCCGACGACGGACAGGACGGCGTTGTTGGGCGCGTAGTACGTGCGGAAGAACGCGCGGGCGTCCTCCAGGGTGGCCGCGTCCAGGTCGGCCATGGAGCCGATCGGCGTGTGGTGGTACGGGTGGCCCTCCGGGTAGGCGAGGGCGGTGAGCCGCTCGAAGGCCGTGCCGTAGGGGACGTTGTCGTAGCGCTGGCGGCGCTCGTTCTTGACGACGTCGCGCTGGTTCTCCATCGACTCGTCGTCCAGGGCGGCGAGCAGGGAGCCCATGCGGTCGGCCTCCAGCCAGAGGGCCAGTTCCAGCTGGTGGGCGGGCATGGTCTCGAAGTAGTTGGTGCGCTCGAAGCTGGTGGTGCCGTTCAGCGAGCCGCCGGCGCCCTGCACCAGTTCGAAGTGGCCGTTGCCCGTCACCTGGGCCGAGCCCTGGAACATCAGGTGCTCGAAGAGATGGGCCAGGCCGGTGCGCCCCTTCACCTCGTGGCGGGAGCCGACGTCGTACCAGAGGCACACCGCCGCGACCGGGGTCAGGTGGTCCTCGGAGAGCACCACGCGCAGGCCGTTGGCCAGGCGGTGCTCGGTCGCTGTCAGGCCGCCGGAGCCTGCCTCGGCTGTGGCGGTGTGACCCTTGGGCATGTACGTCCCTTCGATCGCGGTGGCGGTCCGGAATCCGCCCTGTTCCTGCCGGTCCTGCCACTGTATGCAAGCGTGCGAGCCGCTGGCGAAGTTCCCGCTCTCCGTACGCCCTGAGCGAGATCGAACGGGGGACGAGAACGGGGGACGAGGCGGAGCGGGCGGGGCGCGCGGCGCGGCGGCCGCACGCGGGGGCGTACGAGGGCGCGCGGGGCGGGGCGCGGGACCGTGCGGGGCGGGCCGGGGCGCGGACGGGAGCCGCCGTGGCGCCGTGCCGGGGCCGACACGCGGGCGGCGGGCGGGACTTCGGGGCAGTGGGCGGAGCTCCGGGGCAGTGGGCGGTGGTTCGAGGGGGGCGGCGCGGTCCGGGCCGGGGGCCGCGGGGCGCTCCGGCGCCTTCCGCCGGGGCCCGGGAAGGGACCCGTGGCCCCTTCGGACGGGCCGGTCCGGGGGCTCCGCGAGGGATCCGGGAAGGCTCGTGGGGCGGGGTCCGGTCCACGTTGTCAGTCCGGCGGTCCACAATGGTCGGCGTCAGATCCCGTTCCACGCTTCAGCAAGGAGCCGGCAGCGATGGCCCGCCGCAGCACGAAGACCCCGCCGCCCGACGACCCGTACGAGGAGAAGATCCTCGACATCGACGTGGTCGACGAGATGCAGGGCTCCTTCCTCGAGTACGCGTACTCGGTCATCTACTCGCGCGCCCTGCCGGACGCCCGGGACGGACTGAAGCCGGTGCACCGCCGCATCGTCTACCAGATGAACGAGATGGGCCTGCGCCCCGAGCGCGGCTATGTGAAGTGCGCCCGTGTCGTCGGCGAGGTCATGGGCAAGCTCCACCCGCACGGCGACGCGTCCATCTACGACGCGCTGGTGCGGCTGGCCCAGTCCTTCTCGATGCGCGTCCCGCTGGTCGACGGCCACGGCAACTTCGGCTCCCTGGGCAACGACGACCCGCCCGCCGCGATGCGGTACACCGAGTGCCGCATGGCCGAGGCGACCAGCCTGATGACCGAGTCGATCGACGAGGACACGGTCGACTTCGCGCCCAACTACGACGGCCAGGAGCAGGAGCCGGTGGCCCTGCCCGCCGCCTTCCCGAACCTCCTGGTGAACGGCGCGTCGGGCATCGCCGTCGGCATGGCCACGAACATGCCCCCGCACAACCTGGGCGAGGTCGTCGCGGCGGCCCGCCACCTGATCCGCAATCCGAACGCGGACCTGGACGCGCTGATGAAGCACGTCCCGGGTCCCGATCTGCCCACCGGCGGGCGGATCGTGGGCCTGTCCGGGATCCGCGACGCCTACGAGTCGGGGCGCGGCACCTTCAAGATCCGTGCCACGGTCTCGGTGGAGACGGTCAGCGCCCGCCGCAAGGGCCTCGTCGTCACCGAGCTGCCCTTCGCGGTCGGCCCGGAGAAGGTCATCGCGAAGATCAAGGACCTGGTCGGCGCGAAGAAGATCCAGGGCATCGCCGACGTCAAGGACCTCACCGACCGCGAGCACGGGCTGCGCCTGGTCATCGAGATCAAGAACGGCTTCGTGCCGGAGGCCGTCCTCGAACAGCTCTACAAGCTGACGCCGATGGAGGAGTCCTTCGGCATCAACAACGTGGCGCTGGTCGACGGCCAGCCGCTCACGCTGGGCCTCAAGGAGCTGCTGGAGGTCTATCTCGACCACCGCTTCGAGGTCGTGCGGCGGCGCAGCGAGTACCGGCGCGGCAAGCGGCGCGACCGGCTGCACCTGGTCGAGGGCCTGCTCACGGCGCTGGTCGACATCGACGAGGTCATCCGGCTGATCCGCTCCTCGGACAACTCCGCCGAGGCCAAGCAGCGCCTGATGGAGCGGTTCTCGCTGAGCGAGGTCCAGACGCAGTACATCCTCGACACGCCGCTGCGCCGGCTGACCAGGTTCGACCGCATCGAGCTGGAGGCGGAGAAGGACCGGCTGACCGCGGAGATCGAGGAGCTGACCCGGATCCTCGACTCGGACGCCGAGCTGCGCAAGCTGGTCTCGGCCGAACTGGCGTCCGTCGCCAAGAAGTTCGCCACCCCGCGGCGCACGGTGCTGCTGGAGGCGGGCGCCGTGCCGGTGGCGGCGGTGCCGCTCCAGGTGGCGGACGACCCGTGCCGGGTGCTGCTGTCCTCCACCGGGCTGCTGGCGCGTACGGCGGACGACCGGCCGTTCCCGCGCGCGGCGGACGGCAGGCGGCACAAGCACGACGTGATCGTCTCGGCGGTGCCGGCCACCGCGCGCGGCGAGGTGGGCGTGGTCACCTCGACCGGCCGCCTGCTCCGGGTGAACGTGGTCGACCTGCCCCAGCTCCCGGGGACCGACGCGGCGCCGACCCTGTCCGGCGGGGCGCCGATCGCGGAGTTCATCTCCCTGGAGGACGACGAGTCGGTGGTGTGCCTGATCACGCTCGACGAGTCCTCGCCGGGTCTCGCGCTCGGCACCGAGCAGGGTGTCGTCAAGCGGGTGGTGCCCGACTATCCGTCCAACAAGGACGAGTTGGAGGTCATCACCCTCAAGGAGGGCGACCGGATCGTCGGCGCCGCCGAGCTGCGCACCGGCGAGGAGGACCTGGTCTTCATCACGGACGACGCGCAGCTCCTGCGCTACCAGGCGGCCCAGGTCCGGCCGCAGGGCCGCCCGGCCGGGGGCATGGCGGGGATCAAGCTCGCCGAGGGCGCCAAGGTCATCTCGTTCACGGCGGTGGATCCGGCCGTGGAGGCGGTGGTGTTCACGGTCGCGGGCTCGCGCGGGACGCTGGACGACTCGGTGCAGACGACGGGCAAGGCGACGCCGTTCGACCAGTTCCCGCGCAAGGGCCGGGCCACCGGCGGGGTGCGCTGCCAGCGGTTCCTGAAGGGCGAGGACTGTCTGTCGTTCGCCTGGGCGGGCCCCACCCCGGCGCGGGCCGCGCAGAAGAACGGCAACCCGGCCGAGCTGCCGGAGATCGACCCGCGCCGCGACGGCTCGGGGCTGTCGCTGCCGAAGACGGTGGGGGTGGTGGCGGGACCCGTCTAGACGGGCGGGTCCTCGATGTCCGGGGCGTCCCCGGGGTCGTCGGCGGCCCCGGGAGCCTCAGGGTCCTCAGGGGCCTCTGCGGCTCCGGGAGCCCCGGCGGGTGCCTCCTCCTGCCCGGGGCCCTGGACGTAGCGCAGGACGCCCCACATGCCGTGCTCGTCGGCGTCCGGGGTGTCCTGCTCGCACTCCTGGAGCTCCCCGGCGAGGGCGGGCATGTCGGTGCCGGATCCGATGAGCACGAGCTGGGTCCGCCGCGGTCCGCCGGCCGGCCAGGGCTCGGGGTAGAAGCGCAGGAACCGGCCCACGGCGTGCACGGCGTAGCGGTTGCGCGGGTCGTACGGTCCGAAGCCGACGTAGCCCTTGATGCGGTAGAGGCCGTCGGGGCGGCTGTCCAGGAAGCGCATCAGGCGGCGCGGGTCGAGGGGCACGTCGGAGACGAAGGAGAGGGTGTCGTAGCCGGCGTGCAGATGGCCGGTGTGGCGGGCCCCGCCGGACCCGCCGCCGGACCCGTCCCCGCCCTCGTCCCCGTGCTCTTCGGCGTCCTCTTCGGCGAGGTGCAGGTCGTCGAAGGAGAGCTGGCCGACGCGTTCCTCACCGGGCCGGCAGTCGAACAGGAACTCGGGGTCCACCCGGCCGTAGGTGGCCGGGACGACGGCCGCCCGGTCGACGAGCGAGCGCACGGTCGCGAGCACCCGTTCGGTGTCGTCCGCGCGGTCGGCCTTGTTGACGACGACGAGGTCCGCGAGGGCGAGGTGCCGGTCGATCTCGGGGTGCCGGGCCCGGGTGCCGTCGAACTCGGCGGCATCCACGACCTCGACCAGGCCGCCGTAGACGACCCGGGGGTTCTCGCTGGCCAGGACCATGCGGACCAGTTCCTGGGGCTCGGCGAGGCCGCTGGCCTCGACCACGATCACATCGATGCCGGTTTGGGGGCGGGTGAGCCGGTCCAGGTACTGGTCCAGCTCCCCCGCGTCGACGGCGCAGCACAGGCAGCCGTTGCCCAGCGAGACGGTCGAGTCGCCGAGCGCGCCCGCCACCGCCATCGCGTCGATCTCGATGGCCCCGAAGTCGTTGACGATCGCGCCGATACGGCTGCCGCCGCTGTGGTGCAGCAGATGGTTGAGCAGCGTCGTCTTGCCGGATCCGAGGAACCCGGCGAGCACGACGACGGGGATCTGCCCGCCGGGGTGGGCGGGGTCCGCCTCCGGGGCCCGGTCCTGCGGGGCGGTCCCGGACGGGACCGGGTTCGGGGGCGGCTGGTTCACCGTGCGACCTCTCTCCGAGCGCGCCCCGCGCCGGAGCGGCCCCGGACCAGGCGCGCGACCTGACTGCCGCCCCAGGATACGAGCCGCGCGGGGGCCGTTCACCGCCTCCGGGGACGGTGAACGGCCGCGCGGGTCAGTGGATCGGGTCGATGCGGTGGATGGAGTCCAGGGTGTCGGGGCCGGCCGCCGCCTTGTCGACCACGTAGGCGATGCCGTGGGCGACGGTGACGTGGTCGGTGTTGGCGCCGGTGGCGAGGTCGGCGACGATCGTGCCGGTGCGGGGGTCCAGGACGGTGGTGGTGCCCGCGTCCTTGTTGGCGGCGTAGACCCGGCCGGTGCACAGGTCGGTGGCCACCGCGAGGGTGCCCGCGCCGGTCTTGATCTCCCGGGTCACCTCGCCGCTGGCCAGGTCGACGACGGAGACGGAACCGGCGGCCTGGTTCGCGGTGTAGGCGGTGCGGCCGTCCGCGGACAGGGCGACGTCGATGGTGCCCTCGCCCACGGGCAGGATCCGCGGCCGGTCGGAGCCGGGGCTCACCTCGAACAGGCGGCTCTTGGCCAGGTCGGCGGCGTAGACGTGGCCGGTGAAGGGGTTGACGACCAGTCCGGCGGGCCAGCTGCCCTCGACGGTGACGCGCTTGCGCTCGGCGTGCGTGCGCAGGTCGAACGCGACGATGCTGCCCTCCTCCAGGGCGGTGCACCAGACCAGGCCGCGCGGGATGTCGACGGCGACGTCCCGGGTGTGCTGCACGCCGGGCACCGTCGCCAGGTGCTGGCCGGTGCGCTGGCTGTAGACGGCGAGGGCGTTGTTCAGGGTGGCGGTGACCCACACGGTGTCGTGGACGTCGTCCACGGCGATGCCGTAGACGGCCTCCAGGGTGCCGGTGGCCTCGTCGGTGACCGGCGGGGTGTAGGAGGCCAGCGTCTTGAGCGTCCTCGGGTCCACCTTGAGCAGCCGGGACTGGGTGACCGGCGGGTAGCCGATGGAGCTGGTCACCCACAGCGCGTTGTGGCGGGTGGAGTGGGCCACCTGGTAGAGGCCCTGGGCGAGTTCGGCGGACGTCACGGCGTAGGTCGTCTCCTTGGTGCGGTTGCGGTCGCGGGCCTGGTCGGGGGTGGCGGCGGCGGCCGTACCGGCCGTGCCGAGCACGCCGCCCGCGGCGATCGCCGCGCCGAGCACGGTGCGGCGCTGTATCGGGTTGCGGGAACCGGACATGGTGTTTCCTCCAGGGATCGGGGCGGCGCGGGGCCGGGTGGATCGGGTCGGGTCAGGGCCGGGGGTCCCGGGTTCGGACCGGGTCCGGGGACGCGGGCGGGGGCGCGGGCCGGGGCGGGGGCGCGTCGAGCCGGTGCAGGCAGTCGGCGTACGGGGCCGGGCCGTACGCGGTGCTCCAGCCGGGCGGGACGGGCAGCCAGTGAGGCCACAGCGAGCGGTGGCCGGCCGGTCCGGCGAGGACCAGGTGGCCGGGCTCGCCCGGTGCGGCCGCGTCGGACGGGTCCAGCGGATCGAACGGGTCGAACGGGTCGAAGGGCGAGGTCATCCGTCCAGCTCCTTCAGCCGGGCCGCGAGCGTGGCGGCGATCTCGTCCAGCGGGCCGGGCCGGGTCATCTCCGGGTGCAGGCAGTCCAGCCGGTGCTCGTCGAGGGTGCCGGTGAGGTACGGCGCCCAGGCCCGCGGGGTGAGCCAGTGCTCGGCGCGCGGTGCGGCGGCCGTGAAGAACAGCAGGTCGCCGTCGAAGGCGCGGTGCCGCTGGGTGCGCATCAGGCGGGCGTTGTTGGTGACGATGCCGACGACGGCGTCCAGGACCCGTTCGGGCAGGGCCGCCAGCGCGCTGCCCTCGCGGCGCAGCACCGTCAGGACCTCCTGCCGGGTCAGCCCGGTGCCGCCCTCGTACCCGGCCATGCGCAGCAGGGCGTTGAGGGCGTCGGCCTCGGTCGGTCCGGCCAGGTCGCGCCACTGGTCGGAGGGGTAGGCGTCCAGCAGGGCGAGGAGTTCCACGCGTTCGCCCGCCTGCTGGAGACGGACGGCGACGGTGTGGGCGACGACGCCGCCCACGGACCAGCCGAGCAGCCGGTAGGGGCCGTGCGGCTGGACGGTGCGCAGCTGCTCGGCGTAGTCGGCGGCCATCTCGTCCATGGTGGCGGGCAGGTCCTCGCCCGGCCGCAGTCCGCGGGCCTGGAGGCCGTGCACGGGCTGGTCGGGGCCGAGCCGGGACAGCAGGCCCGAGTAGCACCAGCTGATGCCCCCGGCCGGGTGGAACACGAACAGGGGGGTGCGGCGGCCCGTGGCGCGCAGCGGCAGCAGCACGTCGAGCGCGGTGTCCTCGCCGTCGCCGTCGGTGAGCCGGTCGGCGAGGGCGGCGGGGGTGGGCGCCCGGAAGAGGGTGCCGAGCGGGGCGGTGGTGCCGAGCATGTCGCGGATGCGGGACATCAGGCGGGCGGCGAGCAGGGAGGTGCCGCCCAGGTCGAAGAAGGCGTCGTCGACGCCGACCCGGTCGACGCCGAGGACCTCGGCGAACAGGCGGGTCAGCAGTTCCTCGGTGGGGTTGCGCGGCGGGCGTCCGCCGGTGCCCGCCGCGGCGGCGGGAGCGGGCAGCGCGGTGCGGTCCAGCTTGCCGTTGGGGCTCAGCGGGAAGTCGTCGAGGACGACGAAGGCGGAGGGGACCATGTAGTCGGGCAGGGCGGCGGCGAGGCGGGCGCGCAGGGCGTCCGGGTCGGGGGCGTCGCCGGTGACGTAGGCGACGAGCCGCTGGTCGCCGGGGCGGTCCTCGCGCAGCAGGACGGTGGCGGCGGTGATGCCGTCGGCGGCGGTGAGGTGGGCCTCGATCTCGCCGGGTTCCAGGCGCTGGCCGCGCAGTTTGACCTGGTGGTCGGTGCGGCCGAGGTAGACGGCCTCGCCGTCGGGGGTCCAGCGGGCCAGGTCGCCGGTGCGGTACATGCGCGCCCCGGCGGGGCCGTACGGGTCGGCGACGAACCGGGTGGCGGTCAGAGCGGGGCGGCCGAGGTAGCCGTCGGCGAGCTGGGCGCCCGCGAGGTACAGCTCGCCCGCGACGCCGGGCGGGCAGGGCTTCAGGGCGGCGTCGAGGACGTACAGGCGGGTGTTCCAGACGGGGCGGCCGATGGGCACGGGGCCGGTGGCGCCGGGGACGCAGGTGTGGTGGCTGACGTCGACGGCGGCCTCGGTGGGGCCGTACAGGTTGTGCAGGGCCGCGGCGGGCAGCACGCGGTGGAAGTGGTGGGCGGTCTCGCGGGGCAGGGCCTCGCCGCTGGCGAAGACGTGCCGCAGTCCGGTGCAGCGGGCGGCGTCGGGTTCGGCGAGGAACACCTGGAGCATGGAGGGCACGAAGTGGCAGACGGTGACGCCCTGTTCGCGGATGACCCGGGCCAGGTAGGCGGGGTCCTTGTGGCCCTCCGGGTCGGCGAGGACGAGGGTGGCGCCCTCGCGAAACGCCCAGAAGAACTCCCATACGGACACGTCGAACCCGGAGGGTGTCTTCTGTAGGACGCGGTCGCCGGGCGCCAGCGGGTAGGTGTGCTGCATCCAGCGCAGGCGGTTGTCGATCGCGGAGTGCGGGACGACGACGCCCTTGGGCAGGCCGGTGGAGCCGGAGGTGTGGATGACGTAGGCGGGGTGCTGCGGGGTGAGGGCGCGCGGCGGGTCGACGGCCGGGAGGTGGCCGAGGCCGGTGCGGTCCAGCAGGACGCGGTGGTGGCCGGTGGCGGGCAGCCGGTCCGCGGTGGCGGTGTCGGTGACGACGCAGACCGGGTCGCCGTCGTCGAGCAGATGGCGGAGCCGGTCGGCCGGGTAGCCGGGGTCCAGCGGCAGATAGGCGGCGCCCGCCTTGAGAATGGCGAGCAGGGTGGTGATCAGCTCGGCGGAGCGGGGCAGGGCGACGCCGACGAGGGTGCCGGGTCCGGCTCCCCGGGTGATCAGGTGGTGGGCCAGCCGGTTGGCCCGGGTGGTGAGTTCGGCGTAGCTGAGGGTGCGGTCGCCGTGGACGAGGGCGGGCGCGTCGGGGGTGCGGCGGGCCTGGGCCTCGATGGGGCCGATGAGGGTGGTGGGCGGGAGGTCGCGGGCGGTGGCGTTGAACTCGGTTACCACCTGGTGGTGTTCGGCGTCGGTGGCGATGCCGAGCGCGGCGAGCGGGGTGGTGGGGCGGTGGCCGGTGAGCCGGGTGAGCAGGGCGAGGAACCGGTCCTGGTGGGCGATGAGTTCGGCCCGGGTGTAGAGGGCGGGGTTGGCATCGTGGTCGATGCGCAGGCCCCGGCCGTCGGCGCGGTCGTAGACGTTGACGGTGAGGTCGTCGACGGGTCCGGCGGAGAGGTTGTGCGGGACGGCGGTGGCCCCGGCGAAGGTGAGGTCGTAGTCGAAGGGCATGACGTTGACCAGCGGGCCGACGAGCGGGCGGCTCTCGCCGAGCAGGCCCAGGTCGCGGCGGATGTCCTCGAAGCGGTAGCGCTGGTGGCGGCGGGCGGCCCGGAGGCCGAGGACCACCTGGCGGGTCAGCTCGGCGAGAGTGTCGGCGGGCCGGACGGTGAGGCGCAGCGGCAGGACGTTCATCACCATGCCGGGCACCCGCAGGGCCACGGAGCCCATCCGGCCCATCAGGGGCAGGCCGAGGACGACGTCGTCGCGGCCGGTGGCCCGGGAGACGTACAGGGCCTGCGCGACGACGATCAACTCGGCCCAGGTCGCCTTGAGTTCGCCCGCCAGCTCGCGCAGGGAGGCGGTGGTCGCGTCCGGGACGCGGGCGGTGGCCCGCAGGAAGGTGTGGGAGGGCAGCGCGCTGCGGCCGGCCAGGGCGGGGGCCTCGGGCCGGTCGGCGAGGAGCTGGTTCCAGTGGGCGCGGTCGCGTTCGTACTGTTCGCCCGCGCGGTAGGCGAGGTCGTCGGCCACGAGGTCGCCGAGGCTGCCGAAGGGGCTCTCGGCCGGGGGCTGTCCGGCGGCCAGCGCGGTGTAGATCTCGGCGGTGCGGCGGGCGACCAGGGAGTAGCCGAAGCCGTCCAGGGCGAGGTGGTGGACGCGCTGGTGCCACAGCCAGCGGTGCTCGCCGAGCCGGAGCAGGGCGTGCCGGAACAGCGGTCCGGTGGTGAGGTCGAAGGGCCGGGCGAGGTCGTCGTCGGCCCAGGCGCGGGCGGCCGCGACCGGGTCCGGGGCGTCGCGCAGGTCGGCGGTGTGCAGCGGGAACCCGTCCCCGGGCGGCGGCACCGGGCAGCGGAACTGCCGTGGCCCGTCCGGCGTCCCGGCGACCCGCACACCCAGGGTCTCCGCCTCGCACGCGGTGCGGTACAGGGCCTCGGCGAACAGGTCGGGGCGGAGGTCGCCGTGGATCTCCAGATGTTCGGCGGTGTTCAGCGCGGGACTGTCCGGGTCCAGGGCCTGGGCGTACCACATGCCGCTCTGGGCGGCGGTGAGGGGGAGGCCGGGGGCGGCGGGGGCCGACGCGGGGGCGAGGCCGGACGCGGCCTCGGGGGCGCGCCCGGCCTCGGGGGCGGGCGTGGGCGCGGGACCGGCCGAGGGGGCGGCTGCGGAAGCGTTTTCGGGCGCGGGGGCACGCCCGGTCTTGGGCGCGGGCGCGGCTTCTGTGGCGGGCGCAGGACCGGCCTCCGGCGCGGAGCCGGCCGAGGGGGTGGGCGCAGGCGCACTTCCGGGCACGGGCCCGGCCTCGGGCGCAGCTACGAGGCCGGCCGCAGGGGCGGCCGCGGGCGCGCTTCCGGGCGCGGGCGCGGCTTCCGGAGCGGGCACAGGCCCGGCCTCCGAAGCAGGCCCGGCCCAGGGGGCGGGCCCAGGCGCGCCTTCGGGCGCAGTACCGGCCTCGGGCGCAGACGGGGGCCCGGCCGAAGGGACGGGAACGAGCCCGGCCTCGGGCGCGGACGCGGCCTCGGAGGCGGGCGCACGCCCGGACTCCGGGACCGGCCCGGCCGAAGAGGCGACCGCAGGCGCGGGCGCACGCCCGGCCTCGGGCGCGGGACCAGCCCCGGGGGCATGCCCGGCCCCGGCCTCGCGCGCGGGCGCGGGCCCGGCTGTGGGCTCGGGGGTGCGCCCCGCCTCGGGGGCGGTGGTCATTCGCGGGCTCCCAGGAGGGGGGCCCAGGCCTCGATGGCGGGGCGGGTGGCGAGGTCGACGAAGGAGATGTCGGCGGCGTGGTCGCGGCGCCAGCGTTCGACGAGGGTCATCAGCCGTACGGAGTCCAGGCCGTGGTCGGCCAGGTTCTCGTCGACGGGGATGTCCTCGGGGTCCTCCCCCAGGACGTCCGCGACGTCCTCGCGGATGCGTCGCACGGTCAGGGTCATGGCCGGTCCCCCAGGTCGAAGACGGTGTCGGCGGTGGTGACGCGGGCGCAGGCGCGGGCGGCCCAGCGCAGCGCGTCCAGGTGTTCGCGCGGGCCGAAGTCGGCGACCGCGTCGGCGACGACGAACGCCTGCACGTCGCGCATCCAGGCGTCGCAGGCCGTCATGTTGACGCCGAGGTGGGCGTAGACGCCGGTGATGACGAGCTGGTCGCGGCCCCGCTCGGTGAGGAGGGCGGCCAGGTCGGTGCGGACGAACGCGCTGTACTTCCACTTGGTGAGCACGGTGTCGCCGTCCCGCGGGGCGACCTCGGCGGCGATGGCCTCGGCGTGGGCGTCGTCGGGCAGCCCCGGTCCCCAGAAGTCCATCTGGAGACCGCGCAGTTCGGGGCTCTGGCCGCCGGTCTGCGCGGAGTAGACGACGGGGATGCCGAGGGCGCGGGCCCGGTCCGCCAGGCGGGCGGTGGCGGCGAGCAGGCCGGTGAGCGGCTGGGCGCCGGGGGTGAACGCGGACAGGAAGTGGTTCTGGAGGTCGTGCACGAGGAGCACGGCCCGGTCCGGGTCGACGGTCCAGTCCACCCGGTTGGCGGGCAGGTCGGGGCCGGACGGCAGGTCGTACGGCGCGATGGAGGGAAGTCCCATGGTGAGATCGCCTAGTCGTGGGGGCCGTGGGGGGCGCTGGCGGAGTCGGCGGCGGTCGTGCGCAGGTCCCTCTTGCTGACCTTGCCGACGCCGGTGTGCGGGAAGGCGTCGACGAACTCGACGCGGTCGGGCACCTTGTAGGCGGCCAGTCCCCGTTCGCGCACGAACCGCCGCAGGGCGGCGGCGCGCAGCTCGGCGCCGCGGCGCAGGATGACGTAGGCGCAGCTGCGTTCGCCGAGGTAGTCGTCGGGGACGGCGACGACGGAGACGTCGTGGACCGCCGGGTGGCCGAGGATGACGTTCTCGACCTCCTCGGCGGCGATCTTCTCGCCGCCGCGGTTGATCTGGTCCTTGCTGCGTCCTTCGACGACGAGGTGGCCGCTGCCGGTGAGCCGGACGAGGTCGCCGGTGCGGTAGAAGCCGTCCGCGGTGAAGGAGCGCGCGTTGTGCTCGGGGGCCCGCCAGTAGCCGCGGATGGTGTAGGGGCCGCGGGTGAGCAGGTGTCCGGTCCCGCCGGGTTCGACGTCGCGGTCGTCGTCGTCCACGACGCGGATCTCGTCGTCCGGGCAGATGGGCCGGCCCTGGGTGGTGACGACGGTCTCCTCGTCGTCGTCCAGCCGGGTGTAGTTGACCAGTCCTTCGGCCATGCCGAAGACCTGTTGCAGGGCGCAGCCGAGGGCGGGCCGGACGCGGCGGGCGGCGGCCTCGCTGAACTTGGCGCCGCCCACCAGCAGCACCCGAAGGCTGCTGAGGTCGTACGGGGTCGCGGCCGCCGCCTCGGTCCACACCAGGGCGAGCGGCGGGACGAGCCCGGTGTGGGTGACGCGTTCGCGTTCGATGAGCGGGAACGCGGTGTCCGGGTCGGGGCGCGGGCAGAGCACGACGCGGCCGCCCGCGGCCAGGGTGCCGAGCGAACCGGGCGAGCTGAGCGGGAAGTTGTGCGCGGCGGGCAGGGCGACGAGGTGGACGCTGTCCTCGTCGACGGCGCAGATCTCGTCGGAGGCGCGCACTGAGTACAGGTAGTCGTCGTGGGTGCGCGGGATGAGTTTGGGTACGCCGGTGCTGCCGCCGGACAGTTGGAGGAAGGCGAGGTCGCCGGGTGCGGGCTCGTCGTGCGGGACGGGTTCGCGGGGCACCCCGGCCAGCGGGGTGTGCTCTCCGGGGTCGCCGACGACGAACACATGCCGCAGGGCGGGGGCGTTGGCGCGGACCCGGGTGGCCAGGTCGCGGTAGTCGTAGCCCTCGTGGACGTCGGCGACGACGTAGGCGACGGCCTCGCTGAGCACGCAGAAGTGGGTGATCTCGGTGTCGCGGTGGGCGGGCAGCGCGAAGACGGGCAGGGCGCCGATCCGGAAGAGCGCGAAGAGCACCTCGAAGAACTCGGCGACGTTGGGCAGTTGGAGCACGACGCGGTCGCCGCGGCCGATCCCGGCGGCGAGCAGTCCGGCGGCCGTCCGGTCGGCGCGGCGGTCGAGTTCGGCGTAGGACCAGCGGCGTCCGGCGCCTGCCGGGTCGACGACGGCGGTGCGGTCGGGGTGGCGGACGGCGCGGGCGCGCAGCATCTGCCCGAAGGTCTCGCCGCGCCAGTAGCCGGCGGCGCGGTAGCGCTCGGCGTACGCGGCGGGCCAGGTGGGGGCGTCGGGCGCGGCGGGGGCCGGTGCGGTCTCCGGTGCGGTGTGCGGGGCCGGTGCGGTCACAGTGCTGCTCCCACGGCGTCCAGGAACGTACGGAACTTGGCGCCGGTCTCGGCGGTCTCGGCGGCGGGGTCGGAGTCGGCGACGACCCCCGCACCGGCGTACAGGCGCAGGTCCTGGCCGCGGGTCTCGGCGCAGCGGATGGTGACCACCCACTCGCCGTCGCCCGCGGCGTCGCCCCAGCCGACGATGCCGGTGTACAGGCCCCGGTCGAAGGGCTCCAGCTCGCCGATGACCCGGCGGGCATGGGCGGTGGGGGCGCCGCAGACGGCGGGGGTGGGGTGCACGGCGCAGGCCAGGTCCAGCGCGGTGGCGGCCGGGTCGGCGAGGGTGCCGGTGAGGGTGGTCGACAGGTGCCACATCGCGGCGGTCTTCACCAGGGTGGGCCGCCGCGGTACGTGCAGGGTGGCGCAGTACGGGGCGAGGGCGGCGCGCATGGCGTCCACGACGACGGCGTGCTCGTGCAGGTCCTTGGCGGACCGCAGCAGCGCGGCGGCGCGCTGCACGTCCTCGGCGAGGTCCTCGCTGCGCGGGGCGGAGCCGGCCAGCGGGTTGGCCACCAGGGCGGTGCCGCGCCGGGAGACGAGGAGTTCGGGGCTGGCGCCGAGCAGGGTGCCGCCGGTGGCGGTGGGCACGGCGAAGGTGTAGCCGTGGGGGTCGCGGCGGGCCAGGCGCTGGAGCATCGCGGGCAGGCCGGGCGTCCGGTCGGCGGTGAGGTCCAGGGCGCGGGCGAGGACGACCTTGCCGAACTCGCCGTCCCGCATGCGCCGTACGGCCGCGGCGACGGCCTCGGCGTACCGCTCGGGCGCGGGCACGGGCCGCAGGGTCCAGGCGACGGGTTCGGGCGGGGGCGCGGGCAGGGCGATCAGCGGGTCGGCGGCGAGGGCCGGGGCGCGGTGCAGCGCGGCGGGCACGACGAGTGCGGCGGGCGCGGTCCGGTCGAAGGGGATGGCGCCGATCACCACGGGGTCGGCCGCTCCCCGGTCGGCGGCGGTGCCGAGGGCCTCCCGCACGCGGTCGGTCAGCGGCCGCTCGTCGTGCGCGACCCGGGTGTGCGTGCCCTCGGCGAGGAGGGTGCGGGTCGGGGAGGCGAAGAAGCGGTGGGCGCCGGGCCGGTAGGCGTCGAGGAGAGCGGTCGCCACGCCGACGGCACCGGCTGCGGTCTCGCCCCTGGCGAGCGTCTCGTGGACCGTGGTCACGTTGGTTCTCCGGGTTCTCCGGTACCGGGGTACCGGGGGAAGAGGTGCGGCCGGTGCGGGGTGCGGACTGCGGGATGCGGGTGCGGGATGCGGGAGTGCGTACGGCGGCCGGGGGCGCGCGGGCGGGTCGACATGTCGACCCCGGGTGCCGGAGGCGGCGCCGGGCGCCGGGCTCGTCCGCCGGACGGCCCGGCGTGTGGCCCGGCGGGAAGCGTAATGAGAGTGCGGGCCCCGGGGCCCGCGGGCTGACGGCGCCTGACAGGCGGGGCGCGGGTCACGGCCCCGTTCGGCCAAGGAATGGCAAAGGGCTCAACCCGGGGTGACGATGCGCAGGTCCGGGCGGGCGGGGAACCCGGCCCGAGGGCGGGGGCGTCCTCGGGCCGGGGGCTCGGGGGACCGGAGACCCGGCGGGCCGGAGGCTCAGTGGGCCGTGCGACCGCCGGCCGCCGCGTCGGCGCGGGCCTTCTCGTCGATGCGGCGCTTGGCGTCCTTCCAGTCGATCGGGAGGCCGGTGACGGGCACCTCCCAGAAGATGAACGTCGAGCGGCGCATGGTGGAGCGCACATTGCCCATGACGCCCTTGTGCGGTTCGGTCCTGGCGTACGTGTACAGCGCCTCGCGGCTCTCCCACGCGCTCAGGGTGAAGAAGGTCCTCTTGAACGGCTGGGCCTCCAGGGACGCCCCGAGCGCTCCGGGCGCCTTGCGCACCTGACCCCAGGCGGCGAGGGACTTCCAGAAGAAGCGGGGGACGTCCTTCAGGGACCGCACCTCGAAGCGGGAGGCCATGACGAAGGCGGTGGTGTCGGGCCGGGCCGGGTTCGGCGTGACCCAGGGAAGAGTGGGCACGGTAGTCTCGCCTCCACGGTTGGTGAGTGACACTATCCATCTTAGACAGTGGCACTACCCAATTGCCAGTGGGAGAGCGGAGAAGCTGATGCGGATCTCGGAACTCAGTCGTCGCAGCGGGGTGCCCAACGCCACGATCAAGTACTACCTGCGCGAGGGCCTGCTGCCGCCGGGCCGGGCGACCGCCGCGACCCAGGCCGAGTACGACGCCACCCACTTGAGGCGGCTGCGCCTGGTCAGGGCGCTGATCGGGGTGCGCGGACTGTCCGTCGCCGCCGCCCGGCAGGTGCTGGACACCGTCTCCGAGCACCAGAGCGATGTGCACGAGGTGCTCGGTCTGGCCGTCGGCATAGACCCCTCCGGCAGCGGCGCGCCGGGCGGCGGCGCCGAGGAGGGCCCGGCCGCCGAGGACTGCCACGAGGCGGCCGCCCTGCTCGACGCGCTGGGCTGGTGCGTCTCCGCGTACAACCCGGCCTGGCGCGTCATCGACCAGACGCTGAGCACCCTGCGCTCGCTGGGCATGGAGTACGACTGGCGGCATCTGCTCCCCTACGCCGAGCTGGCCGCCCGCAGCGCCCGCCTCGACCTGGACGAACTCCAGGAGTTCGAGGACCCGTTGGAGAAGGCGGAGCGCGCGGTGCTGCTGACGTTCCTGCTGGAGCCCGCCCTGATGGCGCTGCGCCGCCTCGCGCAGGAGGCCGAGTCGGAGCTGCGGCACGGCGAGGGCGCGGCCGCCGAGGACGCCCTGTGCTCCGGGCCCGTCGAAAGCGCCGCGGCGGCGGACGGGCGTGAGTGAGGGCTACTCATGTCCGCCCCGTGCGCACGCCCGCCCCGGCACACCGCGCCCCGTCCCCCGCGCCGCCGCGGCGCCGGAAGGTGAGTGGCCGCGACTCAGGCCCGCGCAATGCCCCGCGTGTTCTTCTCGTGTGCGGAATTCAGTACATCGCGCACGGGAGGCAGGAGAATGCAGTTCCGGATTCTGGGGCCGCCCGATCTCCACGACGAGAACGGCGACCGGAGCGTGCCCCTGAACGCCCCGAAGACTCGGCTGCTGATCGGCGCTCTGCTCGCCCAGCCGAATTTCCCCGTCCCCCGTTCCCTGCTGATCAGGGAACTCTGGGGTGCCACTCCCCCGCGCCAGGCCGCCCATACCCTCAACGCCCATGTCTCCACGCTCAGGAAATCGCTGCTGCGACTGGAACCGGAAGGCGCCGAAGGGCAGCGGCTGAGCGCCCGCGAGGCGGGCTACGCACTGCGCGCCGCCCCCGCCGAGACCGACGCGGGACGCTTCCGCGCGGCCGTGGCGGCGGCCCGCCGCACCGCCGAGCGCGACCCCGGGACCACCTGCACGGGGCTGCGCGCGGCCCTCGCGCTGTGGCGCGGCGACGTGCTGGGCGGCGGCACCCGCGGCCCGGTCTGCACCCCGCTGGCGGCCCGCCTGGAACGCGAGCGCCAGGAGGCCCTGGAGATCTACTTCGACTGCGCGCTGCGCACCGGGCGCCATCAGCAGGTGGTGCCCGAGCTGGAGGCGGCCGTCGCCGCCCACCCGCTGCGCGAACGCTTCCACGACCAGCTCATGCTGGCCCTGTGCCGGTGCGGGCGCGGTCCGGAGGCGATCGGTGTCTACCGGCGCGCCCGGCGCCGGCTGGCCGTCGTCGACGGCGCCGCCACGCCGCTGCTGACGGCCCGCCTGGAGCAGATCAGCGTCTGCTCCCCCGTCCTGACCGACCCGGGCGCCGCCGCGCCGGAGAGGGCCGCCCCGCGCCCCGGCACGGGCGCCGCCCAGGAGCCCGAGGAGCCCTCGGCGCTCTCGGTGGCGGGCTATCTGACCCAGTTGCTCAGCGGCCGGGTCCTCGCCTCCTGACCCCGCCGCGCACCTCGCCCGCACGAAGCGCGCCCCCCGCCACAGGCGGAGGGCGCGCTTTGCGTCACGGAACGCTCAGAGTTCGGAGATGAGCTGGCGCGCCGCCTCCATTCCGGAGGAATATCCGGCCTCGTGCGAACCGATCTGGTCCACGCCGTGCCGCTTGGCGTGGAAGTACGAGCCGCACAGCTTCACACGGCTTCCCACATTCACGTCGTAGATGCTCTTCTGCATGTCACGGACGTGAATGTCGATGATCGGGTGGGTGTACGGGAATTCGGCGATGACCGTCTCCGGGTCGACGTCACGCGGATAGTCGAGCGTGACGAAGTAGTCCTTCTCGGAGGTGAATCCGTGGAGCTTGTTCATGTAATAGGCGACATAGGTGCGGGCCTCGCCGTCCACGTCGACCTTGCCGTAGTTCCACGCCTCCCAGCGCTCCCGGTCGGCCGGCATCACGGACGGGTCGGTGTGCAGCACGACCGAGGAGCCGTTGTAGCGGACCTTGGAGAGCACCTCGCGCTGGTGGTCATTGGCGTTGTCCAGCAGGGCCAGCGCCTCGTCGGCGTGGGCGCCGACCACCACGTAGTCGTAGCGCTCGCTGCCGCGCGCGGTGGTCACCGTGACCCCGTCGTCCTCCTGGTGGATCGCGGTGACCGGGTCGCCGCTGCGGATCTCGGGGCCGATGGCGGCCAGCGCCTTGCGGACGTAGGAGATGGAGCCGCCGCCGACGGTGCGCCAGTCCACCTGGCGGCCGCCCAGGCCGCCCTCGTCGTGGCCCATGAAGAAGGCGATGGCGGTGCTGGCCGGCATCTCCCAGATCAGCTCGGCCGGGATGGACCAGACGGCGGAGCAGAGCAGGATGACGTAGGAGTTGCGGAACGCCTGGCTGTAGCCGCCTCGGTCCAGGTACTCGCCGAGCGGGATGTCGGCCTTCTTGCGGACGAAGTCCTTGCGGCCCTCGGTGTGGAAGCGGCGGGCCTCGCGCCAGATGGTCAGGAACTCCTCCGTGTAGCGCTCGGCCACCTCCTCCTCGGTCAGGGCGAGTTCGGCGGTGCCGTACTCCAGGCCCGAGTCCAGGTCGAAGAAGTTGAAGGCGCCCTGGTGCTCGACCGCCTCGACGCCCAGCTCGTCGAAGAACTCGCACAGGTTGGTGTACGCGGGCCGGTTGAAGACGACGAAGGCCGTGTCGATGCCGAGCGTGCGGCCGTCGTCCTCCACCTCCACCGTGTTGGCGTGGCCGCCGAGGCGGTCCTCCCGCTCGTAGATCGTGATCTGGGCGCGCTCGCGCAGGTGGTAGGCGGCGGAGATGCCGGAGACTCCCGCACCGACGATGGCGACACGCGGGGTGGTGGGTTGCGTCATGGTGATGTCCTTCATGCGGTGGTCAGGGCGGTCAGCGAGAGGTCGGACAGGTCGGTGCGGCGCAGGGCCCCGGGCCGGCCGTGCTCGGTGGCGACGGCGACGACGTGCCGGGGCCCGGCGTGGATCAGGTCGAACCACCAGCGGGCGTCCGCGCCGGGCTGCCGCGGGTCGCGTACGGAGACGCGGTCCCCCGGCCCGCGGACGACGGTGAAGCTCGCCAGGTCCCGGGTGAGCCCGGTGCCCAGCGCCTTCAGATACGCCTCCTTGAGCACCCACAGCTCGCTCGCCAGGGCGGCGCGCGCGCCGGGCGCGGCCCCGGCGAGCCGGGCCCGCTCCTCGGGACCGAGCCGCCGGGCCAGGTGGCAGGTCAGCTCCGGGGAGGCGGTGACCGGGGCGACGTCCACACCGCAGCCGCGTCCCCGGGTGACGACGCAGGCGATGAGTCCGTCGTGGTGCGAGAGGTTGAACCGGACGCCGTCCGCCGCCGGTTCGGGCTCGGGCCGCCCGTGGGCGCCGTGCGTGAAGCGCCAGCGGTCCACGGGCCGGCCGGTGCGGGCGGTGAGCGCGTAGCGGCACAGCAGCCGCCCGCCGAGGTAGCGGCGGCGCGCACCCTCGGTGCGCCGCCGGTCCAGCGCGGCCCGCTCCTCGGCGGTCAGCAGGCCGGGACCGCCGAGCGCGGCGGCGAAGGAGGCCACGGCCGGTTCGGGCAGCAGCCACAGGAACGCCCGGTCGTCACTGCGGATCACGCGGCACCTCCCTGGTGGGCGGACGGACGGTTCAGCGGCGGGCGGCGGACTCGTCGGTGAGCCGCTTGGCGAGCGGGAACTGCCAGTACGAGAAGAGCCGGTTGTCCTGGTGCAGGCCGCGCAGCACCTCCATCACCTCGTCGACGACCGCCTGCGAGGTGACCTGCTCGTGCGGGAACAGCTGGCGGCGGATCCGCTCCAGCTGGAGCAGCAGCAGGGACGCGCTCGGCAGCGGCGCCTCCATGGCGTCCGCGGAGTGGACGTGGGTGAGCACGCAGGCCGCCGCGGCGTGCACCAGGCAGTACTCCTTGGCCAGTTCGAACAGCTCGGGCGACTGCGCGTAGTCCTTGCCCAGTCCGGCCTTCAGGGCGGCGGCGCGCTCGCGCAGCGGCCCGGCCCGGCCGGTCAGTTCCTCGGCGAGGTCCGCGGCGGCGCGCAGCCGCTCCGCCTCGGTGCCCGCGGCACCCTCGGCGCCCTCGGCACCGTCGGCCCGGTCCGCCAGGGCGCGCAGCCGGGCGATCCCGTCGGGCGCGGCCAGCACCGCGTCGTCCAGGCCGCGGCTGAACAGCTCCTGCTTGACCGGCTCGTACACCGGCAGCTCCCGGTCCAGGCCGTAGAGCACGGCGGCGCGCTCGGCGGCGGCCTCGCGCACCCCCTCGCCGGGCTCGGCGGCCTTGTCGAGCAGACCGGCGAGCTGGTGGCCGAGGTTGCGCAGGTTCACCACGGTGTTGCCGTCGGCGATGTCCGTGATCAGGATGTCGCGGACCATCTTCTGGTGCATGCCGTAGTGCGGGTGGTCGCGCAGGAAGGTGCGCGCGCCCAGGACGACGGTCAGCTGGGACATCGTCTTCTGGAGCAGCGTCGGCACCTGGTACTTGACCACCGACGACCAGACGCTGATCTGCTCGGGCGCGGCCTGGAGGGCGCGGGCGGCGCCGAGGACCATCGCGTCGGCGATCATCAGGTCGGCGAACGCCTCGGTGAGCTGGCGCCGGGTGTAGGGCACATCGCTGATCCGGTCGCCGAACAGCACCCGGCGCTCGGCGAAGTCGAGGGCGAGCCGCAGGCTGGTGTCGACGGCGGACAGCGCCAGGTGCATCAGCACCACGCGCGCGGTCTGGCTGGTCTTGAGCGCGATCTCCAGGCCCTGGCCCTCACGCCCGATCATCGCCGCGTCGGGGACGAACGCGCCGTCCAGGCGGACCCCGCTCAGGTCCAGGGCGCGGGTGCCGTACAGGTCCTCGAAGGGCAGGTCGGCCACCGTGCCGGGCTCGGCCCGCCACTTGTCCAGGACGAACAGCGAGTAGGCGGCCGGGCCGGGGCGCTTGCCGGTGCGGGCGAAGACGACCATCTTGTCGGCGACGGTGGCGTTGCCGATCGGCCACTTCTCGCCGGTGAGCAGCCAGCCGCCCTCGGTCCGCTCGGCCAGCACCTCGTTGGCGACCAGGTCGCTGCCGTGGACGCGCTCGGACAGGCCCCAGGAGACCGAGCTGCCGCGCTTCATGTCCTCGATCAGCGCGCCCTTCTGCTCGGGCGTGCCCAGGATCCAGGCGGGCATGAAGCCGAGGCTGTTGAGGGCCAGGCCGACCGCGGTGGACGGGTCGCGCCGGGCGACCAGGCGCATCAGGCTCATCCCGGTCTCGACGTTGCCGGCCAGGCCGCCGTCGCTCGCGGGCAGACAGCGCAGGTGCAGGCCCCAGCGGCGCAGCAGGGCGACGAACTGGTACGGGTACTCGCCGCGGACGTCGTGGTCCAGGATCTGCGCGAAGGGCATCCGGCCGGCCGCGTCGTGCGGGTCGCCCAGGTACTCCTCCAGGCTCGCGGCCAGTTCGGTCACGTCGGACTTGGGCATCTCAGGGCTCCTTACGGGGGGTGGCCAGCCGGACGGGCAGGGCGGTGAACAGCCGGTCGCCGGTGTGCAGTGCGCGGACGGCGTCCAGGGCGGGCGCCAGCAGGGCCGCGTCGCGGCGCGGGTCGGTGCCCTCGGCGCGGGCGAGGAGGTAGGCCAGGGCGGCGCCCAGCCAGCCGGTGGCGCCGGGCTCGCCCCCGTACAGGGAGCGGTCGCGGTTCGCCTGCCACAGGTGCAGGCAGCAGGCGGCGGCGTGCAGCCAGGCGTAGCGTTCGGCGGCGTCCACGAGCGCGTTCGGGTCGGCGCCGGGGCGCTGCGCGGCCCGGACCAGCTCGCCGAGGTCCGCGACCGCCGCCACCAGGCGCCGGGCGGGCCGAGCCGCCTCGCCGAGGCCGTCGGGCAGCGCGTCGGCGGTGTCCGGCAGCCCGGCCAGGACCGGGTCCTGGCCGCGCGCGAACATGTCGAGCCGGGCCGGTTCGTACGGCGGCAGCGGCGCGTCCAGCGAGAAGACGCTGTGCACCGCGTCCTCGTCGGCGGGGGCGGTGCCCTCGGTGAGGGTGGGCAACTGGCCCGCGTAGGAACGGAGGTTGGCCAGGGTGCTCGCGTCGATCACCCGGACCACCTGGGAGTCCCGCTGGAGCTTCTGGAAGAGCCCGGCGCCGGGCGCGCCCTCGCGCAGCACGGAGCGGGTGGCGAGCACGGTGCCCGAGCGGCGGATCAGGTCGTCGGTGGCCTCGGCGACGACGTGCTTGGCGGACAGCGCCCACACGCTGAACGCCTCGGGCACCACGTGCACCCCGCGGGCCGCGCTCAGCGCGACCGCGTCGGCGGCCAGCAGCGCGGCCGCGGCGACCGACAACTCCCGCCTGGACCACGGGGATTCGACCAGCTCGGTGCGGCCGGTGCGGCGGCCGGTGGCGAAGTCGAGGGCGATACGGACGGCGGTGTCGGCGATGCCGAGGCTGCCGGCCATGCTCATCAGCCGGACCGCCTGCTGCGCCTTGACCGCCACCTCCAGGGCCTCGCCGCGCCGGCCGACGAGCGCGTCCTCGGGCACGGGCGTGTCGTGGAAGCGCAGGGTGGCCAGGTCGATGCCGCGCATGCCGCCGGTGCGCGGCGCGGGCACCCGCTCCAGGCGGCCCTCGGGGATCCGGTCGGTCTCCAGCAGCACGGCGGAGAAGGCGCCGGGGCCGCGTTCGCCGGTGCGGGCGACGACGTAGACCGCCTCGCCGCGCAGGCCGAGGCCGACCAGCCACTTCTCGCCGGTGAGGGTGGACTCGGGGGTGAGCCGCACCTCGTTGGTGAGCAGTTCGCTGCCGTGCGCGGCCTCGGTGAGCGCGAAGGCGACGGCGCCGCCGGAGCGCAGGATCTCCGCGGCCCGCTGCTGCTGCTCGACGCTGCCGTGCAGTTGCAGGCAGGTCGCGGCGATGATGCTGAACATGGTGCCGGGCATGACGTTGACGTCCCGGCGGGCGGCGGAGCGCACCAGGGTGAGGCTGCGGTCGAAGGACTCGAACGCGCCGCCCCACTCCTTGGGCAGGTAGTTGCGGTGGAATCCGGCGCGCACCAGCTCCGCGCAGAGCTCCTCGGGGAACTCGTCGCGCTCGTCGCGGGCGACGGCGGCGGCGAAGCCGTACGGGTTGGTGTCGTCGGCCGGATCGCCGAGGCGTTCCTCCAGCTCCTCGGGGGTGAGTGTGCTCATCGCAGCCCCACCGAGGAGCCGTGGGCGGGCGTCTCCAGCGGGATGGGCCGGTAGTCGGCGGCGGTCGCGGGGATGTGCACCCCGGCGGTGCGCAGCTGGGCGAGCCGGGTGTGGAAGGCGGCGCCGCGCATCAGGTGGTGGGCGACGTCGGCGACCCGGCGGTTGCCGGGGGTCTTCAGATAGCTGCCGGTGACCCAGTCGTTGAAGCTGCCCATGGCCGGGCCGCACCACACCTGGTAGTCCATGGCGCGGCCCTCGTCGCCGGTGACCGCCCAGCGCGAGGACATGCCGAGGTACCAGCGGAAGACGAGGGCCATCCGGCGCTTGGGGCTGCCGGCGGCGCGGGCGAGCTGCTCGGGGTCGCGGCGGGTGAAGTAGGTGACGCACTCCTGCCAGACGTCCTCCAGGGAGCGGCGGAAGATCTGCTGCTCCAGGCGGGCCCGGTCGGCGGGCGGGATGGACTCCAGGCTGTCGCAGCTCTGGTACAGCTCGTACAGGCGCTTGGCCCGCATCGGGAAGAGCGTGCCCTTCTTCAGGACCTGGAGTTCGACGCCCATCTCGAACATGTCGGCGGCCGGGGCCATCTCGCAGTCGGCGATGCCCGCCTCGGCCAGCATCTCCTTGGACTTGGCGGAGGCGCCGGACTCCAGGCAGGACTGGTTGACGGAGCCGGTCACCACATAGGCGGCGCCCATCGCGAAGGCGGCGGCGACCGCGACCGGGGTGCCCAGGCCGCCGCCCGCGCCGACGCGCACCGGCACGGCGTAGCGGAACTCGCGCTGCACGCTGTCGCGCAGCCGCAGGATGGTCGGCAGCAGCGCGGGCAGCGGGCGCCGGTCGGTGTGGCCGCCGGAGTCCGCCTCGACGGTGATGTCGTCGGCGAGCGGGACGTGGTGGGCGAGCGCGGCCTGCTCGGCGGTGATCAGGCCCTGCTCCAGCAGGGCGCTGACCAGGGTGGCCGGGGCCGGGTGCATGAAGCGCTCGGCGGTCTCGGAGCGGGAGATCTTGGCGATCAGCCGGTTGTCGGCGACGACCCGCCCGTCCGGGCCGCGGCGCAGCCCGGCCAGCCGGTAGCGGACCACGTGCGGGGTGAGGTCCATGTACGCGGACGCCTCCACGCAGCGCACCCCGTGGCGCAGGAACAGCTCCACGGCCTCCCGCTCCAGCCGGTCCTCGCTGGGGCTGTGGATGAGGTTGACGGCGTAGGGCAGTCCGGGGATCTCGGCGGCGAACCGGGCGAGGGTGCGCTCGATGGTCTCGGGCAGCAGTCCGGCGGCGCCGAAGGAGGCGAGGAAGCCCTCTCGGGCCAGGGCGATCACCAGGTCGGCGGAGGCGATGCCGCCGGCCATGGCACCGGCCATGTACGGCTGGGCGACGCCGTGGGCGGTGCGGAAGGCGGCCGAGCCCAGGCGCTCGGGCGGCAGCGGTTCGGCGGCGGCGAGCAGCGGCAGTCCCTCACCCTCGGCGGAGGCGAAACCGCCGGAGACCGCGCCGATGCCCTCGGGGGTGACGGCGATGAAGCAGGGCTGCTCCAGGTCGGCCAGGACGTGGTAGATCCCGGCGGGGTCCGTGCTGGGGTACCGCTCTCCGTACCAGCGGAGAGGGGTGTCGCGAACGTCCATCGTGAAACGAAGCTCCTTGGCTGAGCGGCGGGTGCGGGCGGGGGCCTGTCGTTCGGATCGGGGGGCGGGGCCCCGGCGGCGCCGTGTCCGCGGGGGCGGGCGGGGTCCGGCGGCCGGCCGCGCGGACGGCCGGCCGCGCCGGACCCCGCGTCCGCGGCGGGGTCCGAACGGCGGGCCCCGGCGTCACCCCTCGGTGGGGCGGACCTCGATGGCCACGTCGGTCAGTTCGTAGATGCGCAGGCCCGGCTTCCACAGGTCGGCGTCGGCGATGACCAGCAGACGGTCGTCCTCGCGGCGGATCTCCTTGACGTGCACGTCGAAGAAGAGCTCCTTGTCGTGGCGCAGGATCTGGCCGCGGTACTTCCAGGACGTCTCGACCCCGGTGGCCATGGCGAAGCGGGGCCGGGCGTAGCCCTCGGCGAGGTTCTGCTCCAGCACGTACAGCCGCAGCGCCTGGAGGACGGCCTCGACGCCGAGCGAGCCGGGCATCACCGGGTCGCGGTGGAAGTGGCAGTCGAAGTACCACTCGTCGGGGCGGACGGCCCGCTTTCCGTGCAGGTAGCCCTTGCCGTGCCGGCCGCCGTCGGTGACCAGGTCGACCCGGTCGACGAGGGCGAACTTCTCGCCGGGCAGATGCAGATGGCCGCCGTCGGGGTCGGTGAACGCGGGCGCGCCCTCGGGGAGTTCGATGCGGCGGACGCGGTCGGCGGCCGGCTTCTCGGACTCGATCCAGGGGGCCACGTACTGGCCGTTGTCCAGGCCGACCTGGTTGGCGAGGGCGGCGGCGTTGAAGTAGCCGAACAGCGACTCGCCGGTGTAGAAGACCTCGCCGTCGGCGGACAGCTCGTAGCTGAAGTTCTGGAGCACCGCGCCCTGGACGGCGCTGGTCATCAGCAGCTTCGAGTGGTGCTTGATGGTCTTGCCGCGCAGGTCGATGTCCTTGACGAGGGTGGCGCGGCCGTCGAGGTTGCGGATCGCGTACTGCTCCTCGGGGTTCTTCAGGGTGGCGCCGAGGTAGTAGCCGAGGAAGATCGCCGCCTGGAGGGAGGACTCCATGTAGACGGCGTTCGGCATGTGCGGGTGGGAGTTCTGCTCGTAGTACCAGGCGTCGGCCGGGGAGTCGTACTCGGTGACCATCTCCGCGCCGGGCGAGAGGTCGCCGCGGGTGCCCTCGAGGGACATGACGCGGTCGACGAACTGGAAGTCGCCGTTGGGGATGTAGGGGGCGCGGCTGTCGCGGTAGACCTCGAACTCGGGGCCCATCGCCATGTCGAGCAGGCCCTTGGCGGCGTGCGCCAGGTGCAGTTCGTTGATCATCGCCGGTTCGCCGGAGCGGTTGCGGCGGCCGAGGAACTTCGGGAACCCGCCGGCCTCGGGGCGGTAGGGCGAGCCCTCCTTCTCGCGGACCTGGAGGCCGAGGTTCTTCATCCGGATGACCGGCTTGTCGCCGAGGTAGATCAGGACGTCGGCGATGACGGTGGCGCGCGGCAGCAGCGTCAGCTCCATCACCTCGACCTCGTAGCGGATCTCCTCGTGGGCCTGGGTGATCTGGCCGCGGACCTGGACCTCGATGGGGGTGTCCGTGACGCACTGGAAGCGGGCGTCGGGCAGGGTGAGGTGCAGGCCCTGGTGGAGCAGGTAGATCTGGAGGAGCTGGACGGCGCCCTCGGCGACCAGCGAACCGGCCAGCACGTGGTCGTCCGGGAAGTGGCAGGTGAAGTACCAGGCGTCGGGCTGGAGCTTCTTGACCGCGCTGAGCGTGCCGAGTCCGCGCGGGCCGCCCTTGCGGTCGATGACGACGTCGTCGACCATGCGCAGCTTCTCGTCGGGCAGCCGCAGCGCCGGGTTGATCCCCGGGTCCTGGGCGTGGTCGGGACCGAAGACGTCCCCGGGCCTGCCCTGGGCGAGCAGGTCCAGGTCCTCGCGGGTGAGGTGGTTCTTGTCGGTGTAGGCGAGCGGCTTGAAGTAGCCGCGCGGCAGGGCGGCGCGGGCGGCCTTCTCCTTCTCGGTCATCACCACGCCGAGCGGGGTGTCCAGCTCGGCCTGGCTGAAGAACCCGGCGCAGGCGTCGTGGAGTTCGAGGATCAGCTCGCCGTCCGCGTAGCACTTGTAGCTGAAGAAGAAGAGGGTGGTGTCGCCCTGGTGGACGAAGCGGTCGATGGAGATGTCGTAGCGCAGCGTCTGGCCCACCCGGGGCAGGTTGCCGCGGAAGATCAGGGTGCTGTCGAGCAGCCGGTAGACGCGCTCGCCCTTGTTGCGGAAGTCGATGCCGAGGTAGCTGACCAGCAGCAGGTCGCACTGGCCCGCCTCGACGGTGACGGCCGGCGGGACCCCGCCGTCCACCGCGTACCAGGCGTCCTCGGGGACGTCGTACTCGGTGGTGATGGTGGCGGGCTTGAACTCGCCGGTGGTGCCCTCGATCGCGGTGACCCGGCTGACGAAGTGGTACGGCGGTGCGGGCAGCCGGACGCGCTTGCCGTAGCCGTCGATCACGCCGAACTCCGGTCCGAAGACCTCGGCGACCGAGCCGACCGCGAACTCCAGCAGGTCCTTCTCGTCCCAGATGACGCCTTCCTTGACCTCCCGGACGAGCTCGGCGGGAGCGGCGGGGGCGGCGGGGGCGGACACGGCCTGCGCGGGGGCGGGCGCGGGCGGGGCGGCGGGCAGTTCCGGCAGCGGCGCCGGGGCGGGTGCGGCCGGGGCCTCCTGCCGGACGGTCACCTGGGGAGCCTGAGGCCGCGCGGCGTCCCCGTCGAGGAACGCCTCCACCCGGGAGAGGGTGGCCGACTGGAGGATGTGCTGGGTCTCCATCACCACCGAGTGGGTGGCGACCATCTGGCGGCGCATCTCGCGCACGAGGTCGGCGGCGACGGCGGCCGAGGCCGTGCCCTCCTGGTACGCGGTGGGGGCGGCCGGGGCGACGGGCCGCTGCGGCGCGGCCGGCGCCGGGGCGGACGGCTGCTGCTGCTGCGGCGGTGCGGCCGGGGACGTGCCGCCGGGCGCGTGCTGTGCCCAGGGCAGGTACGTGACCGGGGTGCCGTCGAAGGCGATGACCTCGGCGTCGGCGAGGGTCGGGTCTGCGGGCATGAGTGCTGAGTCCTCCGGCGGTACGGGCTGGACGGGGTCGGGGGCGGGGGCCGGCACGGCGGCCGCGGCGTGCGGGGCGGACCCGGCGGTCGACGGGGGTGTGGCACCGGCGCGCGGGCCCGTTCCGGCCGGGCGCGGGGCGGGCGCCGGGGCGGACGGCGGTACGGCGGTGCCGGTGCCCGCGAGGCTCGCGGCGGGAGCGGCGGCGGCCGGAGGGGCGGCGTGCGCGGCGGGTGCCGGAGCGGTGAGCGAGCCCACCGGAGCGGCCGGGGCCGTCGCGTGGGCCGGGGCGGCGGAGACCGCCGCCGGGACCGCGCGGGGTGCCGTGGAGGTGACGGAGACCGCGCCGGGCACGGCCGTCGCGCCGACCGCGGCCGGGACCTGCGGCGCGGCGGCACCGGCCAGTTCGCGGGCGATCCGGGCCGGGGCCGGGTCCGCGCCGCCGACCCGGAACCGGGCGGGGCGGGCCGGCCGGGCCGGGACGCGTTCGGCGGCCGGGCCGAGCAGCGCGGCCAGGTCGAGGTCCAGGCCGTGGGCGGTGAGCCGGGCGGCGAGCTGGGCGATGGACTTGGTGGCGGCGACCCCGCGCCGGTCGACCGGCACCGCGACGTGCGCCGACTCGCCCAGGGTCTCGCGGACCCAGCGCGAGCAGGTGGCGCTCGGCCCGACCTCCAGGAAGTACCGGAAGCCGCGGTCGTGGGCGCCGCGCACCAGGCGCGGGAAGTCGATCGGGGAGCGCAGGGTGTGCGCGATCCGGCGGGCGATCTCCGCGCGGTCCAGGGCGGGCAGCGCCTCGTAGTCGTAGGCGCTGAGCAGTTCGAGGTCGCCGAAGGAACCGGTCGGGTAGTCGTTGAGCCCGGCCAGGCCCTCGGACTCGGCGTCCACCACCGGGCAGTGCATGACCGCGTTGACGGGCGAGCGCGCGGCCGGGCAGCCCAGTTCCTCGATGAGGGCGCGGCACTGGGCCGGGTCTCCGGCGACGACCAGTTCGGCGGGCGTGTTGACATGGGTGAGGTGCACCCGGTCGTAGCGGGGCAGCGCGGCCCGTACGGTGTCGGCGTCGGTGAGCAGGACGTGGCTCGCCCACACCTCGGCGTCCGGGGTGTCCTCGGGCAGTGCCCATGCCTCGCGGACCGTGCGGCGCGGTCCGCACAGCCGGTCCTTGAAGATGGGGGTGTTGCTGATCAGCGCGTCGTCGCGGCCCTCGGGCCGCCAGCCGCCGGTGGCGAACAGCATGCTGGACTCGCCCAGGCTGTAGCCGAAGCCGCCGTGCGCGGTGATGCCGAGGACGTCGCGCACCAGGTCGGTGTAGAGGATCGCGAAGCTGGTGCCGGTGGCCAGCATGAACGGGATGTCCTCGCCGAGTCCGGCCTCCAGGGCCATCAGCTCCCGGCGGCCCGGGGCGGCCTGGCCGCGCGGGTGGAGCGCGGCGGCCCGCAGATGGCGTTCGGGCGCGTCGGCCTGGGACTCGAAGCGTTCGAGCAGCCCGGGGAAGGCCCGGAACAGGTCCTGGCCGAGGCCCGGGTAGGAGTTGAAGGCGCCCGGGTAGACCAGGGCGACCTTGCCCTCGGGGCCGATCGGGCGGGCGGCGAAGCAACTGCCCGCCGGGGTGGTCCACTCGCCGCCGGAGGCGTGCACGGCGGGCAGGTCCCGGGCGGCCAGGGCGAGCTGGGCGCCCAGTTCGGCGCGGTCGCGGCCGACGAGCACGGCCCGCACGGTGCGGCCGGTCAGCTCCCGGGCCGCGTCGCGGGCCAGGGCGTACGGGTCCGAGCCCGCGTCCAGCAGCTCGCGGTGCCGCTCCACGGCGGTGAGCAGCCCGTCGAAGGTGTCGGCGGACAGCGGCAGGACGACGGGGCCGCCCGCCCGCTGCCAGTCGCCGGGCACCAGCGCGCCCCGGGTGGCCTCGGCGGAGAGCGTGAGGTGCCCGTGGGCGCCGGACGCGCCGATGAAGCCGACGGACGCGTACCGGCGCGATCCGGCCGTGCGCCGCAGCCAGGGGCGGGAGGCGTCGGGGACGTAGAGCGCGGAGGCGGCGAAGTCGTCGGCGAGCGCGGCGGCCGGACGGCGCCAGCCGCTGGTGCCGGGCACATAGCCGTGGTGCAGGCAGAGCACGGTGCGGATGAGTCCGGCCATGGTCGCCGCGCAGCCGGTGTCGCCGAGCTGCGCCTTGGCGCTGCCGAGCGCGACCCGGCCGGTGCGGCCGAGCGGGCCCGCGGGCGCCTCGGGGGCGTCGGCCGCCGGGAACACCCGGGCCAGCGCGGCGATCTCGGCGCGGTCCTGGTCCGGGGTGCCGCCCGCGTGGGCCTCGATGTAGCCGATGTCGTCGGCGGTGACGCCGGCCTCGGCGAGGGCGGCCTCGGCCGCCGCCGCGTAGGTGTCGGCGTCGGCCTCGGGCACCCGGCCGTCCACGGGCGGCGCGTGCCGTACGGCGACCGCGTCGATGCGGGCGTACACGGGTGCGGCGGCCTCGCCGGGCCGGGTGACGACGAGCGCCCCGGCGCCCTCGCCGATCCGGCGGCCGGCCGCGCCCTCGTTGAAGGTGAGCCCGGCCTCGGCGACCACGTCGGGCCGCAGCAGCAGGTTCTCGGCCGAGCCCGCCAGGTCCACGGCGCCGACCAGGACGGCTTCGATGCCCGGGTCGAGCAGCAGCAGCCGGGCGACCTGGAGGGCCTCGGCGGTGGCCGAGCCGTCGGAGGAGACCGTGAAGGAGGGGCCGGTGAGGTTCCACAGCGAGGAGATGCGGCTCGCCATGACGTTGCCGATGTAGCTGAGCACCTCGTTGGCGACGATCGGGTCGACCACCGCGTCCCGGCCCGCCGCGGTCAGCCGGGCGAGTTCCGCCTCGTCGACCTCGATGCCGGCGCGGGCGAACTCCTGGCGTACGAAGGTGCCCAGGCCGTAGCGGGTGATCCGCAGATGGGTGGTGGGCTCGGTCTCCATGCCGACGACGACCGCGATGCGGCGCGGGGCGGGCGCGGACTCGCCCTTGGGCACGGCGCGGCTGTAACCGGCGTCGTGCAGCGCCTCGTCGGCGACCTTGATGGCCAGGGCGTGCTGGAGGTTGTAGGTGCGCAGGTCGGCGGGCGGGATCCGCAGGTCCATCGGGTCGATGCCGAGGCCGTCGACGAACGCGCCGTGCGGCAGCGCGTCCGGGGAGACGCCCGCGCCGTGTTCGAGGGAGCCGCCGCGGGTCTGGTCGAGGCCGCGCCAGCGCCGCTCGGGCAGCGGGCCCAGGGCGTCGCGGCCGGAGTGCACGGCGCGTTCGAAGGCGTCGACGGAGTCGAACGAGCCGAAGTGGGCGCCGAGTCCGGCGATGTCGAGCGCGGGCACGGGCGTCTCGGCGGGCGGCGCGGTGGCGGCGCTGTCGGCGGTGGCGGCGCTGTCGGCGTCGGCCTGGGAGAGGACGACGTGCGCGTTGGTGCCGCCGAAGCCGAAGGCGGAGACCGCCGCCCGGCGCGGCCCGGTGCCCTCGGGCCAGGCGCGGCCGGTGCGGACGAGGGCGTCCTCGCCGACCCGGCCGTCCTTGGAGCGGACGGGCTGCTCGACGCCGATGGTCGGCGGGATGTGCCCCTCGCCCATGGCGAGGACGACCTTCAGCATGCTGCTGAGCCCGGCGACGGTCAGCAGATGGCCGATGTTGCCCTTCACGGACCCGATCAGCGGGACCCGGCCCGCCGTGCCGAAGAAGTCGGCGACGGACTGGGCCTCGGTGGCGTCCCCGATGGGGGTGCCCGTGGCGTGGCATTCGAGGTAGTCGATGGTGGTGGGGTCGATGCCGGCCTGCTCGTAGGCGAGCCGGTAGGAGCCGAGCTGCCCGGCGCCCTGCGGGACGAGCAGATGGCGGCCGCTGCCGTCGTTGGTCAGGCCGATGCCGTCGACCACGGCGTGGATGCGGTCGCCGTCGCGCAGCGCGTCCTCCAGCCGCCGCACGACGACCATGCCGGCACCCTGCCCGGTGAGGATGCCGCCGGAGCGGGCGTCGAAGGGCTGGCTGAAGCCGTCGCGCGGATAGGCGTTGAGGTCGCCGAAGGAGAGGTGGATGAGGGTGGGGTCGGGGGCGCAGACACCGCCCGCGAGGACGACGTCGGCCTGCCCGGCGGCGAGGTGGTCGCAGGCCAGCTTGAGCGCGTACAGCGCGGAGGAGCAGGCCGCGTCGAGGGCGTAGCGGGGACCGCCGAGGCCGAGCGCGGCGGCGGCGACCCCGGCCGGGGAGCCGCTGACGCTCAGGTCCTCGGGATGCAGCCGCTCGCGGTCGATGCGGTCCTCGGCGCGGGCGAGCGCGCCGAGCGCCGGATGCCCGGCCCGGCGCAGCCCCTCCAGCACGGCCTCCTGGACGAGGGGCACGCTGACCTGGGCGGACGTCGGGGTGGGGAAGGAGTAGTTGCCGAGGACGAGGCCGGTGCGGGCCAGGATGTCCGGCCGGTCGGCGTGTCCGCTGTCGCGCAGCGCCTCCCGGGCCACGTGCAGGGACCAGTGGAAGATCCGGTCGAGTCCGGCGAGGTGCTCGGCGTCCAGCAGGTAGCCCTGCGGGTCGAAGTCGAAGTCGGTGACGAAGCCGCCGCGACGGCAGTAGATGTCGTGCTGGGGGTCCAGGTCGCGGGGCTCGGGCGGCTGGCCGAAGACCTCCTCGCCTCCCTCGCGGCGGCTGTCGGCGCCGGAGCGGAGGTTCTGCCAGAACTCGGCGGGCGTCTCCGCTCCCGGGAACAGGCAGGAGAGGCCGACTATGGCGTACTTGCTCATGAGAGCTCTCGGGTCCCTTCTGACGGGCGGCCGGCCCGGACGGCGGCAAGGTGAGGTTCCGTCCGGGCCGGCCCGATCGCTTGCGCTGGCTGTGGCGTGGTGCGGCTTCGCCGCGGCGGGGCGAAGGTCAGCCGCGGATGAACTTGGCCGCCAGTTGCGGGGCCGAGACCACGCGGACGCCGTCGAAGCGGGTCAGTACGGTTCCGTCGGGTGCGCAGGCCGTGATGGTGAGCGACGCGGTGGTGGAGGTGCCGCCCGCGGCGGGCTCCACCACGATCAGGAACGGCTCGCCGTCGGGCAGCGGGTGGTGCAGGTCGACCCGGCCGACGCCGAGCGGCAGGGACGCGGTGCCCTGGACCAGCCGGACCCAGACCAGACCGGCCTGGAGCAGCAGGTCGGCGGTGCCGGGCGCGAACCGGGCGCCGCCGAACGCGCCGCCCTCGGGCCGCAGTTCGGGCAGGGCGCATTCGAGGACGAGCCGCGAGGAGTCCTCGGCGAGCACCCGGCGCACCCCGCGCAGGGCCGGACCGTGGAAGAGGGTGCCGTCGGTGTAGAGACCGGCCGCGTCGCGTCCGCCGCCGAGGGCGGGCAGTCCGGTGACGGTGGCCGGGGCGGGCGCGGTGCCGGGGACGGCCACGGCCGCGTAGTGCGGACGCGGGGCGCCCTTGGCGTCCGTGGAGCGGATGTCGACCTGGACGCCGTCGGCGGCCGTCGTCATGGTCAGCGCGAGCCGGGCGGGCTGGCTGCCGTCGAAGACGATGCCCTTGTGGACGGCGAAGTCCCGCAGCTGCCTGACCTCGGTGCCCGCGGTGCGCTCGACCGCGCCGATCGCCCAGCCCAGGGCGGCGACGGCGGGCAGGACCGGTGCGTCGCCGATGACGTGGTCGGTGACGACGGTCTCGGCGGTGAGGGTGCTCAGGCCGCGCTCGACGGTGACCGGGCCGGTGGCGGCGGGCCGCTCGGGCTCGGACAGCGGGGTCGTCGGGCCGAGCACCGTCACCACGTCGGCGGCGCGCGCGGCGTCGAACTGCTCGGTGAACAGCTTCACTCCGGTGTCCACCGGGATCAGGGTGATGCCGCGCTCCTCGAAGACCGCCTTGATCTCCGGGGAGACCATGCCGCTGTCCCAGGCGCCCCAGTTCAGCGAGGTGACGCGGGCGGCGGGGTGGCGCTGCTTGAAGGAGGAGGCCCAGGCGTTCAGGGTCTCGTTGGCCATCGCGTAGTCGGACTGGCCGCGGTTGCCGAAGAACCCGGCGACCGAGGAGAACAGCAGCACGTGGCGCAGCCGTCCGGTGTCCAGGGCGGCGGTGACGCCGCGCAGTCCGGTCAGCTTCGGCGCGAAGACCCGCTCGATCTCGGAGGCCTTCTTGTTGGCGATGAGCTGGTCGGCCAGGACCCCGGCGCCGTGCACCAGGCCGGTCACGCGCTCCTTGTACGGGGCGAGGGCGGCGGTGGTGGCGGCGGCGTCGGTGATGTCGACGGCCAGGTACTCGGCGGTGCTGCCGGCCTCGCGTATCGAGGCGAGGGTCCGGCGGATCTCCCGGGCGCCGGTGACGGCGCGGAAGAGCTGCTCGACGCGCTTGGGGGTGGGCTTCTCGCCCGACGCCTTCAGCTGGGCCGCGGCGGCGGCCTTGAGCCCGGCGTCGTCGACGCCCTCGGCCCAGGCGGGCTCGTCCTCCAGCGGGGTGCGGCCGAGCAGGAGCAGTCCGGGCCGGTGCCGGGCGGCGAGTTCGGTGACGCAGGAGGCGGTGATGCCGCGTCCGCCGCCGGTGACGACGAACAGGTCCTCGGGGCCGACCTCCGGGATGTCGGCGAGCGGGTGCAGCGGCAGCGGCACCTCGGCGACGCCGAGTCCGACCCGGCGGGTGCCGTCGTGTCCGGCCTGGGTGACGCCGGCGGCGGCGTCCTGCGTCTCGGCCAGCAGCAGCGCGGCGCCGGTCTCCGGGGTGAGCTCCGGGGCCAGGTCGACGGCCCGGCAGAACAGCTTCGGCGCCTCCACGGCCAGCGTCTTGACGAGGCCGGCGACACCGGCGGCCGGGGTGTGCTCCTCGGTGACGCCGGTGAGGCCGAAGGCGCCGTCGAGGCGGGTCGCGGTGACGAAGGCGGCGCGGCCCGTGTCGGCGGCGGTGTTCAGCGCCTCCACCGCGTGCTTGGCGACGAGGAGGGTGTGCGCGAGGCGGCGGGTGCCGTCGGCGAACTCGTCGTGGTGGGCGGCGGAGAGGTCGATGACCAGGCTGATCCGGTCGGCGAGGACGAGTTCCATCCGCTCGGCGAGTTCGGTGACGCCCCAGCCGGACAGGGCGTGGTCCTTGACGCCGCTGATGCGCTGCGGCACGCCGGGCAGCCGCAGGACGTGCACGTGCCGTCCGGACTCGGTCAGCCGGGCCGCGACCGCGGGGGCCAGCTCGGAGCCGTCGTCGACGATCAGCGCGCCGGACCCTTTGGCGTAGGCGCCGACCAGCTGGTCCGGCACGGGCAGTTCGACGAGTGCGGCCTGCGCGCGGCCGATGCCGCCGCGTGGGCCGCCCGTGGCCTCGGGCTCACCGCCGAAAGGGGCGGGGGCGGCGCTCCCTTCCGGGGTGGTGGTGCCGCTCTGGGCGCCGGACATGAAGTCGACGATGTGGCGCAGCGTGCGCAGTTCGGCGAGCTGCTCCGGACCGGCCGCGACACCGCCGCCGAACCGCTCCTGCATGACGCCCATGATCTCGACCCGCTTGATCGAGTCGATCCCCAGATCCGCCTCGACATCCATGTCGAGATCCAGCATGTCCGCCGGGTAACCCGTCTTCTGACCCACGACCTCCAGCAGCGCACCCTCCACAGCGGCGGCGTCGGCCACCGGCGCGGACGCGGCGGCCGGGGCCACGGCGGCGGGCGCCTGCGGGGCGGGCGCGGCGGGCGCGGAGGAGGACATGAACTCCACGATGTCGCGCAGGGTGCGCAGTTCGGCGAGCTGCTCGGGACCGGCGGCGACACCGCTGCCGAACCGCTCCTGCATCACACCCATGATCTCGACCCGCTTGATCGAGTCGATCCCCAGATCCGCCTCGACATCCATGTCGAGATCCAGCATGTCCGCCGGGTAACCGGTCTTCTGGCCCACGACCTCCAGCAGCGCACCCTCCACAGCGGCCGCGTCGGCCACCGGCGCGGACACGGCGGCCGGGGCCACGGCGGCGGGCGCCTGCGGGGCGGACGCGGAGGAGGACGACGCCGAGGAGGACATGAAGTCGACGATGTCGCGCAGCGTGCGCAGCTCGGCCAACTGCTCCGGACCGGCGGCCACTCCGCCGCCGAACCGCTCCTGCATCACACCCATGATCTCGACCCGCTTGATCGAGTCGATCCCCAAGTCCGCCTCGACATCCATGTCCAGTTCGAGCATGTCCGCCGGGTAACCGGTCTTCTGGCCCACGACCTCCAGCAGCGCGGCCTCCACGGCGGCGGCGTCCACCGCAGGTGCGGAGGCGGCGGCCGGGGCGGGGGTCTGGGACTGCGGGGCGGGAGCCGAGGACGCCGAGGAGGCCATGAAGTCGACGATGTCGCGCAGGGTGCGCAGCTCGGCGAGCTGCTCCGGACCGGCCGCGACACCGCCGCCGAACCGCTCCTGCATCACACCCATGATCTCGACCCGCTTGATCGAGTCGATCCCCAAGTCCGCCTCGACATCCATGTCCAGTTCGAGCATGTCCGCCGGGTAGCCGGTCTTCTGGCCGACGACGTCCAGCAGCGCGGCCTCGACAGCGGCGGTGTCCGCGACGGGTGCGGCGGGGGCCGGGGCGGGCGCGGCGGCCGGGGCCGGGGCGGCGGGCAGCGGACGGGCGGCGGGCGCGGGGGCCGGGCTGCCGGCCGGGGCGGTGGCCAGGGCCTGCGGGGCCGGGGCGGGCGCCGCGACGGCGGCGGCCGGGCTGGGCAGCGCGGGCTGCGGGGCCGGCTGGGCGGCGGTCACGCGCGGGGCGGCGGGCTGGGCCGGGACCGGGCGGGGCGCCGTGGCCGGGGCGGCGGTGCCCAGCTCAAGGCCGGCCAGGTCGCGCAGGATCTCGTTGGCGCGCAGGTGGCTGCGGCCGATGTCGAGGCCGTGCTCCTTGACGGCGTTGATCCCGGGCAGGACCTGTCCGAGCCGGCCCTGTTCGGCGGCGCGCTCCAGGAGGCCGGTCAGGCGCTCGGCGCTCTGCAACTGGCTGTTCAGATAGTCGTCGTGCAGGGCGAGATGGTCGGCCACGAGATCGGCCAGGCGGTCACTGTCCACGTGAGCTGTCTCCATGACGGTGGGAGCAGAGGCGGGAGCGGGGGTCGGGGCGGGCGCGGTGGCGACGGACGCGGCGGCCGGGGCCACCTGGCCCGGCGTGCGCACGGCCACCGCGGCGGAGGAGGTCACTCCGGCGGGGACGGGCGCGGCGGACGCCACGGCGGCCGGGACGGGCGCGGGCGCCGGGGCGGGCAGGCGGGTGGGCGCGGCCGGGGTGTGCGCGGGGGCGGTGCCCGGTCCGGCGGCGGCGCCGCGGCCCGCGCCGCCGTCACCGTCGCCGCGAGCGGTGCCACCGGTCCCGCCGGTGCCGTTCACGGCGGTGCCGGGCAGGGTCGGTACGGCGATCCGGTAGCCGTTCTCGATGGCGTCCCGGTACTTCGCCTTCCGCTCCGGCGAGACGTAGTTGATGCCGTTGAGCAGGATGGACATGCCCTTGGCGGGGGCCTGCTCGGCCACCGGCTCGACATAGCGGTCGGCCGTCGCGAGGGGCAGTCCGTGCACGGCGAGCTGGGCGACGGCCTGCTTGAGGGCGACGTCCGCGTCGCGGCCGGGTCCGGCGTCCAGGGCGATGGCGGTGTGCTCGCGGTCGCCGAGGATGCGCCGTACGAGCTGGGTGAGCACGTTCTTGGGGCCGAACTCCACGAACACCCGGTGCCCGGCCTCGTACAGCTCCTCGACGCGGGTGGCGAAGTCCACCGGGTTGATGAGCTGTTCGGCGAGGACCGCGCGGTTGGCGGCGATGTCGTCGCCGTACGCGGCGCCCGCGGTGTCGGCGAGGACCGTGCCCTCGGGCGCGGTCACCTCGTAGCGCTCCAGGTCGGCGCGGAAGGCGTCCAGGGCGTGGCCGACGAAGGGGGTGTGGAAGGCGGCGGAGACGGGCAGTCTGCTGGCACGCAGTCCGGCGTCGCGGGCGTCGGTGACGAGGCGGTCGATCTCGGCGGTGGGGCCGCCGACGACGATCTGGTCCGGGGCGTTGCGGTTGCAGACCACCACGCCGTCGCGTCCGGCGATGAGTTCGGTGACCTGCGCCTCGGAGACGGACAGGGCGGCCATGGCGCCGGTGTCGGCACCGGTGCCGGCGTCGGCGGGCGGGGCCATCGCCCTGCCGCGGGCGCGGGCCAGCGCGTGGAACGCCTCGTCGGTGAGGGCGCCCGCGGCCCACAGCGCGGTCAGCTCGCCGAAGCTGTGGCCGAGGAAGCCCTCGGCGCGGAAGCCGAGTTCGCTGAGGTAGGTGAACTGCCCGGCGGACAGCGCGCCGATGGCCGGCTGGGCGTACGCGGTGGCCCGCAGCGCGCTCTCCTGCGCGGCGCGCTCCTCCTCGCCGAAGGCGGGCGGCGGGAAGGCGACGCGGGACAGCGGCTCGGCGCCCTCGAAGTGGTGGTTGGCGGCGTCGAAGGCGGCGCGCAGCGGCGGCAGCGCCATCACGGCGGTCCGGCCGGGGTTGACGTACTGGCTGCCCTGTCCGGCGAAGAGCGCGGCGACCTTGCCCTGGGCGGCCGCCGAGCGGCGGAAGTACACGCCCTTGGGGTGGGACCAGGTGTCGGCGTCGGGGCGGGCGCGCAGTTCGCCGAGGGCGAGGGCGCGCAGGTCGGCCAGTTCCCCGGCGGTGCGGGCGACGAACGCGACGCGGGCGTGGCCCTCGGGGGCCGGGCCGCCGGTGGCGGGCGCGCCGGAGGCCAGCGCCTCGGTGAGCTGTGCGGTGTCGGGCGCGTGCCACAGGTGCACGGCCGCGACCGGGTAGGAGACGCGCAGGTCGTCGCCGTCGCCGTACTCCTCCATGACCACGTGGAAGTTGGTGCCGCCGAAGCCGAACGAGGAGAGCGCGGCGCGGCGCTTGGGCCGCTCCGGGGTGCGGATCCAGGGCCGGGCCTCGGTGTTGACGTAGACCGGGCCCGAGGTGAAGTCGATGGCCGGGTTGGGCTCGTCCACGTTGATGGTGGGCGGCAGCACCTTGTGGTGCAGGGCGAGCGACAGCTTGATCATGCCGGCCGCGCCGGCCGCCGCCTTGGTGTGCCCGATCTGCGACTTGATGCTGCCCAGGGCCGCGTAGCGGCGGTCCTCGGTGGACTCGGAGACGACCGCGGACAGCGCGCTCAGCTCGGTGGCGTCGCCGACGGCGGTGCCGGTGCCGTGCGCCTCGAACAGCTCGATGCTGGACGGCGAGCAGTCGGCGTCCTCGTAGGCGCGGCGCAGCGCGACCATCTGGCCCTCCTTGCGGGGGGCGTAGATCGACTTGAAGCGGCCGTCGCTGGAGGTGCCGATGCCGCGCAGCACGGCGTAGATCTTGTTGCCGTCGCGCTCGGCGTCGGAGAGGCGGCGCAGCGCGAGCATGCCGATGCCCTCGCCGATGAGGGTGCCGTCGGCGTTCTTGTCGAACGGGCGGATGTGCCCGGACTTCGACAGCGCCGGGGTCTTGCTGAAGCACAGGTACATGAAGATCGTGTTCTCGGCGTCGCAGCCGCCGACGAGCATGGTGTCGGCGCGCCGCTCGACCAGTTCGCTGACCGCGGAGCGGACGGCGCCCAGGGAGCTGGCGCAGGCGGCGTCGATCGTCATGTTGATGCCGCCGAGGTCGAGCCGGTTGGCGATGCGTCCCGCGACGACGTTGCCGAGCATGCCGGGGAAGGAGTTCTCCTCCCACGGGGCGTACGCCAGGCGGAACTTGGCGACGATCTCCTCGGCGTCCCGCTGGGACAGGCCGCAGCTGCGCACGACCTCCTTGAGCACACCGCTCTGGAGGCGGGCGGTGAGCGGCTGGGTGAGCTGGTTGGCGCCGGTGATGCCGAGCACGACTCCGGTGCGCGCCTTGTCGTACCAGCCCTGGTCGGCTCCGGCGTCCTTCAGCAGATCGCGGGCGACCACCAGGCTGAGCAGCTGGAGGACGTCGGTGACCTCCAGTGTGTTGGGCGGCAGCCCGAACTCCAGCGGGTTGAACGGTGTGTCCGGGATGAAGCCGCCGCGCCGGGCGTACGTCTTGTCCGGCACGGTCGGGTCCGGGTCGTAGTGCTCGTCGACGTCCCAGTGGTCGGCGGGCACGTCGTCGATGCAGTCGGCGGCCGAGACGACGTTCGACCAGAACTCCCGCAGATTGCTGGACTTGGGGAAGAGCGCGGAGAGGCCGACGATGGCGATGGGTTCCCGGGCGAGCCGACGGTCGAGGTCGGATTCCTGCGAAGAGTTCACGGCGAGTCTCTCTGGATCTGGAGCGAACAGGGAGGTCGGGAGCGGCGGGCGGGCGGTGGCGGTGCGGTGCGGTCGGGTGGCCGCGTGACCGCCCTCGCGGCTCGGTGGCCGGACGGGACGGACCCGTGGCCCCGGTGAGCGAACGGACGGGCCGGTCCCGGTGAGCGGACGGACCGGACGAGGGGCGTGGCCCCGGTGGACGGACGGGTGCTCAGGTGCTCAGGTGCTGAGGTGCGCTGGCGATCGGGCGGTACGTCGGCGGGACCGGCGGACGGACGGGCGGCCGGCGGCCGGACGGCCGGCGGCCCGGCCGCCGGGGCGGTCGGGTCGGGCGTCCGGCCCCCGGGGTCCGGCTGTCGCGGATCCGGCTGCCGGAGGGCGGGGCCGTGGCTCCGCCCGGCCGCCGGACGGCGGCGGTGGTCCGCCCGCCGGGGGCGGGGCCGGTGCCCGGCGGGCGGACGGTTCGGGGTGGCGGCCGGTCGCCCCGGCCCGGCGACCGCACTCGCGGGCCGGGGCGACTGGCGCCGTCGGGGGCCTGAGGCCGGGCCTCGTACGGTTCCCGGTGACCGGTCCTGTGACCGGTCCCGGTGACCGTCCCGGGGCCCGTAGGCGATGGCCCGTGGTCTCGTGGCCCGTGGTGCCCGTGACCGGCGTCCCGGTCGGTGGCCCCTCGGCTCCCGGGCGGCCGGTGGCGGCCCGGGAGGAGCCGGGGAAGGCCGGGGCGGCGGTACCGGTCCCGCTCCCCCGCCGTCACCCGCGTCCGGCGCGGCGTCCGGTGGCCGTCCGGCGTCCGGTGGACGTCAGACCGCGGCGGTGCGCCGCTCGGACTCCTCGGCGATGTGGGCCGCGAGCGCCTCGATGGTCGGGTGGTACCAGAGGGCCGTGGTGCCCAGCTCGAAGCCGAGCCACTTCTCCATCTCGCCCGCGATGATCAGGGCGGCGGTGCTGTCGAGGTCCAGCTCGTCGAAGTACTGGTCCGGCGGGACCTGGGACGGGTCGGTGCCCAAGCGCTGCGCGATCTCATCGATCAGCCACTTCTGGGCCTCCTCGGCCGTGATTTTCACCATTTCCGATCCTCTCCGAACGGCTTTTCGCGCGTTGCCGGGGGTGGGTGGAATTCCCGGAGGACGCCCCCTGCGGAGGCGCGTAGATTCTTGAGCTAAGAGGGCCACAAGGGGCCGGACGGCGGACCCTGTCCGCGACGTCGAACCTATGACCGCGGACCTCTTCGGGCAACTGCGACCGGCCCCGGGAAAACATTCCGGGGCCGGGAAGAAAGGGCAGCCGTCCGCCGTCCTCCGGTATTCCACGCGCTGAGCTGGGGCGTTCTGCGGAGGCGGGGTAATACTGATACCGATGTCAGCCTGGGGCGCCGCTGTCAGCGCCCGTGTCAGCCCTGACAGCCGAAGACGCGCGGCGTGGCGTCCGCGTTCCGCGCGGCGCCGGGGCGGCGCGGCACGAGCGGCGGCCTGCGGGTGCGGCCGGACCCGGGGCCGGTGCGGACGAGTTCGTCCACCAGGGCCCGCAGGGACAGCCGCGGCTCGGCCGCCAGGCGCACGGCCGCCTCGCGTAACGGCACGGGCAGCGAGCCGCAGACCGCGACGAGTTCGGCGACGGCCCCGGGTTCGGCGGCCGTGCGTTCGGCGCCGAGGCGGGCCTCGACCAGGGCGTGCGCCTCGGCCGGCGACAGCGCGTCCACGGGGATCGGCACGGCGCCCTCGCGGGTCACCAGGTCGGTCAGCGGGGTCCTGCTGGTGACCAGGACGAGGTTGCCGGGCGTGCCGGGCAGCAGGGAGCGGACCTGGGCGGCGTCGGCGGCGTCGTCGAGCAGGACCAGGAAGCGGCGGCCCGCGACCATGCTGCGGAACAGCGCCGCCGCCTCCTCGCAGGTGCCGGGCACCCAGGCGTCGGGTACGCCGAGCGAGCGCAGGAAGCGGGTGAGCACCGTCGCCGCGGGCACCGGCTTGCCGGAGCCGCCCTGGAGGTCGGCGTAGAGCTGGCCGTCCGGGAACGCCTCGTGCCGCTGGTGGGCCCAGCGGACGGCGAGCGCGGTCTTGCCGACCTCGCGGGGGCCGTGCAGGACGCCGATGCTCACCGAGGCGGTGTCCGACTGACGTCGTGTCAGCAGGGCGTTCAGCGCGCCGAGCTGCTGGTCGCGGCCGACGAACCAGGGGGTGGTCGCGGGCAGTTGCGCGGGGGGCGCGATGACCCGGAGGGGGCCGTGGGACGGCGGCCAGGACGCGGGCTGCGGGCGCGGCCCGGCGGCCGCCTGGGCGGGTGAACCGGGCGACAGCCGGGCCGGGAAGCCCAGGGGCGGCTGAGGCCCCGGGACCGGGAACGGCGGGGCCACCGGCATGCCCAGGGGCGACGGAGGAGTCCTGTCCCGGGAGCCCGGGGAGGCCGGGGACGACCGGCGCGCCGCGCCCCGGGACGGCTGGGCCGACGGCGTGCCCGGAGCCGTCCGGCGCGCCGCGCCCGAGGACGGCCGGTCCGGCGCACCGGAGGCCGGGGGCTCCTGCGCGCCCGGGGTCGACGCCTCCCGCGTCCGGCCGGCCGGGCCGTCCTGCGAGCGGCCGCCGAACGCCTCCCGCGGCACGCCCTGTGTCCCTTCGCCCGGGGCGCCCGGCGCCTGCTCGGGCAGTCTGTCCTGCGGGTACGCCGTCAGCGGCTCCCGCGCGGGCCCGCCCGGCGCGCCGTGCGTCCCGGTGCCCGGCGGACGGTCCCCCGCCGCGGCCGCGGCCCGGAGACCGCGGGGCCCGGCGCCCGGCAGGTTCCGCGGTCCGCCGGGCGCGGCCGGGGGCACGCCCGGCGGGGCGGTCCGGGATCCGGCGGTCGGCTGGCGTCCGATGGCGGAGAGCAGTTTGGGGGCGCGCCGCGGGTGCTGGGGCGGCGGCCAGGCGGCGGGGGCCGCGAGGGCGGCGGCGGGCTGGGGCAGCGGCTCGGGGGTGTCGGCGGCGATGACGGCGTGGCGGGCGCGCCACACCTCGTCGCTCGGCTCGACGCCCAGTTCCTTGCGCAGCCGGGAGCGCAGGTCGGCGAAGAGCCGCAGGGCGGCGGCCCGGCGGCCGGACCCGGCCAGGGCGAGCATCATCCGCGCCTGGAGCCCTTCGTGCAGCGGGTCCTCGTGGGTGGCCGTCACCAGGTGCTCCACCGCGTAGCCGGGGCGGTTCAGGCGCAGCGCCAGGTCGGCGAGGTCGCTGGCCACGTCGATGTGGCGCTGGGCGACGCGGACGACGGCGGGGTGCTGCCACAGCTGCGGCACGTCCTGGAGGATCCGGCCCTGCCGGCCGCGCAGCGCCTGGCCGTACAGTTCGAGCGCGCTGAGCGGGTCGAACCCGGCGGTCCGCGCGGCCCGTGCGACGCGCTCCTCGAACTGGTGCAGGTCCAGCCGGACGCCGGTGCTGTTGAAGACGTAGCCGCCGCGTACGGTGCCGATGCGGCGGCCGCCGCCCCGGCCGCCGGTGCCCTGGCCGAAGACGCGGCGCAGCCGGGCGGCGTAGGTGTGGACCAGTCCGGCGTACCCGGGCGGGGCGTCGCCGGGCCACAGGACGTCGGCGATCTCCTCGTGCCCGACGACCTGGTCGGGCTGGACGGCCAGCAGGCCGAGCAGAGCGCGGAGTTTGGGCGGGGCGGCCACCGGCAGTCCGGCGCGGAACAGGGTCAGCGGCCCGAACAGGCGTATCTCGTAGGGGGCCGCGGCCCGCTCGTCGGGCCCGCCCCGGGGGCGGGGCCCGTGGGCGGCCAGGTCGTACCCGACAACGCGGGCGAGGCGGTCGAGCGAGTCGTGGCGCGGGGTGTGCACCTCGCCGCGCTCGATGTGCCGTACGGTCCTGACACTGATCCCGGCCCGGCGGGCGACCTCTTCCTGGGTCAGTCCCGCCTTGATACGAGCGGCTCGCAGACCGTCTCTCTCGCGCCCCGCAGTCATCCCCCACCCTTCACGTGCATTCTCGAGCACACATCCGGACAACAGAATCTCTACCGCACGCGCGGAGCGTTCGGTGGGCGAAGCGTAAAAGGGAGGGATTCGTCACGCGGAACGTGTCCCCCTGGCAATGAGTGAATCCCAGGGGCATATTTCCGGAACGAATCCCTCCGCTTTAAATCCGGGCTTTCCCGGACGCGTCATACGGGTTTTCCCGACGGTTACGCGGAAAGTCACCGAAACCGTCTGTCACACCGCGGGAACGCCCTCCTCCGACGCCTTGACCCCGGGGGCGCCCGGCCGGTCCCCGCCCGGGGCGGGAGTCGCGGCACCGCGCACCAGGAGCAGCACCAGGGCACCGGCGACGACGGCCACCAGACCGCCGAGCAGGAAGACCCGGTCCAGGCCCGCCGCGTAGGCGTCCTCCACCACGCGCTGCGCCGCGGCGCGGGACTGCGCGGGGAGCGCGCCGAGCACGGCGCCGGACTGCCCGCCGGTGACGAGCTCGGCCGCGGCGTCGGCGTCGGCGAACAGCTTGCTGTCCGTCAGCTTGGCCGCCACGGCGCCGGACAGGATGGTGCCGACGGCCGGGATGCCCAGCGCGAAGCCGAGCTGCCGGAAGGTGTTGGCCGCGCCGCCCGCCATGCCCGCGCGGTCCGGTGGCGCCGCCGCCAGCGCGGCCGAGGCGAGGATCGGCGAGGCGATGCCGACGCCGACACCGGCCACCAGGAAGCCGGCCAGCAGCCCGGTCCAGCCGGAGGTGCCGGAGACGAACATCTCCAGGAACGAACCGGCGCCGATCAGCAGCAGCCCGCCGCCGATCGGGAACTGCGGCGGCACGTTCGCCAGGAACCGGCCGCCCAGCCCCGCGGCGAGGAAGGACACACCGCTGAACGGCATGAGGATCAGTCCGGCCTTGACCGGGCTGAAGCCGAGCACCGACTGGGCCCACACCGACACGAACACCAGGTTGGCGAAGGCGGCGGCGCTGAAGATGACGGCACCGGCCATCAGGGTGGCGAAGGACGGCGTACGCATCAGCCCGAGGTCGAGCATGGGGTCCCGCCGCCCGCGTTCGACCAGCAGGAAGACGACCAGCGCGAGCGCCGAACCGCCGAACAGGGCCAGGGTGTTGCCGGCGCCCCAGCCGTCCTCGCCCGCGCGGATCAGGGCGAAGATCAGCAGCGTGGCGACGAGGGTGAAGCCGACGGTGCCGGGCAGGTCGACGCGGCGGTCGGTCCGGGTCTCCGAGCCGGCCAGGAAGCGGGCGCCGATGTAGAGGGCGACGGCGGCCACGGGCAGGTTGACCAGGAAGATCCAGCGCCAGTTGAGGTGCTCGGTGAGGATGCCGCCCAGGATCGGTCCGGCCGCCGCGGCGGCGCCGTTGACCGCGCCCCACATGCCGAACGCGATACCGCGGTCGCGGCCTTCGTAGTTGCGCGCGATGAGCGCGGTGTTGGTGGCGAACATGGCGGCGGCGCCCAGGCCCTGCACACCGCGCGCGGCGATCAGCGCCTCGCTGCTGGTGGCCAGGCCGCAGGCGAGCGAGGAGAGGGCGAAGACGGTCAGTCCGGCGAGGTAGACCCGCCGGTCGCCGACCAGGTCGGACAGCGAGCCGAGCGCCATCAGCAGGGCGGCGAGGACGAGGACGTAGACGTCGACGACCCACTGGAGGGCGGAGAAGGAGGTGTCCAGCGAGTCGGTCATCTGGGGCAGGGCGACGCTCACGATGGTCACGTCGATGAGCAGCATGAAGGTGCCCAGGCACACGGCCAGCAGCGGCATCCATTTGCGCATGGCGTGGAGCCTCTCGGGGAGGGGGGCCGGCGCGGGCGGGGAAGGAATGGACCCGCGCCGGACGCACACAGGGACGGGAAGGGGAAGCAGGAGGCGGGGAGACAGGTCCCGGCCACCGGGCCGCGGCGGGTCGTCCACCCTCCGCGCACAGGTGTGCGCACAGGGCGTCCGAAGAGGCCGGAGGACCTCTCTTAGCCACTGTCTAAGACTCTACACCAGACTCTTAGACAGTGGCTAATAGGTTAGTGTTGACCTTGCCTTGCGAGCCGCCTGGCATCCCAGCGCTGACAGAACAGCGCCCCAGTGTGAGGTCTTTCGTCATGTCAGACTCAGCTCCCCGCCGCCGCTCCCGGGCGTCGGCGGGTCTGCCGCCGATCACGGCAGAGAAGATCATCGACGCCGCGGTCGAACTGACCGGGGAACGCGGGCTCGACGGCTGGTCCATCCGGCAGATCGCCACGCGCCTCGACGTCTGGCCGGGGGTGATCGCCCACCACGTCGGGGACCGCGAGGCGGTGGTCATGGGCGTGACCGACCGCGTCATCTCCCGCATACCCGTGCCCGACGACGACGTCCCCTGGCGGGACTGGTTCCGCTCCGTGATGTCGGAGGGCCGCACCGTGCTGCGCGAGTTCCCGGGCGTGGCCCGGCGGCTGTGCGTCGTCGGCCCGAACGTGCCGGCCGCGCTCCCCACCATCGACACGGGCATCCGGGTCCTGCTGAAGGCCGGGTTCGGCGCGCACGCGCCCGAGGTCTACCGCTACCTGTTCAACTGCGCGTTCACGCTGGTCGCGGTCGAGGACGACCGGGGCAGCTTCCCCACGGCACGCGCCGAGATGGGGCGCGCGATGGCCGCCTTCGCCGAGGACGAGACGCATCCGGGCCTCGCCGCGGCCGGTACCACGGCCCGCTCCCGCAGCACCGACCCCGCGGCCGTCGCCGCGCAGGAGACGGAGTTCTTCCGCTTCACGGTCGAACGCTCCCTGGACGGCGCGGAAGCCATGCTGACGTCCCGCTGAAACAACCTGACGGCGCGGCGGGGACGCCCGGACGACCGCCCGTCCCGGCGCCCTGCCCGCGCCCCCTCCTCCGCGCACCCTCCGCGCCGGACCGCGCCGCTCGGCCCCGGCCCCCAGCGCCTCCCCCCTGTACCTCCAGCCGAACGGCCGTACAGCCACACGGGCATACGGGCATACGGCGGCAGCCCCGGCCCCCCTCGGAAGGGGCCGGGGCTGCCGCCGTCGTACCGGTCGGGTCAGGCCGTGGGCTGGCCCTGGTCGGCGTGGTCGTCGCTGAGGACAGCCGTCAGATAGCCCGCTATCTCGCCCACCGTGGGGTAGTTCCACAGCAGGGTCGCGGGCAGCGCGACGCCCAGGTCACGTTCGAGCGCGACGCGCAGCGCCGCGGCCAGCAGCGAGTCGACGCCGGCCTCGCTCAGCGGGCGGTGGTCGCCCACGGCGGCGGGCTGCACCCCGAGGACGGCGGCCACCCGGGCGCGGACCCCGTCGAGCAGGTACGCGGTCAGTTCGTCACCGCTCAGACCGACCCAGTCGGGCACCTCGGCCGGCTGCCCCGCCTCGCCGAGGGCCAGGTCGGACAGGAGCGCGGGGCGCGGCCCGGTGTGCCCGGGGCGCAGGCCCAGCACGGCGACCAGCGCGCTCGTCGGGTGGCCCACCGTCTGGTCGAAGGCCCGCAGCGCGCGGTCCGGGGCGATGTCGGTGGTGCCGCGGGCGGCGAGTTCGACGTCGGTGGCCTCCGCCGACGTGGCCATGCCGAGCCCGCGCCAGCTGGTCCAGGCGAGGGACACCGTCTCCCCGTGGCCGCCCGCGCGCCGGTGCGCGGCCAGCACGTCGAGGAACGTGTTGGCGGCGGCGTACGCGCCCTGGCCGGGCAGACCGAGCAGCGGTCCGGCGGAGGAGAACAGGACGAAGAAGTCGGTCGAACCGGGCGGGAACAGCTCGTGCAGGACCAGCGCGCCGTCCGTCTTGGGCCGCATCACGGCCCGCAGGTCGTCCGCCTCCAGCCGGTGCAGCAGCGCGCTGTGGACGGTGCCCGCGGCGTGCACGACACCCCGCACCGGGGGCAGTTCGAGCGCGTCGAGCGCCGCGCGGGTCGCGACCGGGTCGGTGATGTCGGCGGCGACCGTGCGGACGGTGACCCCGGCCGCCTCCAGCCGCCGCAGCGCCGCGACGCGCGGGTCGTCGTCGGACCACCGCGACCGCGGCGGCACCGGCGTACGGCCCAGCAGCACGATGCGGCGCGCGCCGCGCTCGGCGAGGTGTCCGGCCAGTTCGAGACCGAGCACACCGAGACCGCCGGTGATCAGATAGGTGCCGTCGGGGCGGCAGGCGAACGGCTCGCCGTCCGGGGCGAGTTCGGCCGGGGCCAGCCGCGGCACCCGTACGCCCTCGGCGGTGAGCGCGACCACGGGCTCGGCCGGCCGCAGGTGCAGCAGCCCGAACAGCAGCCGGACCGGCAGCTCGGCGGGCGCGCCCGCCGGGAAGTCGACGACTCCGCCCCAGAACTCGGGGTGCTCGCTGGCGGCGACCCGGCCCATGCCCCACAGCGGGGACTGGGCGAGCGCGTCGGCGGCCACGGCCTCGCGCACCCCCGAGGTCAGGCACCACAGCAGCGGCCTGCGGCCGGGCAGCGCCGCGATGTCGGCCACCAGGCGCGCGAACTCCACGGCCACGTCGGCCGGTTCGGCGCCCTGGGTGCCGTCCGGCAGACCGGGCGCGAACAGCACGTGGTCGGCCTCGGCCAGGGCCGCCCGGTCGGCGCTCACGGTCACCCCGTGGGCGGCGGCCTCGGGCACCAGCGCGCGGGCCGCCTCGGTGGAGCCGAGCACCAGCACGGTGCGGCCGGTCAGCCGGGTCGGGGCGGCGGCGTCCACCGGGAAGGGCTGCCAGACCACGTCGAAGCGGCCGTCGGTGCTCTGCTCCTCGCCGGACAGGTCGCCGTCCAGCTCGCCGTAGTGCAGGCCGCGCAGCGTCAGCAGCGAGCCCGCGTCGTCGCCCTCGCCGCGGATGTCGACGTGCACGGACGTGGGCCGGTCCGCGTCCAGGCGTACGGCGATGACGGCGCGGCGCGGCGCCGGGCCGGTCCGGGTGACCTGGTCGACATGGGCGGGCATGCGCAGCACGGCCGGGCCGGAGAAGATCACCGAGGCCATGGACAGCGCGGCGTCCAGGATCGCGGCCCAGCTGCGGTCCAGCGGGGCGCTGGCGACGGCGGTGAGGGTGCCCTCGCCGCGGTGCAGGGTGTCGATGGTCCAGGGGTATCCCATGTCGGCGACGCCGAGTTCGGCCAGCCGCTCCACGACGTGGCCGGGGTCCAGCTCCTCGGGGCCGCGCACGACCGGGAGCAGGGTCGCCGTCTCCTCGGTGCCGTCGGCGCCGGCGGTGGCGAAGGTGTGCGTGGACCAGGCCGTGTCGGGGGCGCCGAGGCGGCGGGAGACCAGCCGCAGCGCGGTGCCCTCGCGGACGATCTGCACCTCGCGCGTCTCGGTCTGCGGGACCACCACCGGCTGGCGCAGCCTGAGGTCGGACAGGGTGTCGGTGCGGCCCGCGGTGAGGAAGGTGTTGATGAGGACCGCGGCCGGGACGATCTCGGTGCCGAGGACCGGGTGGCGGCGCGGGTAGGGGCGGGTGCGCAGGTCGAGCGTGGTCTGCCAGACCCGGGTGCGCGAGCCGTGCACCGCGGTCTCGGTGCCGAGCAGGGTGTCCACCGGGGACTCGGTGCCGGTGCGCGCGTCGACCCAGTGCCGCTCGTGCTGCCAGGCGGCGCTCGGCAGGGCGGTCAGCGTGCCCGCGGGCTGGAGCACCGACCAGTCGACGGGGACGCCGTGGCAGTGCAGCCGGCCCAGCGAGGTGAGCAGGGCGGCCCGCTCGGGCTGGCGGCGGCGCAGGCTGGGGGTGACGAGGGCGCCGGGCAGGTTGGCGACGACCTCGGTGATCGAGTGGCTGACCACCGGGTGCGCGGAGATCTCCAGGAAGAGCCGGTGGCCGTCCTCGACGGCGGCCTGCACGGCCTGGTGGAAGCGGACCGGGTTGCGCAGGTTGGCCGCCCAGTAGCGGGCGTCCTGGCGCTGTCCGGAGCGCGGGTCCTCGACGGCGGTGAGATAGAGGGGCACCTCGGGCGTACGGGGTTCGAGGCCGGCGACGGCCACGGCGAGGTCGGCGGCGGCGCCGTCCATGTGCGGGCTGTGGAAGGCCACGTCGGAGTCGATGCGGCGGACGGTCCAGCCCAGCGACGCCCACTGCTCGGCGGCCTTGTCCACGGCCGGGACGTCACCGGCGACGACCGTGGAGGAGGGCGCGGCGGCGATGGCCGCGCACAGGGTGCCGTCCTCGCCGATGTGCTCGCGGACCTCGTCGAACGGCCGGTCCACCATGATCATGGCGCCCTTGCCCGCGGCCCGGCGCAGCAGCACGGAGCGGCGGCAGACCAGCCGGGCGCCGTCCTCCTCGCTGAGCACCCCGGCGGCGACCGCGGCGGCGATCTCGCCGACCGAGTGGCCGATGACGGCGCCCGGCCGCACGCCGTGGCGGCGCCAGACCTGGGTCAGACCGACCTGCACGGCGAACAGCATGGACTGGATGATGTCCACCGAGCCGAGGTCGTCGCCGGTGAGGACCTCGCGCGGGGTGACGCCCAGTTCCTCGGCGTAGACGGGACCGAGGCGGTCGATCGCGGCGGCGAACACCGGCTCGGTGGCGAGCAGTTCGCGGCCCATGCCGGCCCACTGGGCGCCGTGTCCGGAGAACACCCACACGGGGTGGCGGGCCGGACCCGAGGTCTCGCCGGTGAGGACGGCCGGGTGCGGGCGGCCCTCGGCCAGCGCGGCGAGCCCTTCGGCGAGTTCGTCCCGTCCGGCGGCGACGACGGCCGCGCGGGCGCCCAGGTGGGCGCGGCGGTGGGCGAGGGTGTGGCCGGTGTCGGCGAGGGTGTGGCCGTCGAGCGCGGCGGCGAGGCGGGCGGCCTGGCCGACGATGCCGAGTCCGGTGCCGGAGGAGAGCGGGTACAGGGTCGCCGTCCCGGCCTCGGCGGGCTCCGCCGCGGGCTCGGCGGCGGGGGCGGGCGGCGCCTGTTCGAGGACGACGTGCGCGATGGTGCCGCCGTACCCGTAGCTGGCCACGCCCGCCAGGCGGGCGCGGTCGGAGCCGGGCCAGGCGGTCGCCTCGGTGACCAGGCGCAGTCCGGCGGTCTCCCAGGGGATGTCGCCGCGCGGGCCGCGGGTGGACAGGGTGGGCGGGATGGTGCCGTGCTCCATGGCGAGCGCGGTCTTGATGAGCCCGGCGATTCCGGCGGCGGCCTCGCAGTGCCCGATGTTGGACTTCACGGAGCCGATCAGGCACGGCCGGGCGCCCTCGGGCCGGTCGCCGACGACCTCGGCGAGCGCGCTCGCCTCGATGGGGTCGCCGACCCGGGTGCCGGTGCCGTGCGCCTCGACGTAGTCGACGTCGTGCGGGGCGACGCCCGCGGCCTCGTACGCCTTGCGCAGCAGATGGGCCTGCGCGGTCGGGCTGGGCGCCATGATGCCCTCGGTGCGGCCGTCCTGGTGGACGGCGCTGCCGCGGATCAGGGCCAGCACGCGGTCGCCGTCGCGCCGGGCGTCGGAGAGCCGCTTGAGGACGACGATGCCGCAGCCCTCGCCGCGGCCGTAGCCGTCGGCGGCGTCGTCGAACGCCTTGGAGCGGCCGTCCGGGGAGATGGCGCCCGCCCGGTCCAGGACAGTGGTCAGGCCGGGGCCCGCCATCAGCATGACGCCGCCGGCCAGCGCCACCGGCACCTCACCGGCGCGCAGGCTCGCGCACGCCTGGTGGACGGCGACCAGCGAGGAGGAGCAGGCGGTGTCCACGGCCAGGGAGGGGCCGCGCAGGTCGAGGGTGTAGGAGATGCGGTTGGGCACGCCGCACAGCGAGGAGCCGATGCCCGTCCACGCCTCGACGCCGGGCAGGTCCTCCAGCAGGCGGCGGCCGTAGTCGTCGGTGCCGACGCCGACGAACACACCCGTGTCGGTACCGGCCAGGGAGGTGGGCGCGATACCGGCGTGCTCCAGGGCCTCCCAGGCGACCTCCAGCGCGATGCGCTGCTGCGGGTCGAGCTGGCGGGCCTCGGTCGCCGAGATGCCGAAGAAGGCGGCGTCGAAACCGGCGATGTCGCCGAGGAACGACCCGTTCGGGGTGACGCGGGTCAGCACGGCCGCGTTCTCCCGCGACTGCGCGCGCTGCGGCGCCCACCGGTCCTCGGGTACGGGGCCGGACGCGTCCACCGCGTCCATCAGCAGGTCCCACAGCGCCTCGGGCGAGTCGGCGCCGCCGGCGAAGCGGCAGCCGATGCCGATGACGGCGATGGGTTCCGTGGGGCTCGGGGGCAGGGGGGACAGCTCACTCATGGGTTCACCGCTCACGAGTCGGCGCCGTCCGTGGCGGACGGCGTGGGAAGGGAGGCGAGGCATCGGGACGGGGCAGGGAGACGGGCGGACGGACGGGCGGCGGAACGAACGGGACGGGCCCGGCGCCGGGCGTCCCGGGCCGGGACGGGGCGGGCCCGTACGGGCCGGAGGCGGAACGGGTGCGGGCGAGGCATCGGGCGCCCCGCCCGAGGGCGAGGCGGGCCTGTACCGGGGCCGGAACGGGACGGGCCCGCCGGTCCCGTCCCGGGCGGACCGGCCCGATGCGGACCGGCCCCGGAGGGGCCGATCCCGGGCGGACCAGTCCCGGGCGGACCAGTCCCGGGCGGGCTGATCCCAGGTGGACCAGCCCCAGGTGGGACAGTCCCAGGGGGCCAGCCCCGGACGGGCCGGTCCCGAAGGGGTCAGTCCCGCGCAGGCTGATCCCAGAGGGGTCAGCCCCGGGTGGGTCAGCCCCAGGTGGGACAGTCCCAGGGGGACCGGTCCCGGGCGGGCCGGTCCCAGGTGGACCAGCCCCGGGCGGGCCGGTCCCGGAGGGCCCGGTCCCGGCCGGACCCGCGCCGAGCCGGACCCACGCCGGGCCGGTCCAGAGCGGGGCCAGGTCCGGAGCGGGGCCGGGGCCGGAGCGGGCCGGGCCGTCGCGCCGCCCGTCCGCCCGCGCGCCGCCCCCGCCCCCGCACCCGCGCACCGCCCCTCCGCCCGCGCGGCGTCAGAAGTACATGACCGCCTTGTCCCAGTCCTCGTCCTCCGCGAAGAGATAGCGGGCCTTGAGGATGTCGCGCTGGGCGGTGAGGGCCTCCGCCGGGACGAGGGTGCCCGGGGCGAGGCCGGTGATGCGGTGCGGGACCCCCAGTTCGCGGTCGAGCGCGGCGCCGAGTTCCTTGACGGCCCGCTGCCGCACCGGCTCGGGCGCCTCGAACTCCAGCTCCAGCACGTCTGGGTGGGCCTTGGCCCGCCAGAACATCACCTCGTACGCGGCCGGCAGGGAGAACACCAGTTCCTCCAGCCGCTGCTGGGTGACGGTCGCCGGACCGATCCGGTGACCGGTTCCGGCCCGCCCCAGCACGGTGACCGTCGGCAGCAGCCAGCCGCAGCCGCACGGGTCGGTGGACACCTCGACGTCGTCGGCGAGGTTGTAGCGCAGCAGCGGCATCGCGTCCCGGTACAGCGGGGTGACGACCATCTGGCCGCGGCCCGCCTCGGAGAGCGTGCCGGTCCTCGGGTCGTACACCTCGAAGATCGCCCGGTCCGCCCACAGGTGCATCCGGCCCTCGGGGCACTGCCCGGCGATGGTGCCGGTCTCCGTGGAGCCGTACTCCTCGACGACCGGGATGCCGCCCCAGATCTCGCTGAGCCGGCGGCGGCGCACCTCGGTCAGCGGCTCGGCGGCGGTGAACATGGCCCGCAGGTGCGGGAAGTCCTGGTCGGGGCGGAGTCCGGCGGCCTTGGCGGCGGCGGCCAGCATGGTGATCTCGGTCGGGTTGCACCAGGTGAGCGTCACGTCGAGGGTCTTCAGGACGCGCACCATGCGGGAGAGCGGGGTGGCCAGCGAGCGGGCGTCGCCGGGGACGACGGTCGCGCCGCGCAGCCGTCCCGCGGCCTGGGCGAGGTGGCCGGTGATGACCAGGCCGTAGGGGGTGCGCACCAGGAAGGTGTCGGAGGGGTGGATGCCGGTCCACTTGCGGGCGAAGCGCTCGGCGAGGTCGGTCCAGTCCTCCTCCGTGTAGTAGGAGGCGGTGGGTTCGCCCGCGGTGCCGCTGGACTCGTGGTAGGTGGCCAGGTGTTCGCGCCCGACCGCGAGCATCCCGAAGGGGTACTGGTCGCGCAGGTCCTGCTTGGCGGTCACCTCGACGCCGGCGAAGTCGTCCGCGGTGCGCGGCGGTGTGGTGCCGCGGTAGCGGGCCGCGTAGAAGGGCGAACGGAGTGCCTGCGCGAGGACCCTCGGCAGCTGGGACCGCTGGAGCTCGGCCAGTTCGGCCGGGCTCGACCAGTCACCAAGTTCCGGACGCGAGCGCGACATTGGGATCTCCCTCGTGTGTGCCCTGGGGCCTGTCGTACGGATCAGCCCGGGGCCGCGGGGCCGACGCGCGCCCCGCTCACCGGCGTTCGCCCGGTGCTGTCCTGTGCTCCGCGGAACCCGTGGGCCGCGGATCCGTGGGGATCCGCGGCCGCCGAGGGATCCGGGAGGACAGGCCCCGGCCGCGCGAGGTGTCACGCGGCGGCTGCGCTGAAGGCAGCACATCACCGGGGGCGGGGCGGCAACGCGAGTAGTCGCCACTCAATTCGCCCACCGGGCCCGCCGGGCGGCCCGGGGCCCCGCCGCCGCACGTGGGCGCCCTGCCGCCGCCGTGGCCGGGGCCGCCGCGGGCCCGCCGGGTCCGGGCGGCGGCCGGGGACCGGTTGAGTACCGCCTACTCATGAGGGTCCGGCGGCCCCGGTGCTGTGCTTGCGGCCGAGACACCCGGCGGCCACCGGAGCACGCCCGGCACCTGTCCGGCCACCGCCCGGCACCGCCCGCACCACCGCCGCCACCGGCGCCGCACCGCACCACCCGCACCGCCGTACGCCCCCTCCCCCACCTCTTCCCCCACCCATTCGCCAGGACACGCACAGGACATGAAGGAGTCGGCTCGATGAGGACTGCGAACCTGTATCTCGCCGGGATCGGCAGCCACCTGCCGCCCCTGTTCCCGGCCGAGCGGGCGGTCGCGGAGGGGCTGTACGACGAGGAGGCGCGGCAGTCCTCCGGGATGCGCTCGGCCGCCGTCAGCGCCTCGACCCCGGCCCCGCAGATGGCGATCGACGCGGCGCGGGCCGCGCTGGAGTCCTCCGGGCACGACGCGGACGACATCGGCATCCTGCTGCACAGCTACACCCACCACCAGGGCCCCGACGGCTGGTCGGCGGTGCACTACATCCTGAACAACACCGTGGACCGCCCGGTGCCCGCCGTGGAGATCAAGCAGGGCTGCCTCGGCATGCTGGCCTCGCTGGACGTGGCCGCCGCCCGGCTGATCGCCAACCCGACGCACGACGCCGCGCTGATCACCACCGGCGACAACTACTCCACCCCCGGGGTGGAGCGCTGGCGCGCCTCGGGCCTGTTCGTGCTCGCCGACGCGGGCTCGGCCGTGGTGCTCTCGCGCCGCGGCGGCTTCGCCGAACTGCTGGCCCTGGACTCGCTGTCGGACTCGTCCATGGAGATCCTGCACCGGGCCGGCGAGGAGCTGTTCCCGCCCGGCGTCACCCGGGGCCGCGGGCTGAACTTCGCCGAGCGCGCCGAGAAGGTCCGCGAGCAGTGGGCGGCCGGCCAGGCCCCGCCGATCAAGAACTTCGGCGACCGGGTCGCGGAGGTCACCGAGCGCGTCCTGAAGCAGGCCGACGTGTCCTGGGACCAGATCGCCAAGGTGTGCCACGTCGGCTTCGGCCGGCCGGCGCTGGAGGCGATGTTCCTGCTGCCGCTGGACGTCCCCGAGGAGAAGACGGTCTGGGACCACGTCAACACGATCGGGCACACCGGCGCCGCCGATCTCTTCCTGGGCCTTGAGCACGTGTGGCGCACCGGCCAGGTCGGGCCCGGCGACCATGTCCTGCTGATCGGCGCGAGCACCGGCATGGAGGCCGGCGCCGCCGTCGTACGGATCGCCGAGGCCGCTCCCGGCTCCCAGGGGGGCGGCGATGCTTGAGGGTTGCGTCCCCTGGCCCGAGGACATCGCGGCGCGCTACCGCGAGCAGGGCATCTGGCGCGGTGACACGCTCGGCACGGCGCTGCGCGAGGCCGCCCGCCGGTACGGCGAGCGGACCGCGCTGGTGCACGGCGAACGCCGTATCAGCTACGCCGAACTCGACCGCTGGGCCGACCGGCTGGCCGCCGGGTTCGCCGCGCACGGGCTGAGGGCCGGCGACCGGATCGTGGTGCAGCTGCCGAACGTGCCCGAGTTCGTGGCGATCGCCTTCGGGCTGACCCGGCTCGGCGCCAAGCTGGTCTTCTCGCTGCCCGCACACCGGGCCACCGAACTGGTCCACCTGGTCGAGCTGAGCGGCGCCGTGAGCTTCCTGGTGCCCGAGTCGCACCGCGGCCACGACCACCGCGAGCTGGCCCGGCAGGTGAAGGCGGAGACCACCACCCTGGAGACGCTCTTCGTGCTGGGCGCCAAGACCGAGGGGTTCGTCTCGGTCGCCGAGCTGGAGACGGCGGTCCCCGACCCGCGGCCGCTGCCCGAACCCGACGCGTCGGACGTGGCGTTCTTCCTGCTGTCGGGCGGGACCACGGCCCTGCCGAAGCTGATCCCGCGCACCCACGACGACTATGTGTACATGTCGGGCCGGGCCGCGGCGGTGTGCGAGCTGGCCGAGGACGACGTGTATCTGGCCGTGCTGCCCATCGAGTTCAACTTCGCCTTCGGCTGCCCCGGTCTGCTCGGCACGTTCCTGACCGGGGGCACCGCCGTCCTCGCCGACACGCCCAACCCGCTGGACTGCTTCCCGCTGATCGAGAAGCACGGCGTCACCGTCACCGCGATGGTGCCGTCCATCATGACGCTGTGGCTGGAGGCGGCCGAGTGGTCCGGGGAGGACCTGTCGACGCTGCGGCTGGTGCAGGTCGGCGGGGCCCGGATGACCCGCGAGTTCACCGAGCGGATCCAGCCCGTGCTGGGTGCCCGGCTCCAGCAGGTGTTCGGCATGGCCGAGGGCCTGCTCACCTTCAGCCGCCCCGACGACCCGGCCGACGCGGTGCTCACCACGCAGGGCCGGCCGGTCTCCGACGCGGACGAGGTGCTCATCCTCGGCGAGGACGGCACCCCGCTGCCGCCCGGCGGCATCGGCGAGCTGGTCACCCGCGGCCCGTACACGCTGCGCGGCTACTACCGGGTGCCCGAGTACAACCGGCGGGCCTTCACCCCGGACGGCTTCTTCCGCACCGGTGACCTGGCCCGGCTCACCGAGGACGGCGATCTGGTCATCGAGGGCCGGATCAAGGAGACCATCATCCGCGGCGGTGACAAGATCGCCGCCGGTGAGGTCGAGGATCTGCTGCTCACCCACCCGGACATCGCGGCGGCGGCCGTCATCGGCGTACCGGACGAGTTCCTGGGCGAGCGGATCTGCGCGTTCCTGGTGGCCGGCGGTCCCGAGCCGGCCCTGGCCGACCTCAAGCAGGCCGTGCACGCACGGGGCGTGGCCGACTACAAGCTGCCCGATCTCGTGCACTACCTGCCCGAACTCCCCCTGACCCCGCTCGGCAAGGTCGACAAGAAGGCGCTGGCCCGACATGCCGCGTCCGAGCAGGAAGGCTGACGTGGACATCACCGCATTCCCGACCGAAGACGAACTGCGCGCCACCGTCGCGCCCGTACTGGGCCTCGAACCGGAGCGGATCGAGCCGGACGCCAGTCTGGTGCTGCTCGGGCTCAGCTCGCTGGAGATCATGCGGCTGGTCAGCCGCTGGCGCAAGGCGGGTGTCCCGGTGCAGTTCGAGGCGCTGGTCGCGGCGCCGACCCTGAGCGGCTGGCTGGCCCACTTCGACTCGCTGCGCACCTCCGCGCCGACCGCGCCCGGAGCGGCGTGATGGGGGCCCGGCTGATCACCGGCGGCACCGTCTACACCGCCGACGCCCAGGAGTCCGTGCACGCCCGCGGCGCGGTGCTGACCGTGGACGACAAGGTCGTCGCGGTGGGCCCGGCCGTCGAGGTGGAGCAGGCCGTCCAGGCGCTGGACCCGGCCGTGCGCGCGGAGCTGCGCCGCCTGGACGCGAGCCGGATGATGGTGCTGCCCGGCTTCGTGAACGCCCACTGGCACGAGATGTTCGCGATGGGCTTCACCATGCGCGGCGCGCTGCGCCCGCCCTCCGACCGCGCCGACCAGGTCGCGTTCATGGGCGGCGGCGGTGACATGCACCAGATCTCCGCCACCTTCGACCGGTTCGACGGCCTCATCGAGGCGATGACCGAGGACGAGGCGCGGGCCATCGCCGAGTACTCGATGTGGATCCAGTTGCGCGGCGGTGTCACGACGCTCGGCGACATGGGCTCGCTGAACCGGCCGCTGGCCATGGTGGAGGCGGCGCGCCGCCTCGGGATGCGCTTCTCGGCGTCCACCTGGGCGAGCGACGCGGTGCTGGCGCCGGACCGGTCGCGGTTCCTGCGCACCCGGGACGCGGACACGGTGCTCGCCTCCTTCGAGGCGCTGCTCGGTGCGGTCGCCGCCGACCCCACGGGCCGCATCCGGTGCCGCCCGAACGTCTCGTACGTCACCAACATGACGGACGAGCTGGCGCGCGGCATGGCCGAACTCGTCGAGCGGCACGATCTGCCGTTCGCCACGCATGTGGGCGCGCTGCGCAACGAGGCCGACGCGATGCGCGCCTACCACGGGGAGACCGGGGTGCGCCGGCTGGCGGAGGCGGGGCTGGTCGACGAGCGGCTGATGGCCGGGCACAGCGCCTTCCTGGACGACCAGGAGCAGAAGCTGATGCTCGCCGGGCGGGCGCACATCTCCCACTCCCCCGGCAAGTACGGCCCGTCGGGCGAGTCCGCGCTCACCGAGACCGCTGTGGTCCCGGCGCTGCGCCGGGCCGGGCTGGACGTGTCGCTGTCGACCGACGCGGCGGCGCTGCCGGGCGCGGGGATCGCCGAGACGATGCGCGCGGCCTGGCAGATGTACAACGAGATGAGCGCCGACCAGACCGAGGTGCTGCCCACCGACGCGCTGGCGATGGCCACCCGGATCGCGGCGAAGGGCCTGCGCTGGGACGACGCGGTCGGCAGCCTGGAGCCCGGCAAGCAGGCCGACCTGCTGCTGGTGCGCACGGACGACTGGCGCTATCTGCTCAACCCGCGGCCGCTGGAGAGCTTCCTGTGGCTCGCCGGTTCGGCGGACGTGGACACGGTGATCGTCGGCGGCCGCACCCTCGTGGAGGGCGGCCGGGGCGTGGAGGTCGACGAGGCGGCGCTGCGCGACCGCTACCTCCAGGCACTGCGCGGTTTCACCACCCGCGCCCTGCGCGTTCCCGCGGAAGCGGTCGACCCGGTACTGGCGGAGGTGGCCCGATGAGCGACACCCTCACGACGACAGGCACGACCGGCACGGCGGCCGCGGCGGGCGCCGAGTGGTCCGGCAGCGCGGTGGTCACCGGCGCGGCCGGCGGCATCGGCGCCGAGATCGCCCGCGCGCTGGCGGCGGCCGGTGTCCCGGTGGCGCTGCTGGACCGTGAGCCGGGGGCGCTGCGCGAGCTGGCGTCGGAGCTGAGCGCGGCCGGCGGCACGGTGCTGGCGGTGGCCGCCGATGTCACCGACAGCGCGGACGTGGACGCCGCCGTCGCCAAGGCGGAGGCCGAACTCGGGCCGGTCGCCTACCTGGTGAACGGTGCCGGGGTGCTGCACAGCGGCCCGGCCGAGGAGTTCTCCGACGAGGACTGGGACCACACGCTCGCGGTCAACGCGGGCGGGGTGTTCCGGGTGAGCCGGGCGGTGGCCCGGCTGATGGTCCCGCGCGGGCGCGGCTCGATCGTGACGATCGCCTCCAACGCGGCGCTCACCCCGCGCACGTCGATGGCGGCGTACGCGGCGTCCAAGGCCGCCTCGGCGATGTTCACCAAGTGCCTCGGTCTGGAGCTGGGGCGGCACGGCATCCGCTGCAACGTGGTGGCGCCCGGTTCGACGCGTACGTCGATGCTCACCGCCCTCCAGGGCGACGCGGCCGTGCGCGCCTCGGTGGACGGGGTGCCCGACGCGTACCGGGTCGGTATCCCGCTGGGCCGGATCGCCGAGCCCGCGCACATCGCCGACGCGGTGCTGTTCCTGCTGTCCGACCGGTCCGCGCACATCACGCTCCAGGACCTGACCGTGGACGGCGGCGCGGCCCTGGGCGTCTGAGGCCCGCCGCGCCCGTCCGCACCGTACCGCCCGCCGTCCCGTACGGCCCTCCCGGACCGGCCCCGCCACGGGCCGTGCGCCCGGACCGACTTCCCCGAGGTCCGGGCCGGGATGCGCCCGGGGCCGAATCCCCCGCGGTCCCGGGCGCACACCCCGTCTTCTCGCTTCTCCCGGCACTCCCTCGCTTCTCCCGACGCGCTCCCCCACGCGCATCCGCCGCCCCACCGGTACTCCGAGCACCACCGGCACCACCGGTTCACCCCCGCCGGGCCCCCGGTCACCGGGGCGCACCCGGCACCGGACGCCGGCCGTTCTCCGACCAGGAAAGGAACCAGACGTGGCGATCGCACCGATCGACCCGTATCCGATGCCACGGACCGCAGAGCTGCCGCCCAACACCGTTTCCTGGCGCGTCGACCCGCACCGGGCGGTGCTGCTGGTGCACGACATGCAGCACTACTTCCTCGCCCCGTTCCGGCACGGCGCGCAGCCGCACACCGACCTGGTCGCGAATGTGGCCCTGCTGCGCGAGCGGTGCGCCGCCGCCGGCGTCCCGGTCGTCTACTCGGCGCAGCCCGGCGACATGACCCCCGCCCAGCGCGGTCTGCTGGCGGACTTCTGGGGCGCGGGCATGTCCGCGGACCCCGAGGACCGGGGCATCCCCGAGGTCCTGGCACCCGGCGAGCGGGACACCGTCCTGGTGAAGTGGCGGGCCAGCGCCTTCCACCGCACCCCGCTCCTCGAACTCCTGCGCGAGCAGGGCCGTGACCAGCTGATCATCTGCGGTGTCTACGCGCAGGTGGGCATCCTGCTGACCGCGTGCGACGCGTTCGCGCACGACATCCAGCCGTTCGTGGTCGCCGACGCGGTCGCCGACTTCACCCCGGACCGCCACCGGATGGCACTGGAGTACGCCGCCTCCCGGTGCGCCGTGGTGGCACAGACCGGGACGGTGCTGAGCGAGCTGGCGGCCCCGGCCGCCGCCTTCGCCGGCGAATTCGCGGGAGATCCCGTGGGAGGCCCCTCATGACACCCCCGTACCGGCCCGGGTCCGTACCCGAGCCGCCGTCCCTGACGGAACTGGCCGCGGGCGGGCAGCCGTTCGCGGTGCTGCACCGGCCGGAGAGCGGCACAGCGGGCCAGGTGGACGTGCTGGTCGGCGACTTCGGCGTGGTCGCGGGGACGGCGGACCTGCCGGTTCCCGAGTCCGGTGAGCCGGGCCGCCACGAGGTGCTGGCCGTGCTGCCCTACCGGGTGATCGGCGAGCGCGGCTACGACCACCACAACGACGGCGAGCCGCTGCTGGTGATGCCGGTGCGCGCGCAGTCTCAACTGCCCGTGGACGAGGTGCTGGACACCGTCCTGGCCTGGCCGTTCGTCACCGGCGAGGGCCGTTTCGACCTCGACGACGAGGAGTACGGCGAGCTGGTGCGCCGGGTCCTGGACGAGGAGATCGGGCACGGCTCCGGCGCCAACTTCGTGCTCAAGCGGACCTTCGTCACCGAGGTCCCGAACTGGTCGGCGCGGACCGCCCTGGCGTTCTGGGGGCGGCTGCTGCGCGGCGAGCCCGGCGCGTACTGGACGTTCCTCATCCACACCGGCAGGCGCACCTTCATCGGGGCCAGCCCGGAGCGCCATGTCAGCCTCGACGACGGTGTGGCCGTGATGACGCCGATCAGCGGCACCCACCGCTATCCGGCGGGCGGCCCCGATGTCGGCCCGGTGCTGGACTTCCTCGCCGACGGCAAGGAGACCAACGAGCTGTACATGGTGCTGGACGAGGAACTGAAGATGATGAGCCGCGTGTGCGACGACGCGCACGTGGTCGGGCCGCTGCTGAAGGAGATGGCCCACCTCGCCCACACCGAGTACCGCATCGTCGGGCACAGCGGCCGGGACGTGCGGGAGATCCTGCGCGAGACGCTGCTGGCCCCGACGGTGACCGGCAGCCCGCTGGAGAGCGCCTCCCAGGTGATCGCCAAGTTCGAGCCGGACGCCCGGGGCTACTACGCCGGGGTGGCGGCGCTGATCGGCCGCGACGAGGCGGGCCGGCGGCGGATGGACTCGGCCATCATGATCAGGACGGCCGACGTCGACGCGGCGGGCCGGGTCCGGATCGGGGTCGGCGCCACGCTGGTGCGCGACTCCGACCCCGCCCGGGAGGCCGCCGAGACCTCGGCGAAGGCCGCGGGGCTGCTCGACGCGCTGCACCGGGTCGCCGACCGGCGCGCGCCCGCGGGGCTCGGCGCGGACCCCCGGGTGCGGGCGGCGCTGGCCGCGCGCAACGCGCCGCTGTCGCGCTTCTGGCTGGCCCCGCCGCCCGCCGGGTCCGCCACGCGCGGCAGGATCCTCGTCATCGACGCCGAGGACACCTTCACCGCGATGGGCGCGCTGCAACTGCGCAGTCTCGGCTACGACGTGACGATCCGCCGCTACGACGAGCCGTACCGGCTCACCGGCCACGACCTGGTCCTGCTGGGCCCCGGTCCGGGCGACCCGCGCGAGGTGAACCACGCCAAGATCGCCCATCTGCGGGCGGTCACCGGCAGCCTCCTCAACCTGCGGATCCCGTTCGTCTCGGTGTGCCTGAGCCACCAGGTGCTCGCCTCGCTGCTCGGCCTGGAACTGCGCAGGCTGCACCGTCCGAACCAGGGGGTGCGGCGCACGATCGACCTGTTCGGCGCCGAGCAGCCGGTGTACTTCTACAACACGTTCGCCGCGTACAGCGACAGCGCGCTGCTGGACAGCCCGCACGCGCCCGGTCTGGTCGAGGTCGCCCGCGACCCGGCGAGCGGCGAGGTGCACGCGCTGCGCGGGCCGGGCTTCACCTCGGTGCAGTTCCATCCCGAGTCGGTGATGACCCTGCACGGCGCGGCCATCCTGGACGATCTGGTCACCGGTGCCCTCGCACCTCACCGAGCGGAGCTGACGGCGTGACTTCCCTGCTCGATCCGCCCGCCGCGCACGCGGCGCAGACCAGCTGGCGCCGGCTGCCCGCCGGGCAGCAGCCGTCCTGGCCGGACGCCGCCGCGCTGGACGCGGCGGTCACCGCCCTCGCGTCGGCCCTGCCGCTGGTGACGGCCCGCGAGTGCGATCTGCTCCGGGCCCGGCTCGCCGCCGTCGCGCGCGGGGAGGCGTTCCTGGTCCAGGGCGGCGACTGTGCCGAGGAGCTGGACGCGGTGAACGCGGCGTCCATCGGCCGGACCGCCGGGACCCTCCAGCAACTGGCCGCCGTCCTCGGGTACGCGCGCTCGCTGCCCGTGGTGACGCTGGCCCGGATGGCCGGGCAGTACGCCAAGCCGCGTTCCTCGCCCACCGAGATCCGCGGCGGCGTGGAGCTGCCGGTGTACCGGGGCGACGCGGTCAACGGGCACGCCTTCACGGCCGCCGCCCGCACCCCCGACCCGCACCGGCTGGTGCGGGTCCACCACACCTCCGCCGCCACCGTGAACCTGGTCCGGGCGTACGGCGCCGGTGAGCACGCCGGGCCCGGCCAGGTGCTGGCGGCGCTGCGGGAGTTCACCGACGCCTCGCCCGAGCGGGACCGCTACGCGGCGCTCACCGCCGAGATCGAGCGGGCGGGCGGCTTCACCGGCACCGGTGACGGCTGGCACACGCCCGGCGAGCTGTTCATGTCGCACGAGGGGCTGCTGCTGGACTACGAGTCGGCGCTGGTCCGCCTGGACCCGGCCACCGGCGGGGCGTACGCCACCTCGGGGCACCTGCTGTGGATCGGGGAGCGCACGCGCCGCCTGGACGGGGCGCACGTGGAGTTCTTCTCCCGGATCAGCAACCCGGTCGCCGTCAAGATCGGGCCGTCCATCGAGACGGACGACCTGCTGCGCCTCATCGGCCGGCTGTCGCCCGAGGGCGAGCCGGGCCGGCTCACGCTGGTGGTCCGGATGGGCGCCGGGAAGATCCGGGACGTGCTGCCGGGCCTGGTCGAGCGGGTCACCGCCGAGGGGCTGCCGGTGGCCTGGGTGTCGGACCCGATGCACGGCAACACGATCAGCGCGCCCAGCGGGCACAAGACCCGCCGGTTCGACGACGTGCTCGACGAACTGGCCGGGTTCTTCGAGGTGCTGACCGGTCTCGGCGCGCATCCCGGCGGTGTCCATCTGGAGCTGACCGGCGACGACGTGACGGAGTGCGTCGGCGGCGGCGACGGGATCGGCTTCGGCGATCTGCCCGCGCGCTACCGGTCGGTGTGCGACCCGCGGCTCAACCGCGGCCAGGCGCTGGACCTGGCCTACCGGCTCGCCGAACTCCTCGACACCGCCCGGCCGTCCTCCGGGGCGGTCCGGGAGAGCCGGTGACGACGGAGCTGTGGCTGCTGCCCGAGCCCGCCGCGGCGTCCTTCGTCGGCGGGCTCGGCGGCGAGCGGCTGCTCGACGGGACGGAACAGCGGCGCCTGGCCCGGATGCTGACCCCGCGCCAGCGGGGCCACTTCCTGGCCGGGCGGCTGCTGTGCCGGCACGCGCTCAGCGAACGCACCGGGCATCCGGTCGACGGCTGGCGGTTCCCGGTGAACGCGTACGGGCGGCCCGAGCCGTGGCCCGAGCGGTACGGGGTGCGGTTCAGCATCTCGCACACCGACGGGCTCGTGGTCTGCGCCGTGACGGACGGACCGGCGTGCGGGGTGGACGTGGAGGGCCCGCTCTCCGCGGAGTCGGCGGCCCGCGTCGCCCGCTTCCTCGCCCCCTCCGAACAGGCGGAGCTGGCCGCCCTGCCCGCCACGGAGCGGCCCGAGCGCACCCGGGAGCTCTGGGTGCTCAAGGAGGCGTACCTCAAGGGCCTGGGCACCGGCGTCCGCCGCGACCTCGACACCTTCACCTTCACCCCGCGCGGCACGGCTCCCCCGCGCGTGCGCGACCCCCTGCACGACACCACCTTCTCCTGGCACTTCAGCCTGTTCCGGCCCACCGCTGAGCACACCGTGGCCCTCGCCGTGGAGACGCCGGGACCCGAGCCGGCCCGGCTGCGGCTGCCGGGCGCGGCGGCCGTGACCGGGCCCGCCGCCTGAGCCGCTCACCGGCCCCTCGGTTCCGTGTGCCCCACGGATCCGGGGGGCCGCTGTCATGCCCGCAGCGGTGCGGGCGGGGGCGCGGCCGGAGCCGCGCGCTTCCCGCCCGCACACACCCGAACGCCACCCGCGCGGCGCCCGCGCGCCCTCTCAGACGGCCCGCCAGCCGGTCACCACGGCGTCCAGCATCCGCTCGTAGGAGTCGGCGATGGGCAGACCCGGCGGCTCGTTGCCGGACAGTTCCAGGGAGACCAGGCCGTGGGCGGTGGCCCAGCACGCCAGCGCCACGACCTCGGGTTCCAGCGCCTCGGTGAACTGCCCCGCCCGCTGTCCGCGGCGCACCGCGTCGACCAGCGGCTGGTACATCTCCAGCATCTCGCGCTGCCCCTCGGGGGCGGGCTCGAACTGGGCGAGGCTCTCCAGGAAGAGGATCGCGTACAGGTGCGGGTTCGCGAGCGCGTACGCGCGGTAGGCGATGCCGAGCCGGATCACGTCGCGCGCCGGGTCGTCGGTCGAGGGCACACCGGCCAGCCGCACCACGAAGAGGCGGGCGGCCTCCTCGTAGAGGCTGGCCAGCAGCCCGGCCTTGTTGCCGAACAGCGAGTAGACCGCCGTGGTCGAGGTCTTCACGTCCGCCGCGAGCTGTCGAAGGCTCAGCGCCGCGGTGCCCCGGTCGAACACCGTGGCGGCCGCGCGGTTGATGAGCCGCTGCCGGAGCGCTTCGTCATGTGTCTTGAGCCTGGCCATTGTCCCACCGTATTGCAACAGCGTTATGAATGGCCCCTGACATCACGTCAGTCTCATGTCAGGACCGACCATGCCCTCAGGCGCAAGCCCCTGTGAAGAAGTTTTTTCCAGTGAACCCGCAGGTCACAAGGGGTAACCCGGAGTCCTTCCGGTTAGACAGTGTGCAAGAGCCCTGGAAGGGGCATTCAAAACGCTGTTACGGTTGGCGCGGCGCCGGACCCTGGCAGGCCTGCGGCGCCCGCCTACTACCCCTAGGGAGAACCATGTTCGAGGCGCTGGGGCGATTCCTCTTCCGCAGGCGCAAACCGCTCCTTGTCCTGACGTTGCTGTTCGCCGTCCTGTCCGGTGCCTACGGCGTCGGCGTCTTCGGCGACATGAAACCCGGCGGGTTCGAGGACCCCGGATCCGACAGCCGCAAGGCGGCCCAGATCGCCGAGCGGGCGTTCCCGCAGCGGGCGCCGGACGCCGTGGTCGTCTACCGCGACAAGACCCGCACGGTCGACGACCCCGCCTTCCGGAAGTCGGTCACCGAGACGGTGCAGGCCCTGCCGAAGTCCTCGGTCAGCGGCTTCTCCACCTTCTGGATGACCAAGATGCCGGCGCAGGTCAGCCACGACCGGCACGCCACCTATGTGGCGATCAACCTCCAGGGCGCCGACGACAACGCCAAGGAGGTCTCGTACAAGGCGATCAAGGACAAGCTCGCGGCGCCGGGCCTGGAGACCCTGCGCGGCGGTCCGGTCCCCACGGGGCACCAGGCCAGTGACGAGATCGGCAAGGACCTCGGCCTGGCGGAGGGCCTGTCCTTCCCCATCCTCTTCATCCTGCTGGTGATCGTCTTCGGCGGCCTGGCCGCGGCCAGCCTGCCGCTGTTCGTCGGCGGTCTGTCCATCCTGGGCTCGATGGCGGTGCTGCGGGTCATCGCGCAGCTCACCGACGTGTCGGTGTTCGCGATGAGCCTGGTGACGATCCTCGGTCTCGCGGTCGCCATCGACTACGGGCTGCTGATCGTGAGCCGCTACCGCGAGGAGCTGGAGCGCGGCCACACCGGCGAGCAGGCGCTGTCCCGCACGGTCGCCACGGCCGGGCGCACGGTGGTGGTCTCCGGCACCACGGTCGCGGTGGCGCTGGCCGGCATGACGTTCTTCCCGTTCGGCTTCCTGAAGTCCATGGCCTACGGCGGTGTGGCCGCGGTCGTGCTGTCCGTCTTCTTCTCGCTGATCGCCCTGCCCGCGGTGCTGGGCGTGCTGGGCACCAGGGTCAACGCCCTGTCGCTGCGCCGGAACAAGGCGCCGCGCCAGGACGGCCAGGGCGGCTGGTACCGCCTGGCGCAGGGCCTGATGCGGCGTCCGGCGATCGTGGCGGTGGGCACGCTGGCCGTGCTGCTGGCGCTCGCGGTGCCCTTCACCCGGATCGAGTTCGGCGCCAACGACGCCCGCCAGCTCCCCAACAGCGCCGAGGGACGGCAGGTCGGCAACGCCCTGGACCGCGACTTCGACAGCGACGCCACCAAGTCCATCGACTCGCTGCTGGTGCTGAAGGGCGACGCCACCTCCCCCCAGCAGGGTGCCGCGCTCAAGTCCTACGCCGACCGGCTGGCCGCCACCAAGGGCGCGACCGGCGCGCAGATCAGCGGCGCCACCGGCACGAACGCGCGGATCTCGGTCACCTTCGACGGGCCCGCGGTCTCCACCCCGGCGCGCGACCTGGTGAACCGGCTCAAGGCGGTGCCGCCGCCGCCCGGCGCCCAGGCGTACTTCGGCGGTGAGACGGCGGTCTTCGACGACACGCTGGACGCGCTCGGCGAGACGCTGCCGTGGATGCTGCTGTACATCGCGGTGGCGACCTATCTGCTGCTGTTCCTGGCGTTCGGCTCGCTGCTGCTGCCGCTCAAGGCCATCGTCATGAACCTGCTGTCGCTGTCGGCGACCTTCGGTGTGCTGGTGTGGGTCTTCCAGGACGGCCATCTGGAGGGCCTGATCCGCTTCGACTCGACCGGCAACATCGAGCCGAACATGCCGATCATGCTGTTCGCGCTGATCTTCGGCCTCTCCATGGACTACGAGGTCTTCCTGGTCTCCCGCATCCGTGAGCAGTACGACCTGCTGGGCGACAGCACCGCCGCCGTGGCGTCCGGGCTCCAGAAGATCGGACGGCTGATCGCGAACGCGGCGCTGCTGATGTGCGTGCCGCTCGCGGCGATCGCGACCAGCGGGGTGCTCACCATGAAGCTGTTCGGCGTCGGCATGGTGTTCGCGATCCTCGCCGACGTGGCGATCGTGCGCATCCTGCTCGTGCCCGCGGCGATGAAGCTGATGGGCCGGGCCGCCTGGTGGGCCCCCGGGCCGCTGGCCAGGTTCTACAGCAAGTACGGCATCAAGGAGTCCGACGAGGCTCCGGAGGTCAAGCGGCCGGTGCCGGTCGCGGGCTGACGCCCCCTCCCGGCGCCGAAGTGCCTTGGCTCCCAAGGCACTTCGGCGCCACTGTTCATCTCCCGCTCACCTTCGGGCACCCTTGCGCGCTTGACATGAAACGCCGGTGGGCGGGTACAGTCGTCCCGGCGTTAGACAGCGTCTAACAGCCGTCCAATCGAAGCGCTTGGAGGCCCGCATGCCCGCGGGAAAGACCGCACTCGGCGCGATTCTCGGCCCGGTCAGGGGAAAGCTGCGCTGGGCGATCGCCGCCCAGGCCGTCTCGGCCGCCGCCGGCGTGGTGCCGTTCATCGCCGTCGCCGAACTGGGCCGGGTGCTGCTCGGCGACGGGGAGGACCGCACCGACCGCGCCTGGACGGTCACCGCGATCGGCGCGGGAGCGCTGCTGGTCCGGCTGATCGTCGCGCTCGTGGCCGGCGGGATCTCCCATCTCGCCGACAACGACCTTCAGTTCCACATCCGGCGCAGGCTCGTCGACCGGCTCGGCCGGGTGCCGCTCGGCTGGTTCTCGTCCCGCAACGCCGGCCAGGTCAAACAGGCCGTGCAGGACGACGTCGACGCGATGCACCATCTGATCGCCCACTCGCTGCTGGACATCACCACGGCCACGGTCGTCCCGGCCGCCTCCCTGGCGTATCTGTTCTGGGTGGACTGGCGGATGACCCTGGTGGTGATCGCGCCGCTGCTCATCGGTCTGACGCTGTACAGCGCCACCATGGCGGGCCTGGCGAAGAACCTGCCCGAGTACGACCGGGCGATGGGCCGCATCAACGGCAGCGCGGTGGAGTTCGTGCAGGGCATCGCCGTCGTGAAGACCTTCGGCCAGGCCCGCCGCGCGCACCGCGAGTTCAGCGAGGCCGCCGACGACTTCTCGGAGTTCTTCCTGAAGTGGGTGCGCTCCACCCAGTACTCCAAGGCGGCGGCCGAGATCGTGCTGTCCCCGATCGCGGTGCTGGTGGCCACCCTGGCGGGCGGCGCCCTCTTCGTGACACGGGGCTGGCTCGACGCCGTCGACCTGCTGCCGTTCGCCCTGCTCGGCATCGGCCTGACCGCGCCGGTGCTGTCCCTGTTCTACGCCGGCTACGAACTGCGCGTGGCCCGCGGCGCGGCCGACCGGGTCGCGGGCATCCTGGACACCCCCGAACTCCCGGTGCCCGAGGCGCCCGGGAGCCCCGAGGGCGACCGGGTCGTCTACCGGGACGTGCGCTTCTCCTACGACGGCGAGCAGGACGCGCTGTCCGGGATCGATCTGGAGCTGGCGCCGGGCACCGTCACCGCGCTGGTCGGGCCCTCCGGTTCCGGCAAGAGCACGCTGGCGGCGCTGCTGCCCCGGTTCTGGGACGTCACCGGCGGCTCGGTCAGCGTCGGCGGCGTCGACATCCGGGACATGGCCCTCGACGATCTGTACGGCCGGGTCGCGTTCGTCTTCCAGGACGTGCGCCTGAGCCAGGACACCATCGCGGCCAACATCCGCATGGGCCGCCCGGACGCCGGAGCGGACGAGGTCCGCGCCGCCGCACGCGCGGCCTGCGTGGACGACGTCATCGAGGCGCTGCCGCGCGGCTACGACTCGGTGATCGGTGAGGACGCGCGGCTCTCCGGCGGCCAGGCGCAGCGGGTGTCCGTGGCGCGGGCGCTGCTCGCCGACGCCCCGGTGATCGTGCTGGACGAGGCCGCCGCGCACGCCGACCCGCACTCCGAGGCGGCCGTGCAGGACGCGCTGTCGGAGCTGACCCGGGGCCGGATCGTGCTGATGATCGCGCACCGGCTGTCCAGCGTCGTCGACGCCGACCAGATCGTGGTGCTGGACGAGGGCCGGATCGTCGAGCGCGGGCGGCACGCGGAACTGGTCGCGGCCGGCGGCCGCTACGCCCGGATGTGGCAGGCCCATGAACGTACGGCCCGCTGGCGCCCGCACGGACCGGGACCGGTGCCCCGGGACCCGGCCGCGGAGTCGGCGGCGGATGTCACGGCGGACGTCGCCGCGACCGGAGGAGTGAGCTGATGATCCGTCGACTCCTGGAGGTGCTGGGGCCCGAGCACGCGCGCCCGGTGCGCCGGATGCTGGTCGCGCTGGTGACGGGCGCGGTGCTCCAGGGCATCGCCTTCGCCCTGCTGGTGCCCGTGCTGGAGGCGCTGTTCGGCTCCGACCCGGACGAGGTCTGGCCGTGGCTGTGGACGCTGGTCGCGGTGGCCGTGCTGTACTGCGCGGTCTACTACTGGAGCCTGCTGGCGGGCTTCGAGGCCGGTGCCGGTCTGGCCAGGAGCCTGCGCCAGCGGATCGGCGACCGGGTGGCCGAACTGCCGCTCGGCTGGTTCGCGCCGGAGCGGGTGGGCCAGCTCGGCCAGCTCACCACGAAGAGCGTGATGGACATCATGGGCGTACCGGCGCATCTGCTGCGGCCCCTGGTGACCAGCTTCGTGACGCCCGCGACCGTGACCGTGCTGATGTACCTGTTCGACTGGCGGCTCGCGCTGGCGGCCACGCTCACCGTGCCGGTCATCGTCCTGGTGTACCGGTGGAGCACCGCGCTGAGCCGACAGGCCGACCGGGAGCGAACGGCGGCGCGGGCCGTGACCGGCGGCCGGGTGGTGGAGTTCGCGCAGCTCCAGCCGGTGCTGCGGGTGTTCGGCCGGGGCGAGGCCCGTTCGGGGGCCCGGCTCGGCGAGGCGCTGCGCACCCAGCGCGAGGCGTCGCGCCGGGTGCTGGTCACCGGGGTGCCCGGACTGATCGGCTTCAGTCTGGTGATCCAGGCCGCGTTCACCGCGGTCCTGCTGACCGGCACCTATCTGGCGCTGCACGGCGGTCTGGACGCGGCCAAGCTGCTGGCGCTGCTGGTCCTGGCGGTGCGGTTCACCGAGCCGATCGCCGAGACCGCGATCCTCGGTTCGACGCTCGGCACGGCGCGCTCCGCGCTGGCCCAGGTCGCCGACCTGCTGGCGCAGCCCACGCTGCCCGCGCCGGTCTCGCCGCGCGTGCCCGAGGGCAACCGGGTCGAGTTCGAGGACGTCACCTTCGGCTACGACGACGGCAGGCCGGTGCTCTCCGGGGTGTCGCTGACGCTGGCCGAGGGCACGATGACCGCGCTCGTCGGCCCGTCCGGCTCCGGCAAGACCACGGTGAGCAAGCTCGTCCCCCGGTTCTGGGACGTGGACGGCGGCGCGGTCCGGGTGGGCGGCGTGGACGTCCGGGAGATCGACCCGGAGGTGCTGATGTCGCGCGTCTCGGCGGTCTTCCAGGACGTGTACCTCTTCGAGGGCACCATCGCGGACAACATCCGGGTCGGGCGTCCCACGGCGACGGACGCGGAGGTCCGCGAGGCGGCCCGGCTCGCCCGGGTGGAGGAGATCGTGCACCGGCTGCCGGACGGCTGGGACGCCCGGGTCGGCGAGGGCGGCGCGCTGCTGTCCGGCGGTGAGCGGCAGCGGGTGTCGATCGCCCGCGCCATCCTGAAGAACGCGCCGATCGTGCTGCTCGACGAGGCGACCGCCTCGCTCGACCCGGAGAACGAGCAGGCGGTGCAGGACGCGCTGAGCGCGCTGACCGCCGGCCGCACCCTGCTGGTGATCGCCCACCGGCTGCGGACGGTCGCCGCCGCCGACCAGATCCTGTTCCTCGACGAGGGCCGGATCGTGGAACGCGGCACGCACGACGAACTCGTCACGGCGGACGGCCGGTACGCGTCGTTCTGGGCCCGGCGCAGCCGGGCACGCGACTGGAGTCTGGCCGGACAGAATTCTTGACGCAAGGCCGACGAGGGCCTCCACGGGGTAATCCCGGGGAGGCCCTTCGGCGATCCTGGAGCATGGAATAAAACCAGCCGGTCCGCTTTATTCATAGCAGCGCCGACCCGATGTCAGAATTGCCGGTGAGAGCTGCCGCTTACTCGCGAGTTCACCGAACTGCCCAGGCCCCCACCTGGGCATTTAACTTTTTTACTCAATGTTCCGGGAATACAGATTGACCTACGAGCTGCCGGTCTATACTGGCCAAAGTCCAGCGAACAGCCCGCTTGGAACATCTCGGCCTGACGGGATGCGACCGGTTCATGGGCACCCCCGGAAACCTCTCCGGAGGACCGCCTTCACCTCGAATTGATCAAGCGTTCAAATATTCAGGGAAGAACCAAGGCGGCACGTTCAGGACACGCATGGCAACATGGCCGAAATCATTCGACCGCGGGGGCGTAAAAAGATGTCAACGAGTGATTCCTTCGACTGGCCGATAACTGCGCGAGACACCGAACTGCGCACCCTCCGGAACGCCGTGCAGCGCCGTGGCGGCGCGCTGCTCGTCGGTCCGCTGGGCGTCGGCAAGAGCGTTCTGCTGGCCACCGCGCTGCGCCGGGCGGCCGACGAGGGCCGCACGGTCCTGAGCGTCGGCGGCGCGGGCTGGAGCAGTGGCACCCGGATCCGGGGCTTCGGCACGCTGACCGAGTGCCTGGAGGCCGTACGGCCCGCCGCGGCGGACGGCACGGCCGCCGACCGGCCCCTCGTCGCCGTCGACGACGTGCACCTGCTCGACACCGCCGTCAGCGTCCGGCTGCACCGCCTGGTCGCCGCGGGACGCCTCAGCGTCCTGGCCGCGGCCCGCCAGGACGCGCCCACCCCGACCGGCATCGACAAGCTGTGGGTGGAGCGGCTCGTCGAGCACGTCGAGGTGGCGCCCTTCGACCGCACCGCGATGGACACCGTGCTGCGGGCCCGGCTCGGCGGCCACACCGACACCGCCACACTGGAACGGCTGTGGGCGGCCACGCACGGCAACGCGCTGATGCTCCGCGAACTCGTCGAACACGCGCTGGAGGACGGCTCCCTGACGTGTGTGGACGGCACCTGGCGCTGGCCCGGCCTGACCCGCCGGCCCGGCAAACGGCTCTCGGACGTCATCCGCGTCGGCCTGCGCGACCTCAGCCACGAGGAGCACGAGCTGGTCCAGATGCTCGCCGTCGCCGAACCGCTGGAGGCGGAGATCGTCGCCGCGGCCGGCCTCTCCCGCGCGGCCGAGGCGCTCGACCTGCGCCGCATCGTCACCGTCGAGCGCAGCCGCTCCCGGGTCCGGCTGCGGCTGGCCGTCCCGCTCAGCCGGGTGGTCATCGCCTCCCGGATGTCCGACCTGACCGCCGCCCGGCTGCGCCGCGAGGTCGCCGACTCCCTGGAGCGCACCGGCGCGCGCCGGGCGGACGACATCCTGCGCATCGTCACCCTGCGCACCGAGGCCGGGCTCGTCCCCGAGCGCGAGCAGTTGCTCGGCGCGGCCCGGATCGCCCTCAGGCGGCGGGAGTTCCCGCTCGCGGAGCGCCTGTGCCTGCTCGCCCTCCAGGAGGAGCCGAGCGACCTGGACACGCCCGCGCTGCACGGCCCGGTCCCGGACTCCGCGCTCTTCGGCGCCGATCTGCGCCGTCTGGTTACGCGCGTAGTGCGGGACCCGGAGCAGGCCGTGCCCCGGGTCCGCGCGGCCCTGCTGCTCGGCCAGGTGCTCGTCGGCAGGGACCGGCCCGCCGAGGCGGAGACGGTGCTGAAGGCGGCGCTGGAGTCCGGCGTGGCGGTCCCGCTGGACGAGTACGTCGGCGCCGTGCACACCCGCGTGACCAACCTGGCCTGGAGCCTGCGGCGGGTCCAGGAGGCCGGGGAGCTGCTGGACCGCACGGTCGCCGAGGTCGGCGCGGACCGGGCCGGGCTGCTGCACGGCACCCGGGTGCTGATCGCGGTGATGTCGGACCGGCTCCAGGAGGCGGTCGCCCTCGGCGACACCGCGCTCGACGCGACGGCGCCCGACCTGCCCCTGGCCCAGTCGGTGGTGCCGACCGTGGCCTTCGCCCGCAGTGAACTGGGCGACCCGGCGGGCGCGTTGCAGCTGCTGAACCGCTACCGCGACGTGTGCGACGAGTGGGACACCGACGCCCAGCTCCTCGCCAACTCCGTCTCGGCGCGCTGCTCCTCCCTGCTCGGCCACCTCAGGAGCGCCGCCGAGGCGCTCGACGCGGTGCACCGCTACGACCCGGGGCACGGCCGCCCCGTCCTGCTCCAGGCGCTGCTCGACCGCTGCCGGCTGCTGCGCATGCTGGGGCAGTCCGAGCAGGCCGTCGCGCTGCTGCGCGGGGCGATCGCCTCCGAGGCCGCCCACGAGTACCCGGTGACCAGCGCCTGGCCGCTGGCCCAGCTCGCGGGGGCGCTGGCCGAGTCGGGCAACCACTCGGAGGCGCTGCGCACCCTGGTCGAGGTCCGCGCGCTGCGCGGCGAGGTGCTGGGCTTCCCCATCAGCGAGGACGAGATCGCCTACGAGAGCGCCCTCGTGCTCGCCTACACCGGGGACCACTCCAGCGCCGCCGCCCAGGCCGTGGCCCTGGCCGAGCGGGCGGGCGCGGCCGGACGCACGGTGCGCGCCACCAACGCGCTGCTGCTGGCCGCCCGGGTCACCGAGGGCGCCGCGGTCCGCTTCCCGCACCGGGCGCTGCTGCGGGCGGCCCGGACCGCGGGCGGGCTGACCCGGGTGCTGGCCGACTACGCCGAGGCGCTGGCCGACGGCGACGGCGCCGCGCTCACCGACGTCTGCGACCGCCTGGTGGAGATGGGGGCGCTGCCGCTGGCCGGGGAGGCCGCCGCCCAGGCCGCGCGGGCGTTCCGCGCCTCCGGGCAGCACCGCAAGGGCCGCGAGGCCCAGGCCGCCTGCCGGGAGCTGCTGCCCGGCTCCGGTGTGGCGCTGCCGCCGTGGGTGGAGGCGGACACCCGCCCCGAGCGGGACTCGGCCTCGCTCACGCCCCGGGAGCGGGAGGTCGCCGTACTGGCGGCGACCGGGATGTCCAACCGCGACATCGCGGACCGGCTGGTGGTGTCGGTGCGCACCGTGGAGAACCATCTGCACCGCATCTACCACAAGCTCGGCATCACCGCCCGCAACGACCTCCAGCGCGGCCTGGACAAGCTGATCGGCCGCCCGCGGGAGACCAACCGCATGGCACCGCTGCGGCTGTACGAGGGCGGTTCCGAGCACGTGGCGTAGGCGCGTACGGCAGCACGTACGGCAGGCGCACACGGCGGTGCCCCGCGAGGTCGGCTCTCGCGGGGCACCGCCGTGTCACGGGGCGTGCTCGGGGGGCGGTCCGTCACTCCTGCGGAGCCGGCAGCACACCGGCCCGCACGAAGTAGGCGATGTAGCCGCCGAACACCTTCTCGTCGATGTCGGGGCAGACGATCCCGGTGTCCTTGAGCAGGTCGCGGGTCAGCTCGTCGGCGAACTCGGCGACCTCGACCTTCTCCGACTCCACGAGGATGCTCAGCAGCGGCGCCATGGAGTTGGTGAGGTCGGCGGCGACGGCCTTCATCCACTTCAGGATGCTGACCTCCTTGAGGTCGTACCCGGCGCCGCGCAGCAGCCGCAGGATCCGCTCGGAGTCCAGCGTGTCCGGGCTGACCTGGTGGTAGGTGCCGCCGGTGCCCTCCGGGTGCCGGGAGGCGGCGACGATCACGGCGGACACGTAGTCGACCGGGACCATGTTCATCGCCAGCCGGAACTTGCGCGGGTACAGGCCCACCTGGAGCGAGCCCTTGATGAAGCGCCACACGAAGTCGTTGGGCTGGCAGGCGCCGGTGACCGAGTCGCCCCAGACCTGGCCGGGCCGGTGGATGGTCACCGGCACGCCCCGGCGGGCCGCCTCGCGCACCAGCTGCTCGGCCACCCACTTGCTCTTGGTGTAGCCCAGCGACAGGTTCTCCGGCGGTCCGGTCGGGTCGAGCTCGCCGCGCGGCTCCCGGTCGGCGCCGGGCTCGAACACACCGGTGGTCGAGACGTGGTGCAGGGTGGCGCCGGCCGCCTGGGCGAACCGCAGCACGCCGTGGGTCGCCTCCACCGTGGACTTGCGCAGCCACTTGTAGATGGTCAGGAAGTTGACCTTGGCGGCGGAGTGGTAGACGGCGCCGACCCGCCCGGCGACCGCGTCGTACGCGTCGCGCTCCATGCCGAGCAGCGGCCGGGTGATGTCCCCGGTGTGCACCTGGACGCGGTCCGGGTCGATGTCGTCGAGCAGTTCGTAGGTGCGCAGGTTCTCCTCCAGCCGGGCACGGGCGGCGGAGGTGTCGGCGCCCCGCACCAGGCAGTGCACGACCAGTCCCTGCCGCACCAGGTCCCTCAGCAGGAACGCGCCGAGGAACCCGGTCGCGCCGGTGAGGAACACCTCGGACACCGCGCCCGGCTCCGGTGCCCGGTAGCCCGTGATGTCGTCGGCCAGCACGACATCGGCGGCGAACTCCTCGGAGATCTCCATGGGTATCGTCGAACTCATCAGTTATCTGTGGTCCTTCCGGAATCCGTGTCCGGGCTAGGCGTCGGCACCGGCGGCGGCCGTGGCGTCGGAGAGCAGGCTCATCGCCTCCTTGACGTCGGCGTCGGTGGCGACGATCGGCGGCAGCAGGCGAATGGTGGTGGGACGGCTCAGGCAGGGCGAGACGACCAGGCCCCGCTGGGCGAGACCGGTCAGGACGTCGCCGGCCACTTCGGGCGAGCGGAAGTCGACGCCCCACAGCAGACCGCGGCCGCGCGTCCCGACCACCTTGTCCGGGTGTTCGGCGCGCAGCTCGGCCAGCCCGTTCTCCATGGCGAGGGCGATCCGCTCGCCGTCCTCCGCGTGCCGTTCGATCAGGTCGAGGGCGACCGGGACGACCGCCGTGGACAGCGGGTGGCCGCTGAAGGTCGCGGTGTGCACCATCGGGTCGGCCAGCAGCGGGGCGAACAGGCGGTCGTTGCCCACCGCGGCCGAGACCGGCAGGACGCCGCCGCCCAGCGGCTTGCCGAGCAGCACCGCGTCCACGTCGAGGCCGTCGGCCAGCGCCACCGACCGTTCGCCGCACCGGCGCAGACCGACCTGGATCTCGTCGGCGATGACGAACGCGCCGTGCTCGTGGGCGTCCCGGCACCAGGTGCGCAGCACCTCGGTGTCGAGGATCCGCACACCGTTCTCGGCCTGGACCGGTTCGAAGACCACGGCGGCGACGTCGTGCTCGCGCAGCGCGTCCGCGACGGCCTGCGGGTCGTCGCCGCTGACCCGGACCACGCCCTGGAGCAGCGGTTCGAGACCGGCCCGGAAGCGGGAGTTGTCGGTCAGCGCGAGGGCGCCGAGGGTCTTGCCGTGGAAGGCGCCGTCGACCGCGACGACGGTGGTGCGGCCGGTCGCCATCCGGGCGAGCTTGACGGACACCTCGACGGCGTCGGCGCCGCCGCAGCCGAAGTAGACCCGGCCGAGGCCGCCGCCCACGTACGCGGCCAGGCGCTCGGCGGCCAGCGGGGCGACGGGCGTCTGCACCGAGCGGGTGGAGGCGGGCATCAGGTCGAGCTGCGCGCGGACGGCGTCCGCGACCTCGGGGTTGCGGTGGCCGAGCAGGGCGACCGCGTAGGAGCCGAAGTCCAGCATGCTCCGGCCGTCCGAGAGGGTCACCCGGGAGCCCTCGGCCGACGCCTCGACGGCGCCCTGCCCGGTGAACTTCCCGGCCACCGCGAGCGCGGGCGAGAAGTGGCGTCTGACCCGCCGGAAGGTCTCCTTGGCGTCGACGGGGTGCGTCTCAGTCATGGTCTGTCCCCGCCCCTACGCGCTCTGCTCGACGATGTCCCGCTGGTAGCGCTCCAGCGCCTTGGCCACCGCCGGGTGGATCATCTCGGCCACCATGGGCAGGCCGACGTCGAACTCCACCTTGAGTTCGAGCGCCACCGTGCCGCCGTCCTCGACGACCTGCCAGTAGCCCTCGTAGTGGGCGAGGTCGCCGTCGCTCTGGCGGAACTCCCAGCGGCGCCGCTCCGGGTCCAGGACGTCCTCCTGGTCCCACTCCATCTCCGAGCCCTTCAGCTCGACGACCCAGCTGCTGGTGCGGCGGTCGCCGTCCTCGCCGTTGACGGTGACCTCGTTGACGCCCTCCATGAAGTCGGGGAACGCCTCACAGTCCGTGAGCACCTTCCACACGGCGTCCGCGGTACCGGCGCCGGGGCATGTGCTGTGCACTACATGCATGAACTCATCCTCACTCGATCCCTGAATCCCGTGATTCCTTGCGCCACTTGCGCATCTCGCATCACGTACGTCTCGTGGCCCGCGGCTCCCGGCGGGCCGGGGCCCGGCGGGAGCGGGCTCTCACGCGGAGTCCCGCCGGCGCGCCGGGACCCGCTCCTCCAGCAGCGCCGTCAGGCGTTGCAGCTCCGAGCGGAGCGCGAGCTGCTGGGAGGTCAGCTCCTCCACCCGGACGCGCAGCCGGTGCAGTTCGTGTCCCTGGGTGCCGGGGCCGTCGACGAGGTCTCCCTCGGCGGGCCACCCGGGCACGGGCTCCATCGTCGCGACGGCCGTGCCGCTCCCGGCCGCGCCCGGCTCCGCCGGGACCGGCTCCGTGGCGCGCAGGCTGCCCGGTTCGCGCAGCACCCGGACGTTGCCGGTACGCACCGGAGTCCGGTCCTCCGCCTGGTGGGCGGCGCCCCGGCGCACCGCGCGCGCCTCGCCCTGCCGTCCGCAGCGCTGGAGCGCGAGCGCCAGCTGGTCACGGAAGCGCGCGCGGGCCGGATGGGCGACGACCAGTTCCTCCAGCCGGCGGACGACCTCCTCGTGCCTGCCGATGCGCAGCGAGGCGTCGCACAGGTCCTCCAGGGCGGTCAGCCGCTCCTCCTCCAGGCGGGCGGCGGCCGCCGCGCACAGCGGCCCGTGGGAGCCGCCGTCCAGGGCCGGTCCGCGCCACAGCCCGAGCGCCTTGCGCAGCAGCAGCGCGGCGGCCCGCGGGTCGGCGGCCAGCAGGCGCTTGGCCCGGGTCACCTGGAGCCGGAACTGCACGCTGTCCAGCTCCTCGGGGCGCGCCTGGAGCACATAGCCGGGCCCGCGCACCACCAGGCGGGGGGTGTTCGCCCGGGACGGCTCCGCCTCGATCAGCTGCTGGCGCAGCCGCGAGACATGCGCCTGGAGGGCGTTGCCGGCCTTGTCCGGTGCGTTGTTCCCCCACAGTTCACGGATCAGCTCCTCGGTGGGCACCGGGGTCCCCAGGCGCACCAGCAGAGCCCCGAGCAGCGCCCGCTGCTTGGGACTGGTCAGCTGCACGCTGGCACGCCTGACGTCGTCGTAGATCCCTGGGGGTCCCAGTACCCGGAACTGCATCGAAACCTCCACCAGTCGTCGCGGCCCGGACCACGCCGCACTCCGAGGTGATCACGCGCGCCGCCCCGGGCGCATGAGTACTCAGGTACTCCAAACCGGGGCGGCCGCCGGGCCGCGCGCGGGGCCGGGCGGCCCCGGCCGGGACCCCGCCGGGGGCGCGCGGGGCAGCGAGCTGAGTGACGGTTACTCATGCGCGGGCGCACGGGGCCGTGTTCGGCTGGCCGGGCACCGTGACACGACCCAGGGAGCAGGCGGACATGACACGTTGGGATGCCGAGACCGCGGTGGTGGGTCTGGGAAGTTGGGGGGCGTCGGCCTTATGGCGGCTGGCGGCCCGGGGCGTGGACGTCATCGGTCTGGAACGCTTCACGCCGGGGCACGCGCTCGGCTCCTCGTCCGGCGGCGCCCGCATGGTCCGCCTGACGGGCGCCGAGCATCCCGGTCTGCTGCCGCTGGCGCGCAGATCGAGGCAGCTGTGGGCGGAGCTGGCCCGCGCCGGGCAGGACGGGCTGTTCACGCCCTGCGGCGGACTGCTGATCGGCCCGGAGAGCGGCCCGCTCGCGGGCGGCGCGCTGCGCACGGCCCGCGCGCACGGCGTCCCGGTCCGCACCTTCACGGCGACCGCGCTGCGCTTCCGCTTCCCGCGCCACACCGGGGTGCCGGCCCACCACATCGGCGTGTGGGAGCCCTCCGCCGGACTGGTGCGGCCGCGGCGCGCGGTACGGGCCGCGGTGGCGCTGGCCGAGCGCGCCGGTGCCCGGGTGCACACCGACTCGCGGGTGGTCCGGGTCGAACGGGTGCCGGGCGGGGTGCGGCTGCACACCGCCACGGGTTCGGTGACCGCGCGCCAGGCGGTGCTGACGGCGGGTGCGTGGCTGCCGGGGCTGGTGCCCGGCCTGCCGGTGCAGCCGGTCCGCGCGCCCTTCTCCCGCTTCCGTCCGCTGGACGTGGCGGACAGCGGCTTCGACCTGGAGGGCTTCCCGGTGTTCCGGCGGGAGCTGGACGACGGCCGGATCCTGTGGGGCAGCGGCGCGCAGGGCGGCGACGACGTCGGTCTGGGCCTCGATGACGGAGGGGCGGCCAAGCCGGTCGACCCCGAGGACACCGACCGCTCGGTGACCGCCGACGACTGGTCGGACCTGGCGCGGGTGCTGCCCGCCAAGGTGCCCGGCCTGGAGACGCTGCCCGTCCGTACGGCGGTGGGCACCCGCACCCGTACCCCGGACGGCCTGTTCGTGTGCGGCCGTCCGGGCGGCGATCCGCGCCTGGTCGTCGCGGGCGGCGGCGGTGCGGACAGCGCGGCGTACGCGCCGGGTGTCGGCGACGCCCTCGCCGACCTGGTGCAGGGCGCGGCGGGCGCCGCCGGGCTGGACTTCCTCTCGCCGGACCGCTTCAGCTGAGCGCCGCACGGCGCCGGGCTGCCGGACCCCGCCCCGTGGGCCGCGCGCGGGGCGGGAGTGTCGGGAACGCACCCGCGCGTCAGCCGGTGAGGCTCTGCGGAGCGGGCGCGGCCGGGCGCGGCGCCGTCTTGAGCACTTTGCGGCAGATCCGTTCGCCGACCCGGGCCACCAGGGTGCGGGGGCGGCGCGGCGTCAGATGCGCCATCAGCGCGTTGCCGAGGCCGGGCGTCACATAGGCGCGGTTGCGGTCGAGCGCCGCCAGGGCCGCCCGCACCACCGGCTCGGGCGTGGTGAAGCTGCCCGCCACGGCGGCGTCGCGGGTGCCGAGGACCTCGAAGAACCGCGTCTCGACCGGTCCGGGGCACAGCGCGGTCACCCGCACGCCCCGCCCCCGCACCTCCTCGCGCAGGGCCATCGAGAAGTTCAGCACGAACGTCTTCGAGGCGCTGTAGACCGACAGGTAGGGGCTGGGCTGGTAGCCGGCGGTCGAGCCCACGTTGAGGACCGCGCCGGTGCCGCGCTCCAGCATGCCGGGCAGCAGGGCGTGGGTGAGGTCGACGAGCGCGACGACGTTCACCATCAGCAGGTCGTGGTCGCGTTCGGGGCCGATCTCCTCGAACCGGCCGCCGGTGCCGAAGCCCGCGTTGTTGACCAGCAGGTCGACGTGGATCCCCCGGTCGGCGAGTTCGCGGGCCACCTGCCGTCCGGCGTCGGGCCGGGCCAGGTCCTGCACCACCACGTGGGTCTTGACGCCGTGGACCCGCGCCAGCTCGGCGGCGACCTCCTCCAGACGGTCCCGGGAGCGGGCCACCAGGACGAGGTCGTGGCCCCGGGCGGCGAGCTGGGCGGCGAACTCCGTGCCGAGCCCGGAGGACGCGCCGGTGACGAGCGCGGTGCTCGGGACGGCGGGGGCAGTGCTCATGGCTGTTCCCTTTCGGCAGGACGGCTGACTCCTCGCACCCTCACGGCGGGCGTGGCCGGCACGTCGTCGATCGTGCGGGGATCGGTCCGCCGCCCCGGTCGCCCCCCTCATCCAAGGAACTCAGCACCACGGCCCACCCCGTGGCGAACGGAACCGACGTGCCGCCCACGCCTGCTCCGTCACCCTAGTGAGACCACCGCGCCGGGGCCCCCGACTCTGACAGGAGCTGACATGTCAGGGCGGACCGGGCCCACCCGGCGGACCTCGGCGGAACGCCCGGCGGGCCCTCGGCGGGACCTCGGTGGGACGCCCGGTGCGGGGCGCGCGTACAAGGCGCAGGTGCCGGGCGATCGACGGCCCGCGGGCCGCAGTAGGCTCGCCCCTGTGAGTACGTGCACGACCGTTTCCCGGCAGCTCGGCGAAGCGCAGGGCGCCACCGCGCCCACCGCGACGACATGGCTGCTGCTGGAACAGCCCGGCCCCTGGGGCGCCAAGGCGCTCACCTCCAGCCATCTGGACCCGGAGCTGGGCCGCGCGCTGGAGCGGGCGGCCGAGGGCACCGGCGTACGGATCGCCCTGGTCCGGCGCCCGGGACGGCACGCCGACCGCCGTACGCAGTCCGTACGGCAGGTGTACGCCGCCCACACCCTGCCCGACAACAGCTGGGTGCGCTCCGCGTATACCGCCGCACCGGAGGAGTTGCTGCGTCTCGACCTCGCCGCGCTGGGCAGGGGCGAGCACCACACCTTCGACACGGTCCTGCGGGGCGTGCCGCACACCGCGGGCCCGCTCGCCCTCGTCTGCACCAACGGCAAGCGGGACCGCTGCTGCGCCCTGCTGGGCAGGCCGCTGGCCGCGGAGCTGGCCGCCGCCGGGGAGCACGGCGTCTGGGAGGTCTCCCACCTCGGCGGCCACCGCTTCTCCCCCACGCTGCTCCTGCTCCCGCACGGCTACGCGTACGGCCGCGCCGAGACCGGCGCGGTCCGCGACGCCCTGCGCGGGCTGCGCGAGGGCCGGATCAGCCTCGACGGCTGCCGGGGCCGCAGCGCGTGGGAGCGGCCCGCGCAGGCCGCCGAGCTGGCCGTGCGCGCCCTGAGCGGCGAGCACGGCGCGGACGCGCTGAGCGTCGTCGGCACCGATCCGCTGCCCGCCCCGGCCGCACCGGGCCCGCACGGCGCACCGGCGGCCGAGGACGGCACGCCGTGCTGGGAGGTGACCGTCGCCCACACCGACGGCCGCCGCTGGCACGTCACCGTGGCGCGCGGCGCCGCCGGGCCGCCCCGCCCGGAGAGCTGCGGCGCCGCGGTCCTGGGCACCCCGGCCCGCATGGACGTCCTGGCGGTCCGCGAACTGTCCCTGCCCCACGCGCCCCGCTGAATCCGCCCGGATCCGCGGCGCACGACCCCTGGGACGGCCGCGCACCGCACCGTACGGTCGTCGCCATGAGCACCACCGCCCCCGTACGCCGCCGTCGCCTGGGTCTGCCCCGGCGGGCATTCTCCCAGGTCCTGCTGACGCAACTGGCGATCGCCGCGTCGGTCGCGGTCCTGGCGACCGGCCTGTTCCTGGCCCCGCTCAGCCATCAGCTGGACGACCAGGCGATGCGCCGCGCGCTGGCCATCGCCGAGACCACCGCCGAGAACCCGCAGATCGTTGACGACCTCCTGCACACCGCCCCGAGCGTGAGCGGGCCCGTGCAGCGGCGGGCGGAGGCGATCCGGCGGGCGACGGGCGCCGAGTACGTCGTGGTGATGGACACGGCCGGCACCCGCTGGTCGCACGCCGACCCGGAGCAGATCGGCGAGCCCGTCTCCACCGACCCGAGCGCCGCGCTCACCGGTCGGGAGGTGATGCAGATCGACACCGGCACCCTGGGCCGCTCCGCCCGCGGCAAGGTGCCGCTCTACGACGGTGACCACCGCATCGTCGGCGCGGTCTCGGTCGGCATCGCCTACGACAGCGTGCGCGCCCGGCTGGTGGACGCCATCCCCGGGCTGCTCGCGTACGCGGGCGGCGCGCTCGCGGTCGGGGCGCTGGCCGCCTGGCTGGTCGCGCGCCGGGTGCAGCGGCAGACCCGGGACCTGGCGTTCTCCGACATCGCGGGGCTGCTCGCCGAGCGGGAGGCGATGCTGCACGGGATACGGGAGGGCGTCGTGGCCCTGGACCGGGGCGGGCGGGTCCGGCTGCTCAACGACGAGGCGCGACGGCTGCTCGGCATCGGCGACGAGGCGCTCGGCCGGTCACCGGACGAGGCGCTCGGCGCGGGCCGCACCACCGATGTGCTGGCCGGGCGGGTGACCGGCACGGACCTGCTCACCGTGCGCGGCCAGCGCGTCCTGGTCGCCAACCGCATGCCCACCGACGACGGAGGCGCCGTCGCCACCCTGCGCGACCGCACCGAACTGGAGCAGCTGGGCCGGGAACTGGACTCCACCCATGGTCTGATCGACGCGCTGCGCGCCCAGGACCACGAGCACGCCAACCGGATGCACACCCTGCTCGGCCTGCTGGAGCTGGAGATGTACGACGACGCGGCGGAGTTCATCGGCGAGGTGGTCGGCGACCACCGGGCCACGGCGGAACAGGTCACCGAGAAGATCCAGGACCCGCTGCTCGCCGCGCTGCTGGTCGGCAAGGCGACCGTCGCCGCCGAACGCGGGGTGGCGCTGTGGATCTCGGACCGCACCTGGCTGCCGGACCGGCTGGTCGACCCCCGGGGCCTGGTGACGGTCGTCGGCAACCTGGTGGACAACGCGCTCGACGCCGTGGCGGCGACCCCGCACGCGCGCGTGGAGGTCGAGCTGCGCACCCGCGGGCGCAGCGCCGTCCTCCGGGTCCGCGACACCGGGCCGGGGATCCCGCCCGAGCTGCGCGAATCGGTCTTCACGGAGGGCTGGTCGACCAAGCGGCCCCCGGCGCACGGCAAGCGCGGCATCGGGCTCTCCCTGGTGCGCAGGCTCGCCGAGCGGCAGGGCGGCTCCGCGACGGCGGGCGCGGCGCACGGCGGCGGCGCGGAGTTCACGGTGGTGCTGCCCGAGGCGCTGGAGGAGCCCGCGGCCGCCCCGGGCTGAGCCGCGGCGGCCCGCGCCGGTGTGCGGCGCGGGCCGTGTCCTCGCTCGCGTACCGGTACGGGCCCGGTGCCTTTGTGCCGGTACGGGCTCAGCCCGCGGCCTTCTCGACGAACTCGGTGGTGAACGTCCTGCTCAGATCCACGGTGGCGTTCTTGACGGCGGGGTTGAACGCCTTGAGGACCTTCTCCACGGTCTCGGGGCCGTTCGCCGGCATGACGCCGTCCTTGGTGAACATCGGCAGGGTGCTGCGGATCGAGTCGGCGTAGAGCTTCTTGTCCCCCTGGGAGTAGTCGGCGGGCATCTTGGCGGCGATCTCGTCGGCACTGTGGGCGGACATCCAGCGGAGGGTCTTCACGAACGCGTTCGCGAGCTTCTGCACGGTGTCCTTGTGGCCGTCGACCCAGCTGGACTGCATGTAGAGGCTGGACGACGGGTAGGGGCCGCCGAGCGCCTGCCGGGAGCCCTCCGGGGTCCGCATGTCCACGAGGACCCGGCCCGCCTTCTTGGCCAGGATGGTCGCGACGGTCGGGTCGGTGGTCATACCGCCGTCGATGGAGCCCTGCTGGAGCGCGGAGACGAACGTCGGTCCGGCGCCGACGGCGACCGGGGAGAACTCGCCGACGCCGACGCCGTTCTTGACCGCCAGGTACTTGGTGAGGAAGTCGGTGGAGGAGCCGAGCCCGGTGACGCCGAGCTTCTTGCCCTTGAAGTCCTTGGGCGAGGTGATGTCGGCCGCCGCCTTCTCGGAGACCACCTCCACCTCGCCGGGCGCGTGCGAGAACTGCACCACGGACTCGATGTCCTTGCCCTTGACCTGGAGGTCGAGGGTGTGGTCGTAGAAGCCGACGGCGGCCTGGACCTGGCCGGAGACGAGCGCGGTCTCGGCCTGGACCCCGGCGGGTTCGCTCAGCAGCTCCACGTTCAGGCCCTCGGCGGAGAAGTAGCCGAGGCGCTGGGTGAGCATGGCGGGCAGGTAGATGACCTTGTCGAGGCCGCCCACCATGATCTTGACGTGCTCGCCCTTGCCGTCTCCCCCGCCGCCGCTGCCGGACGCCGAGCCGGCCGCGTCGTTGGCGCAGGCGGTGAGGGAGGACAGGGCGAGCAGTCCGGCGGCGGCCGACGCCGCGAGTCTGGTGGTTGTGCGCATGGCGGATTCACGTCCTTGGGGAGGCCGGTACGGCGGCGGGGTGCGGGTGCGTCCGTACGGAGGGGCGAGTACAGGCGGGGTACGGGCGGGGAGAGGCGGGCGAGGGCGGCTCAGTGACCGGAGTCGGCGGGCTTCCAGCGGAAGATGCGGCGCTCGGCGAAGGTGAGCAGCCCCTCGGCGACCAGGGCGACGGCGGCGAGAATGACCATCGCGGCATACACACCGGCCGCGTTGAAGGTGCCCTGGGACTGCGCGACGAGCAGCCCGATGCCCTTGGTGGCGCCGATGTACTCGCCGACGATGGCACCGATCAGCGCGAAGCCGAAGCTGACGTGGAGGCTGGTGAAGATCCAGGAGGTGGCGGACGGGATGACCACCTGGAGCGTGACCCTGCGGTCGCTCGCGCCGAGGATCCGCGCGTTGGCGACGAGGTTGCGGTCGACCTCGCGGGCGCCCTGGAAGGCGTTGAAGAACACCGGGAAGAAGACCAGGACGACGGCCGAGGCGATCTTGGAGACCGGGCCGAGCCCGAACCAGATCACGAAGATCGGGGCGAGCACGATCCTCGGGATGGAGTTGAGCACCTTGATGTACGGGCCGAGGACGTCGGCGAGGAAGGCGACGCGCCCGAGCGCGATCCCGAGGACCACACCGGCCACCACCCCGGCCACCCAGCCGAGCAGCGCCTCGTAGAGCGTGTACCAGATCTGCTCGCCGAGCGAGCCGAGGGCGGTGCCGTGGGTGATCCAGGTCCAGATCTGGTCCCAGATCTTCGAGGGCATCGAGAAGTTGAACGAATCGATGGCCTCGGCCCGGGACAGCGCCTCCCACAGGCCGAGCACGGCCACCAGGAGCAGGACGCGGCCCGCGGTGACGATCACCTTCCGCCTGCGGGCGGCACGGGCCCGGGAGTGCGCCCGGCCGGATGTCTTCGCGGTCTCGGCGACCGGTGTGCTGAGCACCTCAGGCGACATGGGCGGCACCTCTTTCACGGGTGATGCGGACCTCTTCGCCCAGGGACTCCCAGATCTCGCGGTAGATGTCGATGAACTCGCTCCGCAACCGGACCTGCTCGACCTTGCGCGGCCGGGGCAGCCCGATGTCGAAGACCTGCTTCACGGTGGCGGGTCCCGCCGTCATCACGACGACCCGGTCGGCCAGCGCGATGGCCTCCTCCAGGTCGTGGGTGACGAAGACGACCGAGGACCCGGTGCCCTCCCACAGCTCCAGCAGCTCGTCCGACATCAGCGCCCGGGTCTGCACGTCGAGCGCCGAGAACGGCTCGTCCATGAGCAGGATCTCGGGGTCGTTGACGAAGGTCGCGGCGAGCGCGACGCGCTTGCGCTGGCCGCCGGAGAGCTGGTGCGGATAGCGGTCCTCGAACGCGGCGAGCCCGACCCGGGCCAGCCACGCCCGTGCCTTCTCCTTCGCCTCCGCCTTGGGGACGCCGCGGAAGCGCGGCCCGGCCGTGACGTTGGACAGCACCGTGCGCCAGGGGAAGGTGGCGTCCTGCTGGAAGACGAAGCCGACCTTGCCGCCGACACCGGCCACCGGCTCCCCGGCCACCAGCACCTCGCCCTCGGTGGGCTCCTCCAGGCCGCTGACCAGCGTCAGCGTGGTCGACTTGCCGCAGCCGGTCGGACCCACCACGGCGACGAACTCACCGCGCCGCACGGTGAGGTCGAGATCCCTGACCGCGGTGTGCAGGCCCCCCGACGGGGTCCTGAACATCTTGCTCGCGCCCCGCAGCTCGATGGCGGGGCTGGTGTCTGCGCTCATGCCCCGGGACGGTAGGTGTGACCCCCGCCACGGCAGCAGTCTTCTGGGCGCAACCTGTTCTTTTGCTCGCAGGCACCTGTTGTGCTCGTTTTGCTCGCGCTACAACATCGGAGCCGGAACACGGGCTCGACGCCGGCCCGGCCTTGACGGAGAGAGGCCCGATGATTGACGTCCTGGTGGTCGACGACGACTTCCGTGTCGCTGAGATCAACGCGAGATACGTGGGGAAGGTTCCCGGATTCCGGGTGACCGCCCGCGCGCACAGTGCCGACCAGGCACTGGCCGCCGTGCAGCGCGGCGGCACCGACCTGGTCCTGCTCGACCACTACCTGCCCGACCGCACCGGCCTCGAACTCGTCCACCGCATGCGCGACCAGGGCCTGCGCACCGACGTCATCATGATCACGGCGGCCGGTGACGTGGCGACCGTGCAGCAGGCGATGCGCCTGGGCGCGCTGCACTACCTGGTCAAGCCCTTCACCTTCGCCGCGCTCCGCGTCCGCCTGGACTCCTACGCCGCCCTGCGCCGCACCGTCGACCGGGTCGGCGGCCGGGGCGTGGCCGGGCAGGAGCAGGTGGACCGGATCTTCGGTGCGCTGCGCACCGCGCCCGCACCGGCCTCGCCCGGCCTGCCCAGCGGCCACTCGGAACCGACGACGGACCTCATCTGCGGTGTCCTGCACGGCGCGGCGCGGCCCCTGTCGGCCCACGAGGTGGCCGCCCGCACCGGTCTGAGCCGCTCCACCGCCCAGCGCTATCTGCGCCACCTGGAACAGGCCGGCCGGCTGCGCCTGTCCCTGAGGTACGGCGACACGGGCCGCCCGGAGCACCGCTACGCCTGGGTGGCGCCGTAGCCGTCGCGGAGGCGGGGGCGGGGGCGGACCGGCGCGTACCCGGGTGCCGACGCGGACGCAGGACGGGCGCAGGGCGGGCGCAGGGGTACGACGCGCCCGGGGCCGCTCACACGGCGCCCGCCCCGGTCAGCGAGCGCACCTCCGTCTCGGCGTGCCGGGCCTCGTCGGGCGGCTCGGCGGAGGTGACGGTGCCCAGCCAGCCGGCCAGGAAGCCCAGCGGGATGGAGACGATGCCGGGGTTCTGGAGCGGGAAGTACTGGAAGTCCACCCCCGGGAAGAGCGAGTCGGGGCTGCCGGAGACCACCGGGGAGAGCACGACGAGCCCCAGCGCCGGAACCAGCCCGCCGTACACGGCCCAGACCGCGCCCCGGGTGGTGAACCCCCGCCAGAACAGCGAGTACAGCAGCACCGGCAGATTCGCCGAGGCGGCCACGGCGAAGGCGAGACCCACCAGGAAGGCGACATTGAGGTCGCGGGCGAGCAGGCCGAGGGCGATGGCGGCCGCACCGACGCCCACGGCGGCGATCCGCGCCACGGCCACCTCGCCCGGCCCCCGTCCGCCCCTTCGCCGCAGCGACGCGTACAGGTCGTGGGCGACGGACGCCGAGGAGGCCAGGGTGATCCCGGCGACCACCGCGAGGATGGTGGCGAACGCGACCGCTGCGACCACCGCGAACAGCACCGTGCCGCCCGTGGAGTCCGCGCCGCCGCCCAGATCGAGCGCGAGCAGGGGCACCGCCGTGTTCCCGGCGGCGTTCGCCCCGCGGACCGCCTGCGGGCCCACGATCGCGGCGGCCCCGAAGCCGAGCACGATCGTCATCAGATAGAAGCCGCCGATGAGCCCGATGGACCAGAGCGCCGAACGCCGCGCCGCCCGCGCGGTCGGCACCGTGTAGAAGCGCGACAGGATGTGCGGCAGCCCGCCCGTGCCGAGCACCAGCGCGAGTCCGAGGCTGATGAAGTCCAGCCGGGCCGTCCAGTCGCCGCCGTATCTGAGTCCGGGTGCCAGGAAGGCGTCCCCGTGCCCGCTGCGCCCGGCCGCGGCGCGCAGCAGCTCGTCGAGGTCCCCGTGGAAGCGGACCATGACGAGCACCGTCAGCACCACGGTCCCGCCCAGCAGGAGGACGGCCTTGACGATCTGGATCCAGGTGGTCGCCCGCATCCCGCCCAGCGACACATAGACCACCATCAGCGCGCCGACGCCGATCACCGTCCAGCCCTGCGCCGCCCCGCCCGCGCCCGTCCTGCCCAGCAGCAGGGCCACCAGGCTGCCCGCGCCCACCATCTGCGCCACCAGGTACAGCACGGACACCGTGACCGAGGACGTGCCCGCCGCGATCCGCACCGGCCGCTCGCGCAGCCGCGCCGCCACCACGTCCGCCAGCGTGAACCGCCCGCAGTTGCGCACCAGTTCGGCGACGAGGAACAGCACCACCAGCCAGCCCACGAGGAAGCCCACCACATACAGCACCCCGTCGTAGCCGAACAGCGCGATCAGCCCGGGAACCCCGAGGAAGGAGGCGGCCGACGCGTAGTCCCCCGCGATGGCAAAACCATTCTCCATCGGGGAGAACAGCCGCCCGCCCGCGTAGAACTCCTCCGCCGAGCCGTGCCGCCCGCGGCTCACCCAGGTGGTGATGGCCAGCGTGACGGCCACGAACACGCCGAACAGCACCAGCGCCAGCCTCTGATGATCACCGGTCACGCCCCGCCACCCCCTTGCACCGCGCTCCGTGTCAGCTCCTGTGTCTCCCAGCGCAGTTCGAGCGCGGCCCGGTCCCTGCGCAGCCGGGCGTGCCGCGCGTACGCCCACGCCAGGAGGAACGTGCTGAGGAACTGCCCCGCCCCCGCGACCATCGCCACGTTCACCGCGCCCGCCACCGGCCGCGCCATGAACCCGGGCACGGACGTCGCGGTGACCACGTACGCCAGGTACCAGCCCAGGAAGGCCACCACCGCCGGTACCACGAACCGCCGGTAGCGGCTGCGCACCTCCTGGAACGCCGCGCTGCGCTGCACCGCGAGATACACCTCGCCCGCCGCCGCACCGTCCCCGTCACCGTCCCGGTCCGGCCGGGCCCCGCGCGCCGCCGGCACCCGCACGCCACGGGCCCCGGCCCCCTCTTCCTCGCCCCGGCCGGTCCCGGGCTCGTCGGACCACGGGTCGCGCTGCCGCAGATCCTCGGGCGCCGCCCGCTCCCGGTCCTGCCCCGGCTCCGACCGTCCCTGCCCCTGGCCGCTCCCGAACCGGTCCCCGGGACCGCTCCCGCCCCCGCCGGGACGGCCGTTGTTCGACTCCATGCCCCAGCATGGTCAGAACCGGCGGACCCGCCGCCTCGCTTCTCCCCGCGCTTCACCCCATCAGGTGACTCAGCTCGCCGGCGGACGCGCCAGGCCCTTCGTGTACGCGTACCGCACCGCCTGCGCACGGTCCTTCAGCCCCGTCTTGGCGAACAGGTTGTTGATGTGCGTCTTCACGGTGGCCGTGGAGACATGCAGCCGCCGGGCGATCTCCTGGTTGCTCAGCCCTTCGGCGATCAGCACCAGCACCTCGCACTCCCGCGTCGTGAGCCCGTCCGGCGGTTCATCGGCGGACGTGTGGCGGGACTCGGGCTCGGACAGCCGCTCCAGCAGCCGCCGCTGGATGCCGGGCGAGAGCCCCGCGTCCCCGGACAGCACGCTGTGCACCGCCCGGACGATCTCGTCACCCCCCGCGTCCTTGGTCAGATAGCCCCGCGCCCCCGCCCTGAGCGCGGGGAACAGCGACTCGTCGTCCGCGAAGGTCGTGAGGATCACCACCTGTGTTCCCGGGTGCTGCGAGCGGATCCGCCGGGTGGCCTCGACACCGTCGCAGCGCGGCATCCGCAGGTCCATCAGCACCACGTCCGGCGCGACCTCCGCGACGAGCCGCACGGCCTCCTCGCCGTCCCCCGCGGACCCCACCACCTCGACGCCCGGCAGCAGCCCCAGCAGCATCACGATGCCTTCCCGGACCACCGTCTGGTCGTCCGCCACCACCACCCGCGCCGGCTTCCCGACAGCCTCCTCGGTCATACCGGCACCTTCAACGTCACCGCGAACCCCTCCTCGTGCGGCCCTGCCTCCAGCGAGCCGCCCAGCAGCTCGGCGCGCTCACGCATGCCCAGCAGACCGTACCCGCCGCCGGCCCCGGCCAGTTCGCCGGGCGAACCGCCCGAGTCCCGTACGTCCAGCACCACCTGGTCGTCGCGGTAGTCCAGGCTGAGCCTGACCCGGGCGCCCGGAGCGTGCTTGCGGACGTTGGTCAGGGCCTCCTGAGCGACCCTGCGGACGGCCTGGGACGCCTCGGCGGGAAGCCGTCTGCGTTCACCCGAGACGGTGACCTCCGCCCCGTCGTTCGCCGCCACGAGCTGGCTGAGGAAGTCCTCCAGCGGGGTCAGTTCGCCGCGCAGCGCGGACAGTGCCTGCCGGGTCTCGGAGAGTCCGTCGCGGGCCATGCCCCGGGCGGCGACCACCCGCTCCAGGATCTGGTCCCGGTCCGCGCCCCGCTCGATGAGGAGCCGGGCCGCCTCCAGGTGCACGAGCTGGGCCGAGAGGCTGTGGGCCAGCACGTCATGGATCTCCCGCGCGATCCTGGCCCGCTCCCCCAGCGCCGCCGACTCCGCCTCCGCCGCCCGCGCGGCCCGCTCCTGGGCGAGCAGCCGCTGGGCACCGGCGCGGGCCTCGGCGTCGAGCCGCAGGACATAGCCGGCGAGTGCCAGACCGACCGCCGTGACGACGGTGGTGAGCCACCGGTCGTCGTTGGCCGTGGCGAACGCGCCGAGCGCGATCCCCGTCAGCGGGGTGGCCACCGCGAGCGGCAGTCTCTCCAGCGCGGCGACCGCGCAGGCGCACCAGATGACGAGGGCGGGATCGTGGAAGCTCCCCGCCTGGGCGGCGGCGCCGACTCCGAGGAGCAGCGCGAAGAGCGCCAGGGACGGTCCGAGCCGGTGGGCGAGCGTGGTCCGGAAGAAGGCCCAGGACGCGCCGGCGGCCACCAGCACGCCCGCCGCGGCCGCCGCGGCTCCCCAGGCGTGGACGTGGCTGTTGCGGAAGGCGCCCCACAGCAGGATGGCGGCCAGCAGCAGCCGCACCCCCCAGCCCAGGAGGCGCCGGGGCCGTGAGATGCCCTCGCGGCCCAGCGCTTCCGGAGAGGGCCAGCGCGTCCAGACGTTCTCCGTCATGCGTGTTCCTTCCACGCGGGCCGGGGCCTGCCGTCACCGTACGCCGCGGTCCGGTCGTCCGCCGCCGTCAGGGCGCCGGTGCGCTGGACCAGGACTCCCGAGCGCACCAGCAGCGTGGCGGCGAGCGCGAGCATCAGCGCCGGGCTGCCCTGGCGCACACCGAGCAGCTCGCCCAGTCCGAACAGACCGGCGCGCAGGACGATGCCTCCGGTCCAGACGGCGATCCCCGCCTTGGTCGTCCTGGTCCAGACGGCGCCGTCCGCCTCCACCCATATCCGGGAGGTCCAGGCCCAGCCGGCTCCGATCCCCAGGCCGATGATCAGCTCGGCGACGAGGAGCGCGACGGCCTCGCCCTGACGGTGGGCGTCGATCAGGTGCGGGTCGCGCAGGGCGACGACGGCGAGGATCGCGGGCAGCAGCCACCAGCGCCGGTCCGCGTCGACCCGGCGGGCGCGGAACTGCCTGGAGATCACGAGCGCGGCGACCGCGACGATCACCAGCACGTTGACGAGCCCGGACATCAGAGCCTCCATGAGCGGGAAGGAGAGGCCGGCGGCGAGAACCGCCGACGCCTTCGACGCTACGGAAAATCACGGGCGGACTGATCGGACCGGGGGTGGATCGAGGGTGGATCCCCGGCGCCGGAATTCTCCACCCACGGGTGGACAACCGGGCCCCCGGCCCCCCAGCCCCCGGGCACCAGACTCTGGGCCTCCGGCCCCCGGGCCCCCGGACCTCGTCGGCGCCCCACCGCCGTGCCCGCCGGGGGCACCCGTCCAGACGGCACAACGGCATCGTGGCCGCGACCACGACCACGACCGCGGCACGGTCCGGCGACCGCAGCCACCAGCCACGGCCACAGCCACAGCCACAGCCACAGCCACAGCCACAGCCACAGCCAGGGTGCCGTGAAGCCCCTTCGGCCGCTACGCGTCGATGCGCGAGCGGTCCAGCGTCGCGGCCGAGCTGGCGATGAACTCCTTGCGGGGGGCCACGTCGTTGCCCATGAGCAGGTCGAACACGCCCTCCGCAGCCTCCAGGTCGGAGAGGTTGATCCGGCGCAGGGTGCGGTGGCGCGGGTCCATCGTGGTCTCGGCCAGCTGGTCGGCGTCCATCTCGCCGAGGCCCTTGTACCGCTGGATCGAGTCCTTGTACCGGATGTTCTTGCTCTGGAACTCCAGCAGCCTGTCCCGCAGCTCGCGGTCCGAGTACGTGTAGACGTACTTGTCCTGGCCCTTCTTCGGCTGGACCAGTTCGACCCGGTGCAGCGGCGGCACGGCGGCGAAGACCCGGCCCGCCTCGACCATGGGCCGCATGTAGCGGTGGAAGAGGGTGAGGAGCAGGGTGCGGATGTGGGAGCCGTCCACATCGGCGTCGGTCATCATGATGATCTTGCCGTAGCGTGCCGCGTCCAGATCGAAGGTCCGGCCGGAGCCCGCTCCTATCACCTGGATGATCGCGCCGCACTCGGCGTTCTTCAGCATGTCCGTGACGGACGACTTCTGGACGTTGAGGATCTTGCCGCGAATCGGCAGCAGCGCCTGGAACTCGGAGTTCCGGGCGAGCTTGGCGGTGCCGAGCGCGGAGTCCCCCTCGACGATGAACAGCTCGCTGCGGTCGACGTCGTCGCTGCGGCAGTCGGCGAGCTTGGCGGGCAGCGAGGAGGATTCCAGAGCGGTCTTGCGGCGCTGGGCGTCCTTGTGCTGGCGCGCCGCGATGCGGGTGCGGGCGGCGGCGACGGCCTTCTCCAGGACGACGCGGGCCTGCTGGGCGGCGTCCCGCTTGGTGGAGGTCAGGAACGCCTTCAGTTCCTTGGTGATCACGTTGTTCACGATGCGGCGGGCCGCCGAGGTGCCGAGGACCTCCTTGGTCTGCCCCTCGAACTGCGGTTCCGCCAGGCGGACCGTGACGACGGCGGTGAGGCCCTCCAGGGCGTCGTCCTTGACGATGTCGTCCTCGGCGACGCGCAGCATCTTCTTGGCCCGCAGCACCTCGTTCATCGTCTTGGCCACGGCCTGCTCGAAGCCGGCGACATGGGTGCCGCCCTTGGGCGTGGCGATGATGTTGACGAAGGACCGCAGCGTGGTGTCGTAGCCGGTCCCCCAGCGCAGGGCGACGTCCACGCCGAGGTCGCGGGTGACCTCGGTGGGCGTCATCTGGCCGTGCTCGTCCAGGACGGGGACCGTCTCCTTGAAGGTGCCCTGGCCGCTGAGGCGGAGGACGTCGCAGACGGGCCTGTCGCTCGCCAGGTACTCGCAGAACTCGCTGATGCCGCCGTCGAAGCGGAAGGACTCCTCGCCCTTGCTGCCGCCCTCGCCCAGGCCGTACTCGTCGCGCACGACGATGGTCAGGCCGGGCACCAGGAAGGCGGTCTGCCGGGCGCGCTGGTGCAGGTTCTCCAGGGAGAGCTTCGCGTCCTTGAGGAAGATCTGGCGGTCGGCCCAGTAGCGCACGCGCGTACCGGTGCGCGACTTGGGGATCTTCTTGGCCTTGCGCAGCCCGCTGCCGGCCTCGAACTTGGCGTCGGGGCCGTTGCCCGTGAACGCCCCCGGCACACCGCGCCGGAAGCTGATCGCGTGCGTGTGGCCACCGCGGTCGACCTCGACGTCCAGCCGGGCGGACAGCGCGTTGACGACGGAGGCGCCGACGCCGTGCAGACCGCCGGAGGCGGCGTAGGAGCCGCCGCCGAACTTGCCTCCGGCGTGCAGCTTGGTCATGACGACCTCGACACCGGACAGGCCGGTCCTGGGCTCGACGTCGACCGGGATGCCGCGGCCGTTGTCGCGGACCTCCACGGAGCCGTCGTCGTGCAGGACGACCTCGATGTGGTCGCAGACGCCCGCCAGGGCCTCGTCCACGGAGTTGTCGATGATCTCCCACAGGCAGTGCATGAGACCGCGGCTGTCGGTCGACCCGATGTACATGCCGGGGCGCTTGCGCACGGCCTCGAGTCCCTCGAGGACGAGCAGGTGCCGCGCGGTGTAGTTGGAGCCGTCACGGTCTGCTCCTGCCAGCAGCGCTGTGGACGGCACGGACGTATCGGCGGTCACGCGGTTCGCTCCTCGCTGAATTTCAGGTGAGGCCCTGATGGGTAAGGGCGCGGCTTGGGTTGCCGCTCAGAGGGTACCGAGCCCTGGTAGAGCCCTTGTAACGCAACCCTCGGCGGCGCTTCAGACTAGTCGAGGCGTCGCATGTACGTTCGATCCCTCGATGGAGTGAAGCACATATCACGTTCCCTTCGGGGCATGAACCATTTAGGCTCCGGGCACGTCCTCATGAACAACCGGCAAGCCGGCCGGGGAGGACCGACCATGACCGACAGCGCGAACCCGTAAGACACACAGAAACGTAATACGGCACATTCGCCGCCAAACCGGCAACGGACAGCCACCTCGGGAAGATTTTTCGAGGAAAAGCCGCGAGCGGGAACGTTTGGGGCTGGTTGGATGTTGACCCTGGTACGACAGCTCGTCGAGCTAGAGAAGAGGCGACGTGACTACTGTTCTGACCCCCGCGAGCCCGCTGACGGCCGCTGATCGCTGCGACCGCTGCGGCGCCCAGGCATACCTGCGCGTCGTCCTGCTGAGCGGCGGAGAACTGCTCTTCTGCGCCCACCACGGTCGCAAGTTCGAGCCGGAACTCAAGAAGATCGCCGCTGAGATACAGGATGAGACGGAGCGCCTCACCTCCGTGCCTGCGACCACGCCCGACGAAGAGCGCTGACCATCTCGCACGACGAGCCAGCTCCGGCACAGGCCGGCGAAACGGGCGGCCGCTCCTGATCCACAGGAGCGACCGCCCGTCGTCATGTCCGCCCGAGACCGCTCAGGCCCCGTCCACGGACTGCCGCAGGCCCTTGGACCCCCGCGCGGCACGCAGCGTCCGCACCACGTCGGACACCCGCGTGTAGACGCCTGGGCTCCCCGCCTCCCCGCAGCCGTCCCCCCAGGAGACCAGCCCGATGAGGCGCCCCTGGGCCACCAGCGGTCCCCCGCTGTCGCCCTGGCAGGCGTCCCGCCCCCCGACGCTCTCGCCCGCGCACAGCATGGTCCCGGGCACGTACGTGCCGTTCGCACTGCCCGGATACGCCCGCTCGCACTGGGCGTCGGGCAGCACATGCACCCGCGCCGCGTGCAGGCTGTGCGGGTAGGCCGCGCCGCCGGTCGTGTCGCCCCAGCCGTAGACGAGGGCACCGGTCCCCGGCGCGTACGCGGGGTCGCCCGCGCCCGCCATCGGGATGACGGCACTGCGGGGCAGCGGCTCGGCCAGCGTGAGCACCGCGAAGTCGCCCGAGTTGGTCGCCCGGTCGTAGCGCGGATTGACCCAGGTGGCGCGTACGCGGATCTCCTTGCCCTGTCCGGACAGCAGGTCCGTGCGTCCCTCGATGACCTTCAGATCCCGTGTCGGCGGCGCACCGACCACCTCACCGGACAGGCAGTGCGCGGCGGTCAGCACGGCGTCGCGGGCGACGGCCACGGCCCCGCAGAACTGTCCCGCGCGCGTACCTCCGAACCGGTCACGGCTGGACAGCGCCACGGTCCAGGGGCTCTGGGCCACATCGACGGGGAAACCCCCGACGACAACGCTGTCCGCTGCGGCGGGGGCGGCGTTCACCAGCGGTATCGCGGCCCCGGTGGCCGCCAGCACCAGCGGCCCGGCCAGGGCGCGGGCAATACGGCGTCACATACGCACTCCTCACTCTGTGGCGATCATCGAACACCCAGAGTCGGGCACAGGGGCGCGCGCCGCAGCACGAAGGCCCGGTTCCCCCACGGGGAGAACCGGGCCTCACGGTGTCGCGCGGGTCCTGGCGAGTCGTCCTACGCGTCGTCCTTCGAGTCGTCCTAGTCGAGGTAGTCGCGCAGCACCTGCGAGCGCGACGGGTGGCGCAGCTTCGACATGGTCTTGGACTCGATCTGGCGGATCCGCTCACGCGTGACGCCGTAGACCTTGCCGATCTCGTCGAGGGTCTTGGGCTGGCCGTCGGTGAGACCGAAGCGCATGGAGACGACACCCGCCTCGCGCTCGGACAGGGTGTCGAGCACCGAGTGCAGCTGCTCCTGGAGCAGCGTGAAGCTCACCGCGTCGGCCGGGACGACCGCCTCGGAGTCCTCGATGAGGTCACCGAACTCGCTGTCGCCGTCCTCGCCCAGCGGGGTGTGCAGCGAGATGGGCTCGCGGCCGTACTTCTGGACCTCGATGACCTTCTCCGGGGTCATGTCGAGCTCCTTGGCCAGCTCCTCCGGGGTGGGCTCGCGGCCCAGGTCCTGGAGCATCTGGCGCTGCACGCGCGCGAGCTTGTTGATGACCTCGACCATGTGCACCGGGATACGGATGGTGCGGGCCTGGTCGGCCATGGCGCGGGTGATCGCCTGCCGGATCCACCAGGTGGCGTACGTGGAGAACTTGTAGCCCTTGGTGTAGTCGAACTTCTCGACCGCGCGGATCAGACCGAGGTTGCCCTCCTGGATGAGGTCCAGGAAGAGCATGCCGCGGCCGGTGTAGCGCTTGGCCAGGGAGACCACCAGACGGAGGTTGGCCTCCAGGAGGTGGTTCTTGGCGCGGCGGCCGTCCTCGGCGATGATCTCCAGCTCGCGCTTGAGCTTCGGCGCCAGCTTGTCGGAGTTGGCCAGCTTGTCCTCGGCGAAGAGACCCGCCTCGATGCGCTTGGCCAGTTCGACTTCCTGCTCGGCGTTGAGCAGGGGGACCTTGCCGATCTGCTTGAGGTAGTCCTTGACCGGGTCGGCGGTGGCACCGGCCGCGGCGACCTGCTGGGCGGGGGCGTCGTCCTCGTCCTCGTCGGAGAGCACGAAACCGGCGCTCTCCGCGCCCTCCGGCTCCTCCGTCGCGCCCTTGGGGTCCTCCAGCACCTCGTCCTCGAGGAGCTCGGCGTCGTCCTTCTTGCCCGCGGTCTTCTTGGCCGTCGTCTTCTTGGCGGCGGCGGTCGTCTTCTTCGCCGCCGTCTTCTTCGCGGCGGCGGTCGTCTTCTTGGCGGCGGCCTTCTTGGCGGGAGCGTCGTCCTCGACCGGCGTGTCGGCGGCGGGCGGCGCCGTCGGAGTGGCGGTGGCGGTGGCCTTCCTGGTGGTCACCGTCTTCGCCGCGACCGTCTTGGTGGCGGTGCGCTTGGCCGGGCTCTTCGCTGCGACGCTCTTTCGGGTGCGCTTGTTTGGCTCCGCGGCACTGACCATCAGCGTCACACCCTCTTCCTCGAGGATCTGGTTGAGGCTGCGCAGTACGTTCTTCCACTGAGTGGCCGGGATCTGGTCAGCTTCGAAGGCCCGACGCACATCGTCGCCGGCGATCTGCCCCTCAGCCTTTCCCCGCTCAATGAGCGCCATGACAGAGACGGACTCGGCGATCTCCGGCGGGAGCGTACGGGATGTGCTGGCCGACACGAACAACCTCTCGGAACGTTGGAAAACGGCTTCCGGCCCCGTCCTCGGATGGACAGGAGCCGACCACCGGCCTGGGGATTGGGCCGACGGGACGGGCGGGGGCCGGGAAGATGCACAGCGCCATGAACGGCGTCCGTATTCCCTCCGCGGCTGTCACCTCTTAGGTCATCGCGTTGTTCCCATGAGCGTTACGCCCAATCCGCGTGGCCCGAGTCACACCCCGTAAGCGCTTAAAAACGGTCAGAAGTGGACACATGAGATCAGTCGGGGTGGACGGGCTCTCACGCGGCGCCGCCCGCCCGTCGAGCGACCACGACCCCGCCGGGCACGGGACGGCGGAGACGGGAGGTCCGGCCGGGTCCCCGCTGAGGCCACTCGTCCGCCGGGGCCACTCGTCCGCCGACGGCCGCTCACCGGCCGGGGCACCGGGGGGACGGCACGAGGACAGCGCGAGCGCGACGCCTGGACAACAGGACGACGGGACGACGACCGGACGACGAGAGGACGGCGGAGGGACGGACTGGAGCGGCGGAGCGGAGGGAAGCGGGCCGCGGTCCGGGGGCACGGGAGGGCGGCAGGACTCCGGCCGTGCCGCCCGCGCCCCGGCGCGTCGCCCGCGGTTCAGTGCTCGCGCGGCGCGGGCACCACTCGCTCGATCTCGGGGTGCACCGTGAGGAGCTGGCGCATGGCGCCCTCCGCCGCGGCGCCGTCGCCGGCCGCGAGCGCGTCGACGATCCGGGCGTGCTGTCCCACCGAGGCGTCGTTCGGCCGGTCGCAGCCCGTGACGGGGCCGCCCGACACATGCAGGGCGGACGAGACGATCCCGGAGAGGTGCTCCAGCATCCGGTTGCCCGCGACCTGGATGAGCAGGCCGTGGAACTCCGTGTCGGCCCGGGAGAAGGTCAGCGCGTCACCCTGCGCAAGGGCATGGCCCATGATCTCGACCATGTCGACGAGGCGCTGCTGGACGTCCTCGCGTCCGTGTCCCGCGGCGAGGCGCGCGGCGAGCGGCTCGATCGTCCAGCGCAGCTCGCTCAGCTCACGGCGCTGGTCGTCGCGCTGCGGCCCGAAGGCCCGCCACTCGATGATGTCGGGATCGAGGAGGTTCCAGTCGCTGACCGGGCGCACCCGCGTGCCGACGTTGGGACGCGCGCTGACCAGGCCCTTGGCCTCCAGCACGCGGAGCGACTCCCGGACGACGGTGCGGGAGACCTCGAAGCGCTGGCCGATCTCCTCGGGAACCAGCGGGCGGTCGGCGCCCAGGTCGCCCGAGACGATCATCTGACCGAGCTGCTGGACGAGTTGGCCGTGCAGGCCGCGGCCGCGGCTGCCGGCGGCGCGTCGGCCGACACGCCCCAGCTCGGGGTCCGCGCCCTCCCAGGCAGGACTTCCGACGCGGTCGGGGACGGGTGCCTCGGCGTAGGGGTAGCGGTCGAGTCCGCCCGGTCCGGCCAGACCGGAGTCGGTGGAGCGGGCGGCGGTCATCATGGTGTGCGCAAGGGTACTCACGGATCCTTTGTCGGCGCTGCCTCCAACTCCCTTGAGGTCTTTGGTGAAAAGCACACGAAAGGGTGATCGCTCACTCCGTCGCAATTGACGCCTTATCGGAAAGAAATGTGCTTTCCGCGGGGAGTTGCGCCCGATGCGCGATCGAATGAGCGCGAACCCTGCTCACCGGACCCTGCCGCGCAGGACCGTCAGCAGATACCCGCCGAGCAGCGCGACGAGCGACAACACCAGTGCGCCGCCCACCGGTTGGGCGACCACACGGGCTGCGGCGGCGAGCCAGCGGTCCCCGCCGAAGGGCCACGGCAGCAGGAACGTCTCGTGCAGCCGCGCGGGCAGTCCGGCGGTGTCCCAGGCGGCCCCGCCCAGCGCCTCCTGCACCAGCGGTACGCCGACGACCGGCACGGCGAGCACCGCGGCCAGCCCCGCGGTCGCGGACCGGAACACCCCGGACGCCAGCACCCCGGTCCAGCCGCACCCGATCACGAGGCCGGCCCAACTCGCGGCCGGGGAGAGCCAGTCACCGGGGACCTGTGTCAGCTCTCCTCCGTAGACGAGGTACAGCAACTCGGCGTCGCAGCCGATGGTGAGGAAGGCCAGCAGCGCCGCCGTGGCCGTGGCGACGAGGAGCTTGGCGGCGAGCAGTCCGAGGCGGCGGGGCACGGTGCCCCGGTCCGCCGCCAGCGCGGGGTGCCGGAACTCGTCGCCGAAGGCGAGCGCTCCGAGCAGTCCCGCGCCGAGCGCCGCCGGTGGCAGCGGCAACTGCTGCGGCCACGCCGCCAGCAACCGGGGCTGCGGCGTATGGCCGATGTGCCCCATGACCAGGGCCGTGAGGGCGGAGACGACCAGAACGGCCGCGCAGACGGCGAATCCGGTGCCGATGCCCAGGGCGCGGCGCAGTTCGTAGCGCAGGGGGCGCAGCGGTCCCGCGCCGGGGCGGACCGCGATGGGGGGCGGCAACGGCGACGAGGCGTCCGCCGTGACCACCTCGGCGGGGCGGGGCGTGGGGATCGAGGGCTGCGCGGTGGCCGGGTTCGCGGTGGCCGAGTTCGCGGCTGCCGGGTGCGTGGTGGATGCCTGCGGGCCCGGTGTCCGAGCAGTCCCTTGCGGCTGGGGGTCCGGGTGCGGACCGGGGCGCCGTCGTGCCGAGGACCGGGCGCCGGGAGGGCCGTCCGGGGACTGCTCCGGTGCGTCGGCGCGGTCCCCGTGGCCGGTCCGGGACGCGTCGCCGGACCGGGCCCGTACGCCACCGACGTGCGGGCGTGCCGCCGTGGGCACGCTGTCGGCGTGTGCGGCGGCGGCCGTCGAGCCGTCCGGGTGCGCGGCGACGGAGACGGCCTCGGGGCGGCCGTGGTCGAGGAGAGCGGCGGCGACCGTCTCCTCGGCCTCCTTCCGGGGCGTGGTGCCGGGCCCGCCCGGAGCGGTGGCGGCGGCGTTTCCGCCCCGGTCCGCCGCGGCACGTGTGTTCCCGCCGGGCGCGCCGACCGCTCCACCGTCGTCGCGCACCAGGGAAGTGGAGGGAACGAAGGGGACGGTCCCCGGCCCCGGGGCCTGCCCCGAAGCCGGGGCAGCCGAAGTCTCTCCGGCGGCGGGGACGCCGGGCTCCCCGGCGTGCGCCTGCTCGGCGAACGGGTGCTCCGCAGTGGCACGCTCGGCTCCGGCTCCGGCTCCGGCACCCATGTCGCCCACCTCGTCGGCGAGTTGATGGACGAGGATGCCGTGGCGGAACGCGGTCTCCCCGACGTCGGCGCACGTACTGCCGTAGACGGACAGGCGATTGCCGTCCTCCCGTACGACCTCCACGGAGCGCTGGGCGGTGCGGGCCTCCTTGGCCAGCAGGGCGGCGAGGCGGGCGGCGTGCGGGCTGAGGACCGCGACGCGCGGGCGCAGCCGGTGGCGGGCGAAGTCCGTCGCCTCCTGGTCGGCCACGACGCTGCCGCGCTCCAGCGTGACGACCCGGTCTGCGGTGCGTGCGGCCTCTTTGGGGTCGTCCGTGGCGAACAGCACCGTGCCGCCCCGGCCCGCGTGGGCCCGCAGCATGCCGTGCAGCCAGCGGCCCTCCCGCGGGGAGACGCCGCCCGCCGGATGGTCGAGCACCAGCGTGTGCGGGTCGGACAGCAGGACGCACGCCAGGCCGAGCCGCCGGTCCATGCCGCGCGACAGCATGCCCAGACGCTCGTCGCGGAAGCTGACGAGTCCGACCGCCTCCAGCACTTCGTCGGCCCGCCGGGCCGGAAGTCCCGCCGCCGCGCACAGCATCCGCAGATGGCCCCGGACCGAGCGGGAGGGATGGCCGGGCACGTCACCCAGGAGGACACCGACCTCACGCGCCGGATGGGCGATGCGATGCAGGGGCCGCCCTTTGAAGTAGGTGATTCCCCGGCCCTGTTGGAGTTCGAGCATGAGTCTGAGCGTGGTCGTCTTGCCCGCGCCCGCGGTCCCCAGGAGCGCGGTGACACACCCCGAGTGCGCCTCGAAGGAGACGTCGTCGACGGCGGGCGAACGGCCCTTGCGGGAGTCGCTGGTCAATCCGAAGGCCTGGATCACCCGCAGCAAGATAGCCGTTATGTACCTTTTTTACGGTTTGCAACGCGCGTACGGCCGACACCGCCGCCCTCCGTTCCCGTGTCAGACCTCCGGGCGCAGCATGGGCGGGTTGAGCAACGTGGCCCCGCCCGCCCGGAACAGCTGGGCGGGGCGGCCGCCCTGCCGCGTGGTCGTGCCCCCGGTCGGCACCAGGAAGCCCGGCGTCCCCGTCACCTTGCGATGGAAGTTGCGCGGGTCGAGCGCCACTCCCCACACCGCCTCGTAGACGCGCCGCAGTTCACCGACGGTGAATTCCGGCGGGCAGAAGGCGGTCGCCAGCGACGAGTACTCGATCTTCGACCGGGCCCGCTCGACCCCGTCGGCCAGGATCCGGGCGTGGTCGAAGGCGAGCGGGGCCACCGCTTCGCCGTCCCGGCCGTAGCCGTCCTGCTGGAGCAGCTCCGCCACGGACGCCCAGCGGGCGTCACCGGCGTCACCACCGGGCCGGGGCGCGGGCAGATCGGGCGCGAGGGCGAGGTGGGCGACGCTGACGACACGCATCCGCGGATCACGGCCCGGGTCGCCGTAGGTCGCGAGCTGCTCCAGATGCGCGCCGTTGTCCTGGACCGGTGCGGCGGGATCATGGACGCACAGGCCCGCTTCCTCCTCCAGCTCGCGCGCCGCGGCCTGCGCCAGATCCTCGTCCTCCCGCACGAAACCGCCTGGAAGCGCCCACCGTCCCTGGAACGGGGGCTCTCCCCTGCGCACCGCCAGCGCGCACAGGGCATGGCGGCGCACGGTCAGCACGACCAGGTCCACGGTGACAGCGAAGGGCGGAAAGGCTGACGGGTCGTAGGGCATGCCGTGATCATAGTCGTCTGCCTGACGATAAACACTCCCTTCGCCGGTCGCAGCGACGAGCGGTCCGCACGGCCGCGCCGGACTCCCCGCGCTCGCGTCGCGGCCGTTCCCCGCACCATGTCGTACGAGGTCATACCCCCAGTTGCAGCCCGTCGGCAGCCTCCTCGACCAGGGCGAGACCGAGCCGGCTGACCCGTACCGAGAAGGGGGCGCCCGCGACCCGCAGCCCGGTGAGGCCGATCTCTCCGAGCGGCGCCGCACGCACCGGCCGCAGCGTGACCGTCCCGGCGGGGGCGTCGGGCCGGATGCCGACGAGCGCGGTCAGCAGCAGGACCGCGGCGGACGCGGCCGTCGCCGAGGGACGGCAGGCCGCCGGGTGCGGAACGGGCGCGCCGCCGTCCGTGCGCTGCTCTCCGGCGAACATCTCGGGCAGCCGGTGTCCGAAGGCCCCGGCCGCCGCCAGGATGCCCCGCAGCAGGCCACCGGCCTCCTCCTCGTGGCCCGCTGCCGCCAGGCCCGCGACGGCGACGGCCGTCTCGGCCACCCGCACCGCCCCGGCGCGGTGCCCGAAGGGGTTGTAGCCGGCCTCCCTGGCGGCGAGCCCGCGCAGTCCCCAGCCCGAGTCCATCGTGGGCCCGCGCAGCAGCCGGGCGAGCTGACCGGTCCGCGCCTCGTCGAGGAGTCCGGGTGCCTGCCGTCCGCCGCCCAGCAGGCCGGTGTCGAGCAGGTGCACGGCGGAGGCGTCGAGGTGCGTGAGCAGCCGCCCGTCGGGGGCCCGGCCGGCCGCGGGTCTGCCGCCGCCGCGGTCGTCGACCCAGAAGTCGTCCCGGAACGCCGTGCGCAGATGCTGGGCCCACTGCCGCAGTTCGGCCGCGCCCGGTCTGCCGTACGCGTCGAGCAGGTCCGCGCCGAGCAGCGCCGCCCGGTGGGCGTGCGCCTGGATCTCGCAGCGCACGGGTCTGCCGGGCAGGTGATCGCACAGATATGTGCCGTCTCCCACGGCAGCACGCAGCCAGGTGAGGCAGCCCTCGGCCGCGGGCAGCAGGTCCTCCGCCTCCCGTTCGGGAAGGCCCCAGCGGCGGGCTTCGGCGAGCAGCGCGGGGAAGAGCAGAGTCGCCTCCGTGCCGGTGCAGCCGGGCGGCAGGTGGGGGCCCGCGTCGCGGCGCGGTCCGGGGATCATCCCGGTCTGCCGCCCTGGGCCGGTGTGCTGGGTGCGGGCCAGGGTGCGCAGGGTGCTCACGGCCAGCCGGGTCCCCAGGGGCAGCGCCATCCGGGCAGCGACCAGCGCCTCGGCCGGGGCCAGGCCGCACCGCCACGGGGCCCCGGCCGCCAGGTGCAGGTCGGACGGGGAGGCCGGGGCGCGCAGCAGCAGGGCGTGCAGGTCGTCGATGCCGGTGCGCAGCAGTTCCGCCACCCCGGGGGTGTCGCCGGTGGCCCGCGCGGGCGCCAGCGGACTCGTGGCGGTGCGGCCCACGGCCCGCAGGGGTCCCGCGCCGTCCTGCCGCACCCGCAGTTCCACGGTGGCCGTGCCGCCCGGGGACAGCTCGAACTCCCAGCGCAGCAGGCCCGCGGAGGCCAGTGCTTCGGCGGGCGGCGGGTCCGCGGTGACCGACGCGCTGGTGGCGCCGCGGGACCAGCGCAGCCCCGAGCCCCGCACGCTCGCGGGGCGTTCCTCCCCCGCGCGTCCACGGGCGATCTGACCGAGGTCCGCGAGGTCGGTGCCGAGAGCCACCTCCACGGGGAGCCGCAACGGGCGCGGCGAGGTGCTGCGCAGGGTGATCCGCTCCGTGCCGTCCGCGTCCCGTACGCGCTCCACCAGCACGTCGGGGTCCGGGCCCGTGCCCGGAGAGGCGCGCAGGGTGCCGACGAAGCGGACCCGGTCGGCGGCGGTCATCAGGGCCTGGACGCCGAGCGGTTCACGCCCGGCGACGCGCACCTGGCAGCGGGAGAGGAGGCGCCGTCCGGAGCGGTAGAAGCCCTCCAGACCGCGCCCGCTCAACTGCCCCTGGGCGGAGGAGATCGCCAGCCCGGGGAGGGCCACGCAGATCATGGCGTCATGGGCTGCGGGCAGTTCCGCGGGACTGCCCGGGAGCGAGCGCGGCGCCCGGGTCCGGGAGTCACCCGGCACGAGCGCGGCGTACCGCGCGGGCGCGGCCGGGCGCTGCCCCACGGGGCTCACGGGCGTGCTGAAGACCGCGGCGCCGCCGGTGGGGCAGGGCGGAGTCGGCTGGTGCATGGGACGGCTTCCTCTGCGCTCTGGGGGCCTCGGCGTGTACGGCGCCCGGCACCGGCGGCGGCTCCGAAGCGACCTGGGGTGGCGGGGTGGCCTGGGCAGGTGTTCCGCCACTCAGGTGAACGGCGCGGAGCGGGGCCGGGTCACGCCCGGGACCGGTGAAGCCGACCGAATGGCGGCGGTACGGAGGGCCGAGAGGCGAGACGAGAGAGGTGGGAGCGGTGGAGGCGCGCGAGGTGGGAGCGGTGAGAGGAGTGGGGGGAGTGAGAGGGGCGCGACGGTTGCGACGGTTCGGGGCGGACGGGGGGTTCATGCGTCGTCTCCGGACAGGTCGGGCTGTGGCTCATGGGTCGGCCGACGCCGGGCGCGGCGAGCCGGGTCCGTCGCGCCCGTCGCCCCCGTGGCACGCGGGCGTGTGCGGCCGGGCGGCCTGGCGGGGCCGGGGCCGGACACCGCCGCGGTGCCTCGTACGCGACGCCGACGGCCGGACGGGGCCGCCGCCACCGCCGGTGCGCACCTGCCGCGGGGGCCGGGCGCCGGATGCCGCTCCGCGCCGGTACCGGGCGCCACGCCCTCCGGGTCCTCCGGGCCCTTTGCGCCCTGCGCTTCCGCTTCCGCTTCCGCTTCCGGGCCGTTCTGCTCGCCGGACGATCGCGGGGCAGCCGCCTCGGGCGGGTCCTCGCCGGTTTCTGCTTCCTGCTCGGCCGGGTGCAGGCGCCCCGTGCGCTCCGCGCGGAGGCAGCGGCGGACCGATTCCGGGTCCAGTCCCTCGTTGCACGCCTGGTGGAGGAGGCGGGCGAAGAGGTAGTCGGGGTCCGCGCCCAGCGCCATGGCGAGGGCTTCACGGGCCTCCAGGCCGTCGCCCGAGGACCAGGCGACCCAGCCCGCGAGGGTGAGCGGCGCGGCCGCGTGTTCTCCGTAGGGGCCGACACAGCGGCGGGCCAGGGCCCGCCAGAGGCGGAGCGCAGGGGCCGCTTCGTCCCCTTCCATCCACTCGGCCGCGCGGTCACGCGTCGTGCGGTCCTGTAGGCCGAGGATCAGCGAGGCCGCTTCCCCGTCGTCCAAGAGCCGATCGTCGCGGAGGTCGGCGGCGACCGCGCCGGGGACGGCGGGCGTGTCGGCGAAGCGGCCCAGGACGCGCCCGGCGAGTTCCAGTGTCTCCTCGGCGACTCCGGCACGGCTCACCTCGTCGAGGATCCTCGGCACCAGGGCCCGGCCCGCCGCGTCCAGCGCGGTCTCCTGCGCGCGTGCCACCGAGGCCTCCCAGGGGAGCAGCCTGGCCCGCAGCTCCTTCAGGCTGCCGCGCACCTGAAGTCCGGCGTACGCCGCCGCCGCGGCCAGTACCGAGGTGCCGGGCAGACCCATGGGCCAGCCCTCGTCGGGGCAGCATCGGTCGGTCGGGCAGCAGTAGGACCAGAAGCGGCCATCGGAGATGCACAGGGCCTCGACCACCGGGACGTCGAGGGAGCCGCACTCCTCGCGCAGCGTCTGGGCCAGTGGCTGCAACCGCCGCGCGACCTCACGCGCCGTCTCGCCGTTCGCCGGCTCCTGGCAGAGGAAGGCGACCAGTTGCTCGGGCATCACTCCCCTGCGCTCGCTGCCCCTGATCAGTCCCCGCGCCAACTGCCGGGCCGCCTCCGGCCAGTCGTCGTGGTCCGCCGGGATGCCGACCCTGGCCCTGCCGCCGAACCTGCCGCCGCCGTCCCGGTCGTGCAGGGCGACCAGGACGATGCTGTCCTCGGGGCGGTAGCCGAGGAGATACGGCAGGGCGTCGGCCAGTTCGGCCGGGGTACGCAGGGTGATCTGGTGGTTCGGTCCGGTTCCGTCGTACGTGATGTCGCCGGAGCCGAGGGACCCGCTTCCGAAGGGCTCGGTCCCGGAAGGGCCCACCCCGAAGGTCTCCCCACCGAAAGGTCCGCTTCCGTGCGATCCAGTCGTTTCGCCGTGATTCGTCATGCCCCGACGATCTCGCGGAATCCAGCATTTCGCTTTCGCCTGTGGATAAGTCGGGCCAGGGACACGTCAACCCAACCCGCTTCACCCCGGCCGGACCTCGCCGAACCGTGCCGAGGCCGCGGGGAACGGGGCGCCACCCGACACCGCCATCCCCATCCCCACGCCCACGCCCCTGCCCCTGCCCCTGCCCCTGCCCCGTGAACTCCTCTCCCGCTGCCTCCCCTCCCGCGCGGCTCGCGGCGTAGAGGTAGAGGTGGAAGCGCATCGCCCGACCCGGGAACCGGGCGGCGAGGTCCAGGTCCCCGCCGCCGGATCAGCCCGCCGTCGCGAGGACCAGCGGCAGGACCGGTCCGCTGCCCGCCCGGCGCAGCAGGCGGGCGGCGACCGCCAGGGTCCAGCCGGAGTCGGTGCTGTCGTCCACGAGCAGGACGGGACCGGGAGAGCGGCTCAGGGCGTCCGCCAGTTCCCCGGAGACGGTGAACGCCTGGGACAGCGCCTTGAGGCGCTGTGCGGAGTTGCTGCGGCGCACCGCGCGGCCGTCGTCCGGTCCGGTGTACGTCAGGGTGCCGAGGAAGGGCAGGCGGCCCACGGTCGCGATGCCCTCGGCGAGGGAGCCGACGAGCCGCGGGCGGGTCGTGGACGGAACCGCGACGACGCCCGCCGGGCGGGCCGGGGCGTCCGGTGCGCCTGTCGCCCAGCCGCCCGGGGAGCGCGCCCAGTCCGCGAGGACCGCGACGGCGGCCCGCAGGACGTCGTCGGGGACCACGCCGTCCGGCGCGTTCTCCGCGAGCAGGGGGCGCAGCCGGTTGCCCCAGCCGATGTCGGACAGCCGTCCCAGGGCGCGCCCGGCCGAGCACTGCTCGCCGGGCGGGATGCGGCCCTTGAGGTCGACGCCCAGCGCGGGCATGCCCGTCGGCCACATCCGGCGCGGCTCGATCTCGGCTCCGGGGCGGTCCAGCTCCTGCGCGGCGGTCGTCAGCGACTGGTCGGAGACGGACACGTCGGCCCACGGGCCCGCGCAGTTGTCGCAGCGGCCGCACGGAGCCGCTCCCTCGTCGTCCAGTTGCTGCCGCAGGAACTCCAGACGGCAGCCCGACGTGCTCACGTAGTCGCGCATGGCCTGCTGCTCGGCCGCCCGTTGCCGCGCCACCCAGGCGTACCGCTCGGCGTCGTAGCTCCACGGCTCGCCGGTGGAGATCCAGCCGCCCTTGACCCGCTTGACCGCGCCGTCCACGTCCAGCACCTTGAGCATGGTCTCCAGTCGGCTGCGCCGCAGGTCCACCACCGCCTCCAGCGCCGGGACGGACAGCGGGCGCCCCGCGTCGGCGAGGGCCGTGAGCGTCTGGCGGACCTGGGCCTCGGGCGGGAAAGCGGTGTCGGCGAAGTACCGCCAGATCGCCTCGTCCTCCTTGCCCGGCAGCAGCAGTACGTCGGCGTGTGCCACACCGCGCCCCGCACGCCCGACCTGCTGGTAGTAGGCGATCGGGGAGGACGGCGAACCGAGGTGGAGCACGAAGCCCAGGTCCGGCTTGTCGAAGCCCATGCCGAGCGCGGAGGTCGCCACCAGTGCCTTGACCCGGTTGGCGAGCAGGTCCTCCTCGGCCTGGAGGCGGTCGGCGTTCTCCGTACGACCGGTGTAGGAGGCGACCGTGAAGCCGCGCTGGCGCAGATGGGCGGCGGCCTCCTCGGCCGCGGCCACCGTGAGCGTGTAGATGATCCCGGAGCCCGGCAGCTCCTCCAGGTGCTCCGCCAGCCAGGCGAGGCGGTGCGCGGCGTCCGGCAGCCGGACCACGCCCAGCCGCAGGCTCTCCCTCTCCAGGGAGCCGCGCAGCACCAGGGCCTCGCCCGCGCCGGTGCCCAGTTGCTCGGCCACGTCCGCGGTGACGCGCGCGTTGGCCGTCGCGGTGGTGGCCAGGACGGGCACGTCGGGGGCGAGCCCGGCGAGCACCGACCGCAGCCGCCGGTAGTCCGGGCGGAAGTCGTGTCCCCAGTCGGAGATGCAGTGCGCCTCGTCGACCACCAGCAGGCCGGTCGTGGCCGCCAGCTTGGGCAGCACCTGCTCGCGGAAGTCCACCGAGTTCAGCCGCTCCGGGCTGACCAGGAGGACGTCGGTCTCGCCGCGCTCGACCTCCCCGTAGATCGTGTCCCACTCCTCCGGGTTGGCGGAGTTGATGGTGCGCGCCCGGATACCGGCCCGCGACGCGGACTCGACCTGGTTGCGCATCAGCGCCAGCAGCGGTGAGACGATCACCGTCGGACCGGCGCCGCGTCTGCGCAGCAGAGCGGTGGCCACGAAGTACACCGCCGACTTGCCCCAGCCGGTGCGCTGCACCACGAGGGCACGGCGCCGATCCTCCACCAGGGCCGCCACAGCCTGCCACTGGTCTTCCCGCAGCCGCGCCGAACCGCCCGGGTCGCCGACCAGCTCGGCGAGGACGGCATCGGCTTCGGCGCGGAGGTCCAGTTGTTCCATGCCTCCATGCAACCCGATGCCACTGACAACGGGCCACTTCACCCACCGGGACCGGCCGGACCCGCACGGTAGCCGCGCCGTCGCCCGGCGGCCGCGGAGGGCGTGGCAGGAGGCGTGGCACGGGGTACCCGTGTGAGGGCGCTGGTGGACAGATTGCGGGCGGATGACGGGAAGACGACAGTGATGACGGAAAGACGACAGTAAGGTGTCCGACCGGTCGCCCCGGGCGTCACGCGGTGGACCGCTGGGTAGGGATATAAGGCGCGGGTCAGCCGAAAAGGGTCGGCGGCCTCAATTGCTCGTTGCCGCATTCCAGTTCGACAGGAAGAATTGAAGTCCGCTCCCCGCTCGGCTCGGCCGTGACCCCGGCAGTGCTCTGCTGCGGTGTGCGCTCTCCTGCATCCGCCCCGCCCGCAGTCATGGGCGCGTAGCCGAAGGGAGGAACGTGACCTTCGGATTCGCTCCGTCCTCGGCGGCCTCGCTGTCGACGTCCCCCGCCTCCGCCCATCGCGTGCTCGAACCCGCGGAGTGGGCCGCCGCGGGAATCCCCCTGCTGCGCAACCCCCGTGAGGTCGTCAGCGGACTCCACGCCCGGCACCGCCCCGGGCCGGCCACCGCCGTGGTCGCCGTGCTCGATCCGGACGAGCGGCTGCGCGCCAGCGCCTCGTTCGTGCGCCGTGCCGCGCCCGCCGACGGCTGGATGTTCCGCAACGCCCTGCTCGCCCAGCTCCGCCGGGTGATACCGCACGACCTGCGGCGCCGCACCCCGGTGCGCACCGCTGTGCTGCTCTACTGCCGTGAGGGCGACGCGCGGTGGACGGAGGAGGACGGCGCCTGGATGTGGGGGCTGCGCGACGCGTGCACCCTGCACGGGCTGCGCTGCGGCGCGTACATCACGCTGACCCGGGACGGGTGGCAGGTGCTCGGCGAGGGGCGCGGCGGCCGCAGACCGAGCGCCGTCTCGGCGCCCGAGGCTCTCGGTACGACGGAGAGCCGGCCGCCGTCGCCACGCACCGGGGGCCCGGCCTCCGAGGTGCTGAGCCGCGCTGCGGCCCGCTGACGCCCGCAGCCGCTCCCGGCCACCGCCACTGAGCGGACCGGGCCGCCCGGGATCCGTCCCGCCCGCACGTACGCCCGGCTCACGCACGCCCGCGTTTGCCCACGCATGCCCCCACACGCCACTCGCGCACCCCGCACGCCCCCAGACACCTACCCCCCGGACGCCCATGCGGCGCCCACGCGGCCTCCGGGCACGCCGAAACAGCCGTCGTGCGATGTTCCGCAACGACGGCTGTCGCTCTGCGCTCCCCCCTGCGTCCCCCGTGATCAGGACGTCCTGGCCGACGCGTGCGCCGGGGACAGGACGTCTCAGACGCCGACGCCCAGCACCGAGTTGATCTGCTGCGGGTCACCGCAGACGATCAGCAGGGCACCGGCCCGTGCGTGGGCCAGCGGCAGTGCGGTGGCGACGCCGTCACCGGTGCCGCCGTTGACGGCGACCACGACGACGGCACGGGACGCGGCGCGGGAGGTTCCGGCGGCGTCCGTGTAGAAGACGTCGTCGCCCGCGTCGTGCTGCGCCCAGTAGGACGTCTCACCGAAGGTGAGCTCGTGGGTGGCCCACGGGTGCGGGTCACCGGTGGTGATCACCAGCACCTCCCCGGGGGCACGACCCGACTCCAGGAGCAGGTCGACCGCTTCCTCGGCGGCGTCGAGCGCTCCCTCGGCCGAGGCGGGGATCAGCTGGATCTGCGGAGCCGCCGGGGCGGCGGGGACAGCCGGCCCCGAAGGGGCGGGCTTGGTGGCGGCCGTGTCCCGCGGCGTGCGCTGCGCCGGCGGAGCGGGCCGCACGGGGCCGGGACGACCGGGACGCGGCGGAGCCGCGGGACGGGGGCCGGGTACGGGACGAGGGGTCGGCGCGGTGCGGCCGGTGGCCGGAGTGACGCGGGGACCCTGGGCACTCTCGTGAATCTGAGGCTCCTCGGGAATGAGAGGCATGAGCTGATATCTATCAAACGTCGGTGCGGCCCGCGGCGGCGGGTGGCACTTCCGGGCGGGCGGTCCCGTCAGAAGTCGAAGCCGAGCTGGCCCTCGATCTCCGGAACGCTTCCGTCCGCCCAGATCCGGGCCTTCTTGAGGTGCTGCCAACGCGGCAGCGCATCAAGATACGCCCACGACAGCCGGTGGTACGGGGTGGGCCCCCGCTCCTCCAGCGCGGCCTTGTGCACAGGCGACGGATACCCGGCGTTGGCCGCAAATCCGAAGTCTGCATGGTCGGCACCCAGTTCGGCCATCATTTTGTCGCGACGCACCTTGGCGATCACCGAGGCCGCCGCGACGGCCACACAGGACCGGTCGCCCTTGATGACCGTACGGACCCGCCAGGGCGCGCCGAGATAGTCGTGCTTGCCGTCGAGGATGACCGCGTCCGGACGGACCGGCAGGTCCTGGAGCGCACGGCCGGCGGCGAGCCGCAGTGCCGCCGTCATCCCCAGCTCGTCGATCTCCTCGGGCGAGGCGTGCCCGAGGGCGTAGGCCGTCACCCACTTCTCCAGCACCACGGCGAGTTCGGTCCGCCGCTTGACGGTGAGGAGCTTGGAGTCGGTGAGACCGGCGGGAGGCCGGCGCAGTCCGGTGACCGCGGCGCAGACGGTGACGGGCCCGGCCCACGCGCCGCGCCCCACCTCGTCGACACCTGCGATGACCTTCGCTCCGGTCGTGGCGCGAAGGGAGCGCTCGACGGTGTGAGTGGGTGGTTCGTACGGCATGGCGCCCTTAGCGTACGCCGCCCGGAACCCGGTGCGACACCCCGGTTTCCCCCGGCGCCCGCACCGCCGCCGCGGACGCCCCGCCGAGGCCCGGCGCAGCGGACCGGCGGGGCCGCCGCCGTCGCGTCCGGGGGCGCGCGGTGGAGGCCGCCGTCTTCACATACGCGCACAGCTGTGCAACCGGCGTACGCCTGCACGCCGGACGCACGCCCCCACTCACCGCAGGGCCGATGCACCGTCAGGCCGGAACGCGACCGAGAGCGACACCGACAGCAGCACCGGGCCGGAACGTCGCCGGGGTACGGCGGGCGACGCCCCCCGCAGCCCGCCGTCCGGCACCACAGCGCCTCCCGCTCCTGCCCGCACCCCCACCCCCGCCCCCCTGGATCGCATTCGTGAATCGCGGCGCGAAGGAGCGCGAAGGAAGGCGCGAGGTCCGGCGGTCCCGCTCAGGCAGGCACCGGCAGCCAGCCCGGCAGCGCCTCCGTGCCGTGGATCCACTCGGCGGGCGGGCGGCCGGGCTCCGCCGCGGCGAGGATCCCGCCGACGATGGCGCAGGTGGTGTCCACGTCACCGCCGGCCTGGGCGGTCCGCCAGAACGCCTCCTCGAAGTCGCCGAGGCACCGCGCGGCCGACCAGAGCGCGAAGGGCACCGTGTCGTGCGCCGTCGTACGCCGTCCGCAGCCGAGGACGGCGGCGACCGTGTTCGCGTCGTCGTAGTCGAGCATGTCGCGGGCGCGGCGCAGTCCGGCGCCGACGGCGCTGCGCGCGGGCACCAGGGCGATCACACCGTCCAGCAGCGCCTCGGGCCGCGGTGGTCCGCCGGGCGCCGCGGCCAGGGCCGCCGCGGCGGCGACCGCCATGGCGCCCACGACGGCCTCGCGGTGCTGATGCGTCGGGTAGGCGGAGATCTCGGCCTGATGGGTGGCCTGCTCGGGGTCGTCGGCGTACCAGGCGCCCAGGGGGGCGATGCGCATCGCGGCGCCGTTGCCCCAGGACCCCTGGCCGTTGAAGAGGGACGAGGCCAGTTCGCGCCAGTCGCCGCCCTCGCGGACGAGGCGCAGCAGGCGGTTCACGGCGGGGCCGTAGCCGCGGTCGAAGTCGTGGTGCCGGGCGAAGGACTCGGCCAGGGCGTCCTGGTCGACGCGGTGGTGTGCGGTGAGCACGGCCACCACGGAGCAGGCCATCTCCGTGTCGTCGGTCCACTGCCAGGGGCCGGGGGGCAGCTCCCTGCGGTGCAGGAGCGGATAGACGGCCGGTACGAAGAACTGCGAGCCGAGCGCGTCACCGACCGAGAGTCCGCGCAGACTGGCGAGGGCGCGCTCCAGGCGCCCGGGGGAAGAGGAGTCAGAGGTCATCGTCCGGCCACTCTATCCGGAGATGCCGTACGGTCTATCCGGATATGCCGTACGGTTCCGGGTCCCGCCAGCGCTCGAAGGGCCGGTCCATGGTGTAGCGGCCGTCGTCCCCGAGGACGAGCATCCGCGTCTCGCCGTTGCCGGGGTTGGACAGCGCCTCGAACTCGGCCACGGTCCAGTGGAACCACCGCATGCAGAACAGCCGCATGGCCAGGCCGTGGGTCACCAGGAGGACGTTGGGCGGGTGGTCGGGGGCCTCGAAGCTGCGGAAGAGGCTCTCCAGGAAGCCGCCGACCCGGTCGTAGACGTCGGCTCCGGACTCGCCCTGGGCGAAGCGGTAGAAGAAGTGCCCGTAGGCGTCCCGGTAGGACTTCTGGAGGCGTACGTCGTCGCGGTCCTGCCAGTTCCCCCAGTCCTGCTCGCGCAGCCGCGGCTCCTCGCGGACCCGGATGAGGCCGGGATCGAGGTGGAAGGCGCGGAGGGTCTCGTGGGTGCGCCGGTAGGGCGAGACGTACACGCTGACGTGTTCCCGTCCGAACAGGTCGCGCAGCTCCTTGCCGGTCTCCTCCGCCTCCTGCCGACCCCGCTCGGTCAGCGCGAGCGCGTGGTCGGGCTCGCGCTCGTAGACAGAGTCATCGACATTGCCCGTCGACTCGCCGTGCCGGACAAGAACGATGCGCCGTGGTCGTGCCATGCCAAAACACTAGATCGGAGGAGGGCGGACCGGAGAATCGAGCGGCCCTCGTTCGGCGGGGGTCACACGGTCCAGGCGGGTTCCAGCTCCACGATGTCACCGGTCATGGCGGCCACGTCGGCCTCCGTCTGGGCGCGCAGGGCGAGGCGCTCCACCCGTTCGGTGCGGTACTTCCCGTGCTCGGCGGCCGACTGCCACATGGACAGCACCAGGAACTCGCTGCCGGGCGCCTCGCCGAACAGGCCGCGGGTCATGCCGGGCGAGCCGGCCATCGCCGGGTTCCAGACCTTCTCCTGCATCAGGGTGAAGTGCTCGGCGCGCTCCTCGTGGACCCGGCAGAGCGCCACCCGCACCAGGTCGGCGTCGGTGAAGCGCGGCTCGAAGCCCGTCTTCACATCGAACCGGTGATCGAAGAGCCGGACCCGCATGTCCTTGAAGGTCCCGGCCTGGGCGGCGGCGAGCCGGTCGTAGGACCGGGCCATGAAGGAGTCGTAGAAGGCGCGGCTCTCCCAGAAGGCGAAGATGTGCGCCACCCCCTGCCGTCCCCGGCTCCAGCCACCCCCCTGCCCCCGAAACCCCGGCTCCCCCAGAAGCCCCGCCCATTTCCGCTGCCCGCGCTCGAACCCACGGCGGTCGACCACGGTGCAGCGAATCCACTTGACCAGCACCGCGCCATGGTACGGCCCTGGGGCGTGGCGCCGGTCACTCTCGCGCGGACAGCGCCCGCGCGTGCGCCCCCGACTCCGTGGCACGATGGACAACGAGCGTGCGCAGTCCGGTGGTTGGGACAGTCAGGGCGCACGGTGACGGGGAAGGGGAGGTCCGGTGAGCGGGCTCAGCAAGGGGATCCGCAAGGTCGAGGTCGCGCTGAAGTGGGATCCGAGTCCCACGGGGCAGCCGCCCACCGATCTGGACATAGTGGCGGGCACCTACCTGGCGGGCGATCCGTACGGCGCTCCGGACTATCTGGTGCATTTCGACAGCCGGTCGCCCGACGGCACGATCACTCTCAACCGGGACAGCACGGACGGCAAGGGCTTCGGCTGGGACGAGGTGATGACCCTGGAGCTGGACCGGCTCTCCGAGCGCTACGCGCGCGTGGTGGTCGGCGTGGTCATCCAGCAGACGGGCGCGCACCGGCCCTTCGCCGATGTGCTCGACCCGGGGCTGCGTATCCGCGAGGGCTACACCGTGCTCGCCGAGGACGACTTCGGCGGCGTACTGGGCGCGACCGCGGCCGTCGTCGCGGAGTTCGCCCGCGACGGCTCCGGAAGCTGGCAGTTCCGTCCCGGGATCCGCGGCTACGAGGGCGACCCGGCGCGGTTCACCGCCGTGATGGGCGCGGACCGGCCGTAGCCAGGCGGCACGGGCACATGTGTAAGGGGCGCCGGCCCATGGCCGGCGCCCCTTACACGTCACCTCATGGTGCGGTTGTCGGCTCAGCTACAGCCGCTCGTCGAGCCGCAGCCCTCGCAGATGTAGCAGGAGCCGGCCCGCTGCATCTTGGTGCCGCAGGAGAAGCAGAGCGGGGCGTCCGCCTGGATGCCCAGCTGCATCTCGACCAGCTCGGCGCTGGTGTGCGCCTGCTGCGGGGCGGGCAGAGCCGCCTCGGCCGCGGCCTTCGGCGTGGCGACGGCCTTCAGGTCGGTCTGGCGCGGCGCCGACTGGGCCAGGCCCTCGACGTCGACGTCCTCGTCGATCGGCTCGTAGGAACCGGTCTCCAGGTGGCGCTGACGCTCCTCGGCGGAGTGGATGCCGAGCGCCGAGCGCGTCTCGAACGGCAGGAAGTCCAGCGCCAGGCGGCGGAAGATGTAGTCGACGATCGACTGCGCCATCCGCACGTCCGGGTCGTCGGTCATACCGGCCGGCTCGAAGCGCATGTTGGTGAACTTCGAGACGTAGGTCTCCAGCGGCACGCCGTACTGGAGGCCGACGGAGACCGCGATGGAGAAGGCGTCCATCATGCCCGCCAGGGTCGAGCCCTGCTTGGACATCTTGAGGAAGACCTCGCCGAGACCGTCGTCCGGGTAGGAGTTGGCGGTCATGTAGCCCTCGGCGCCGCCGACGGTGAAGGAGGTGGTGATGCCGGGACGGCCCTTCGGGAGGCGCTTGCGGACCGGGCGGTACTCCACGACCTTCTCGACCTTGGGCTGCGCGTCCACGGCGGCCTCGGTCTTCTTGCCGGAGTCCTTGGTCTTGGCGGAGAGCGGCTGGCCGACCTTGCAGTTGTCGCGGTAGATCGCGAGCGCCTTGACGCCCAGCTTCCACGCCTCGTAGTAGATCTCCTCGACCTCCTCGACGGTCGCCGACTCCGGCATGTTGACCGTCTTGGAGATGGCGCCGGAGATCCACGGCTGGATCGCGGCCATCATGCGGACGTGGCCCATCGGGGAGATGGCGCGCTCGCCCATGGCGCAGTCGAACACCTCGTAGTGCTCCTGCTTGAGACCGGGGGCGTCGATCACGTTGCCGTTCTCGGCGATGTGGGCGACGACCGCCTCGATCTGCTCCTCCTGGTAGCCCAGGCGGCGGAGGGCCTGCGGGACGGTGCCGTTGACGATCTGCATCGAGCCGCCGCCGACCAGCTTCTTGAACTTGACCAGGGCGAGGTCGGGCTCGACACCGGTGGTGTCGCAGGACATGGCCAGGCCGATGGTGCCGGTCGGCGCGAGCACCGACGCCTGGGAGTTGCGGAAGCCGTGCTTCTCACCGAGGCGCAGCACGTCCTGCCAGGCCTCCGTGGCGGCGGCCCACACCGGGGTGTCCAGGTCGTCCATGCGCACGGCGGTGCCGTTGGCGTCGGCGTGCTGCTTCATGACGCGCTGGTGCGGCTGCGCGTTGCGGGCGTAGCCGTCGTACGGGCCGACGACCGCGGCCAGCTCGGCGGAGCGCTTGTAGGCGGTGCCGGTCATCAGGGAGGTGATGGCACCGGCGAGCGCGCGGCCGCCGTCGGAGTCGTAGGCGTGGCCGGTCGCCATCAGCAGGGCGCCGAGGTTGGCATAGCCGATGCCGAGCTGGCGGAAGGCGCGGGTGTTCTCGCCGATCTTCTGGGTCGGGAAGTCCGCGAAGCAGATCGAGATGTCCATCGCGGTGATGACCAGCTCGACGACCTTGGCGAAGCGCTCGGACTGGAAGGACTGGTTGCCCTTGCCGTCGTCCTTGAGGAACTTCATCAGGTTCAGCGAGGCGAGGTTGCAGGACGTGTTGTCCAGGTGCATGTACTCGCTGCACGGGTTCGAGCCGTTGATCCGGCCGGACTCCGGGCAGGTGTGCCAGTGGTTGATCGTGTCGTCGTACTGGATGCCCGGGTCGGCGCAGGCCCAGGCGGCCTGGGCCATCTTGCGGAACAGCGACTTGGCCTCGACCTCCTCGATGACCTCGCCGGTCATCCGGGCGCGCAGACCGAACTTCCCGCCCTGCTCGACCGCCTTCATGAACTCGTCGTTCACCCGGACCGAGTTGTTGGCGTTCTGGTACTGGACGGACGTGATGTCGTCGCCGCCCAGGTCCATGTCGAAGCCCGCGTCGCGCAGGGCGCGGATCTTCTCCTCCTCCTTCACCTTGGTCTCGATGAAGTCCTCCACGTCGGGGTGGTCGACGTCGAGGATGACCATCTTGGCGGCGCGGCGGGTGGCGCCACCGGACTTGATGGTGCCGGCGGAGGCGTCGGCGCCGCGCATGAAGGAGACCGGTCCCGAGGCGTTGCCGCCGGAGGACAGCAGTTCCTTGGAGGAGCGGATGCGGGAGAGGTTCAGGCCGGCCCCGGAGCCGCCCTTGAAGATCATGCCCTCTTCCTTGTACCAGTCGAGGATCGACTCCATGGAGTCGTCGACGGACAGGATGAAGCAGGCGGAGACCTGCTGGGGCTGCGGGGTGCCCACGTTGAACCAGACGGGGCTGTTGAAGCTGAAGACCTGGTGCAGGAGGGCGTACGCCAGCTCGTGCTCGAAGATCTCGGCGTCGGCGGGCGAGGCGAAGTACTTGTGGTCCTCGCCGGCCTTCCGGTACGTCTTCACGATGCGGTCGATCAGCTGCCTGAGGCTGGTCTCGCGCTGCGGGGTGCCCACGGCGCCCCGGAAGTACTTGCTGGTGACGATGTTGACCGCGTTCACCGACCAGAAGTCGGGGAACTCGACGCCACGCTGCTCGAAGTTGACCGAGCCGTCGCGCCAGTTGGTCATGACGACGTCACGGCGCTCCCAGCTCACCTCGTCGTACGGGTGCACGCCGGGGGTGGTGTGGATGCGCTCGATGTGCAGTCCCTTGTTCCCCGCCTTGCCGCCCTTGGCGCGGGAACCTCGTGCCGGACCGCTCGCCGTCTCTGTCATGCCGCCTCCCTGATACGGGCGAAAACGCCCAGAAGTGCCCCGAATGTTCCGAGACACGGTGTTCTGTCTGGTGCTGCGGGCACGTGTGTCGCTGCCGCCCGCAGCCGTCTTCCTCGCCGCCGCCCGGCCGGGTCCGGACGCGCGGTCCGGACCGGGCCCGCCGATCAGTCGGCGGCGCGCGCGGGCAGGGGGACCTCAGCCGTCCCACCGCGCCCGCGATCGTCTTCCTGGCCCCCCGTGACGGCGCCGTCGCCGTCCTCCGCGCCGGGGGGGCGCGCGTCTTCCCTCAGCTCCGCGATGGCCGACTCGAAGTCGTCCAGCGAGTCGAACGCCCGGTACACGGACGCGAACCGCAGGTAGGCCACGAGGTCGAGGTCCCGCAGGGGGCCGAGTATGGCGAGTCCCACCTCGTGGGCGGCCACCTCGGCGCTCCCGCTGGCCCGGATCGCCTCCTCCACCCGCTGGCCGAGCTGGGCCAGCGCGTCCTCGGTGACCGGGCGGCCCTGGCACGCCTTGCGCACGCCGTTGATGACCTTGGTGCGGCTGAAGGGCTCGGTGACCCCCGACCGCTTGACCACCATGAGCGAGCACGTCTCGACGGTCGTGAACCGGCGAGAGCAGTCGGGGCACTGGCGGCGCCTGCGGATCGACGTGCCGTCGTCCGTCGTACGGCTGTCGACCACACGGCTGTCGGGGTGCCTGCAGAAGGGGCAGTGCATGGGCTCCAACCCTCCTCACAGCAGACTCGATGGCCTCGCCGGGCCTCATGGGCCCCGCCGAAGCAGCCCCCAGCATAGGCGATGACGAGAGGGTCCAAGACCCGGGGCACCACAACTTCTGGGCTGCTGTAGCTATCCAACCACTAGATGTAGGGATCGGCCCGTACGGGCTGCGAAATACGCGCGTGTCGCACGGCCGCCACGGGAGCGCCGACGGGACACGGTCACGCACCGTACGTCCGCACACGCGGAACGGGACACTCCGGTGCTCGCCCGTGCCCGCCGCGGGGGTACGGAGATACCGTGAACGCCGCACGGAGGACGCGTGGGACTCCCGGGCGGAAGAGGGTTCGGCGCCCTGCGGGCGGGCCGCCCGGTGGCAGACTGGGGCCGCGCCGCCACGGGCCCACGCCCCGGCGGTGAAGAGTACAGCAATAGGCCCTTTTGTCTGCCGGACACCGCGCCACCCATACACCGACACACATGATCAAGTCACGCCATCCTCGTTTTTTCACTCGAACGTGTGTTTGGCGCAACCTTTCGAAAGCAACTACCGTTGTGCCGGAGGGAGACCATCGAGAGGGGCCGACGTGACCACCACCGCAGACAGTGCCACCATCACCGCCCAGGACCGCTCCCAGGGCCGACTCGAGCCGGTGCATGCGATGAACGAAGCCGCGAATCCCGAGGCACACAAGCGCTCTCTGCCCGGCCGACCTCCAGGCATCCGGGCGGACAGTTCGGGACTCACCGAGCGGCAGCGCCGAGTGATCGAAGTCATCAGGGACTCCGTGCAGCGGCGCGGCTACCCGCCGTCCATGCGGGAGATCGGCCAGGCCGTGGGGCTGTCCAGCACCTCCTCGGTGGCGCATCAGCTGATGGCCCTGGAGCGCAAGGGCTTCCTGCGGCGCGACCCGCACCGCCCGCGCGCGTACGAGGTCCGCGGATCCGACCAGGCGGCCACGCTCCAGCCCACGGACACCGTCGGCAAGCCGGCCGCGTCGTACGTCCCGCTCGTCGGGCGGATCGCGGCCGGTGGCCCGATCCTCGCCGAGGAGTCCGTCGAGGACGTCTTCCCGCTGCCCCGGCAGCTGGTCGGCGACGGTGAGCTGTTCGTCCTCAAGGTCGTCGGCGACTCGATGATCGAGGCCGCGATCTGCGACGGCGACTGGGTGACGGTCCGCCGCCAGCAGGTCGCCGAGAACGGCGACATCGTGGCCGCCATGATCGACGGGGAGGCCACCGTCAAGCGCTTCAAGCGCGAGGACGGCCATGTGTGGCTGCTGCCGCACAACGCCGCGTACGAGCCGATCCCCGGTGACGACGCGACCATCCTCGGCAAGGTGGTCGCGGTGCTGCGGCGCGTCTGAGACCGCCGCCGGGCGGGCTCACCTCCCGCCCCCTGACCGGGCCCCGGAACCTCTGCGCCGGTTCCGGGGCCCTGTGCTGTGCTGCGCGACCGTGGGCCCGGGGCGCGGCGTCGGCCCGCGCGGACCGCGGACCCCGGGCCACGGCGCTTGCCCGCGCGGGCGGGCGGCTGGGCACGCTCACGTGAGCCATCCGTACAGGCACTGCCGCCCGCCGCCCACGCGTGGAACGGCAGGCACCGGCCGGGAGGCCCGGCCGGTGCCTGCCGCCCGGGATCACTCCGCCGCGGCCCGCTCCGTCTCCGCGGCCTGCGCCGCCGCGTCGATGGCCGTGAGCGACTTGCGCACCTGGTTGCGGTCGGTGGTGTACCAGAAGTCCGGCAGCGACGCCTTCAGATAGCTGCCGTAGCGCGCGGTCGCCAGCCGCGGATCCAGTACGGCGACCACGCCCCGGTCCCCGGAGGCGCGGACCAGACGCCCGGCGCCCTGGGCCATCAGCAGGGCCGCGTGCGTCGCCGCGACCGCCATGAAGCCGTTGCCCCCGGCCTCCTCGACCGCCTTCTGGCGGGCGCTCATCAGCGGATCGTCGGGACGCGGGAAGGGGATCTTGTCCATCACGACCAGCTGGCAACTGGCGCCCGGGACGTCGACACCCTGCCAGAGCGAGAGGGTGCCGAACAGGCACGTCCTCGGGTCGGCCGAGAAGTTCTTGATCAGCTCGCCGAGGGTCTCCTCGCCCTGGAGCAGGATCGGGAACTCCGGCATGCGCGAGCGCAGCTCCTCGGCGGCGAGCTGGGCGGCCCGCATCGAGGAGAACAGGCCCAGTGTCCGGCCGCCCGCCGCCCGGATCAGCTCCGCCAGCTCGTCGAGCATGTCCGTGCGGTCGCCGTCGCGCGCGGGCCGCGCCAGGTGCTTGGCGACGTACAGGATGCCCTGCCTGCGGTAGTCGAAGGGGGAACCGACGTCCACGCCCTTCCACTGCGGCACGTCCTCGCCCTCCGTGCCCTCCGGGGCCAGGCCCAGTGACGCCCCGACGCCGTTGAAGTCGCCGCCCAGCTTCAGCGTCGCCGAGGTGAGCACCACGGAGCGGTCGGTGAAAAGCTTCTCCCGCAGCAGGCCCGACACCGACATGGGGGCCACCCGCAGCGAGGCGCCGAAGCGGTCGTGGCGCTCGTACCAGACGACGTCCCACTCGGAGCGTTCGGTGATCCGCTCGGCCACGTCGTGCACGGATTCGACGGAGGCCAGGGCCTGCTTGCGGACGGCGTCCTCGTCCTGGACCGACTTGTCGCGGGTCGCGCCGATCCCCGAGATGACATTGCGCGCCGCGTCCCGCAGCGCCAGCAGCGCGTAGCCGAGGTCCTCCGGGATCTCCTCCAGGCGGCCGGGCAGGGCCAGCTCCATCAGCCGCTCGAAGCCCTCGGCGGCGGTCTGGAGCTGGTCGGCCGTCTTCTCGTCGACCAGCTTCGCGGCGCGGCGCACCGCGCGGTTGACCTGGCCGGGGGTCAGCTCGCCGGTGGCCACACCGGTCACCCGGGAGACCAGTTCGTGCGCCTCGTCGACGATCAGGACCTCGTGCTGCGGCAGGACCGGCGCGCCCTCGATGGCGTCGATCGCGAGCAGCGCGTGGTTGGTGACGACGACCTCGGCCAGCTTGGCGCGCTCGCGGGCCGTCTCGGCGAAGCACTCCGCACCGTAGGCACACTTCGAGGCGCCCAGGCATTCCCGGGAGGAGACCGACACCTGCGCCCAGGCCCGGTCCGACACGCCCGGGGTGAGGTCGTCGCGGTCCCCTGACTCGGTCTCGTCCGACCAGTCGCGCAGCCGCAGCAGGTCCTGTCCCAGCTTGCTGGTGGGCGCCGCCGCCTCGAACTGGTCGAACAGGCCCTCCTCCTCGTCCTGCGGGACGCCCTCGTGCAGCCGGTGCAGGCACAGGTAGTTCGACCGGCCCTTGAGCATCGCGAAGTCCGGGCGGCGGCGCAGCAGCGGGTGCAGCGCGTCCACCGTGCGCGGCAGGTCGCGCTCGACGAGCTGGCGCTGGAGGGCGAGGGTGGCCGTCGCCACCACGACCCGCTCCCCGTGCGCGAGCGCCGGCACGAGGTAGCCGAGGGACTTGCCGGTGCCGGTGCCGGCCTGGACCAGCAGATGTGAGCCGTCGTCGATCGCGTCGCCGACGGCTTGGGCCATGGTCACCTGGCCGGGGCGCTCCGCACCGCCGACGGCTGCGACGGCGGCATGCAGGAGTTCGGGGAGTGAGGGCTTCGTCATAGCGCGACCACCCTACGGGGCGGCACTGACAGCCGGTGCGCCGAAGCCGGACACCGGCGTCGGTCCGCGGTCATCGCGGCCGCTGCGGGAACCGGTCCCGCACCATGAGGGCGGCCTGCTTGCCGGGCAGCTCCACCTCGGCCGCCTGCCGGAATCCCGCGCGCAGGAAGGCGGCCACCGAGGGGCCGTTGCGCAGGTCGGGTTCGGCGACGACGCGGGCGCAGGCCGGGCGCCGGGCGAGGACCAGTGCGGCCACCGCCCGCAGCAGCGCGCCGCCGGTCCCCCGGCCGCGGTCGGCGGCGGCGCCGATGAGGAGGTGGAGGCCCGTGTCGTGCGGCCGTGCGCAGTAGTGGCGGGCCAGCGGGTCGAGATCGGCCCGGTAGATCTCCCAGTAGCTCATCGGCATGCCGTCCAGCAGACCGATGCAGGGGACGCTGCGTCCGTCGCCGTCCACCTGGGCGCACAGGTGTTCCTCGGTCGCGCTCGGTGGCCCGGCGAGCTGCCAGAAGGCGTCGACCGCGGGGTCGTTCATCCAGCGGCTGACGACCGGCAGGTCCCGTTCGATCCGGACGGGCACCAGGCGGAAGGTCCCCACGGGGGTGTCGACGGGGCCCCAGTCGCCCACACCGTCCAGGAGGTCGGCCGGGCCGCCGGTGGCGGCGGGAGCGGTCCCGGCGGGGTCGGCGAAGAGCGCGACGAATTCCTCGGGCAGCCGCAGATCGAGCGTGTCCTCGCCGTCGCTGCCCGCCTCGGCGGGCGCCCCTGCGGCGGGGGTCCGGTCGGGGGCGGGGCTCGGGGCGGTGCCGGTGTCGGCGGACGGCATGGGCGGTCCTCTCGGAGGGATCCGTGGCACTCGGGAGCGGCCGGGGGGCCGGAGCGTCAGGGCGTCAGGAGTGGAGGGGGTTGGCGACGGTGACGTAGACGGACTGGGTGTCGACCGGACCGGCCAGTTCGTCCAGGCCGCGCAGCCGGGTCAGCAGATTGGCCTTGCAGCGCAGGACCGGCGCGTCCAGCAGACGGGCGGGCAGCGTGGAGCGCAGGCGTCCGGGCCCGCTCGCCGCGGTGGCCAGGAAGCGGCGGAAGGCGGCCAGCAGCAGCCGTTCGTCGGCGAGCCGCTGGGAGCCGAGGGCGCCGACGAGGCCGCACACGTTGTTGAGGGCGAGGTAGTACGCGAAGCGCTCGTCGGCGACCTCGTCGGGGACGAAGGTGTCGCTGCGGGCGCCGATCCCGGGCAGTGCCGCGTCGAGTTCCGCGTGCCGGGAGGCCCGGAAGTAGTACCCCTGGTTGTCGCGGTAGCGGCCGCCCGCCGGCCAGCCCGCCGGGTCCAGCAGGACCAGGGTGTTCTGCTGATGCGCCTCCAGGGCGATGCCCGCCTCGCCGTCCAGCCACAGCACGGGACGGATCACCTGTTCGAGGTAGCGCAGGAACCACTCGGCGGCGACGGCGCCCACCGGCCGGGCGCTGCGGGCGGCGAGCCGCGTGACGATCTCCGCGAGGCGGGAGCGCGTGATCCGGCCGCTGTCCGTCCGGGGACGGCCGCCGTCCGGGTCGTACGCCGGGCTCGCGGCCGAGTCGTGCGCCGCGCTCCCGGCCGGGCCGTACGGTGCGGGTGCGCCGTCTGCCGGGCTGTGGGGCGCGCCGCCGGGGCTCGGCCGGGGAGCGACCAGTCCGGCGACGCAGGCGACGTCGTCCGCCGGGGCGAACGGGTTGTGCCGGATCATCACATCGAGGCCGGGCACGGGACCGCCGTCCGGGTCGTCGACGGCCAGCCAGGCCGGGTCGCGCACGATGTCGAAACCGGGGTGGGCGGCCCGCCACCGCGCGCCGAGTCCGGCCCGCAGCAGCCGGTGCACCTCCACTCCGCGGTGGAGTTCCTTGCGGAGGTTCTCCCGGCGCGAGTTGGTGATGCGCAGGGCGAGGGACAGTTTGAGCATGGCGGGCGCGCCGCCGCGGTGGACGGTGCGTACGGAGGAGGTCGGGTGCCAGGACGGGCCGTGCGGTCCGAGGTCGCGCAGCAGTCCCGCGTCGAGGAGCGCGGCCGTGCCGGGGCGGTGCCGCACCTCGCGCGCCTGCCACGGGTGCAGCGGCAGTGCCGCGTACCCCTCGGGCAGGGGCAGTCCCGGGCCCGCGAGCCGGGCCGTGATCCGGTCGGCCGGGACACGGCGGCCACCCTCGGTCCACGCGGAGTCGGTGGCGAGCACGCCGGGGGCGACGGCCATCCAGTGCAGCGGGAAGGCGCCGCGGGACTCGGGCGAGTACGGCCGTGCCTCGGCCTCCGACAGGCCCTCGCGGCTCTTGGGCGCCGGATGCAGGGGGTGTCCGAGCAGGAGGGCCTGCTCGGCGGAGAGGAAGAGGTCGGGGCGGTCGGCCGGGTCCGCGCGGCGGTCGGCGAGGAAGAGCGCGGTGCGCCGGACCGAGTCGGCGACGCGCGACACCAGGTCGACCGCGTCGGCCCCGGCCATGGCGTCCGCCGGGCCGGAGCCGCCGCGGGATTCGGCTCCGCCGCGGGGCCCGGAGCCGCTGGTGTCGTCGCTGTCGGCGGCCGGGACCGCGGCTTCGCGGGCGAGCAGCGCGGCGACCGTGACGGCGTCGGCCGCTGGGGCGGACTCCGGGGCACCGGCCAGGCGCGGCGGGCCGAAGCGGTGCCAGCCGGTCGGCGACCAGTGGCGGACCGGTACCAGGAGGGCCGTTCCGCTGCTCGGCAGGGGGACGCGGAGGATGCCGTCGCCGGGGCCCTGCATGCCGGTCTCGCGGACCCAGCAGCGCAGCAGGTTCTCGACACCGGCGATCTGGGCGGCCGTGTGCGGGTCGGGGTGGTCGAGCGGGTCGGCCGACGTGGACACCGCGTCGGCCGGGGACGGACGCGGGTCCGGTGACCGGTGGGCGGGCAGGGCGCCCGTCTGGTGGGGGACGGTGGGGGTGGCGTTCACGGCGGTTCCTCGGCGTGGGGGTGAGACGTGGGCGTCTGCGGGGTCCGTGACGTCCGTGACGTCCGGTACGCCGACGACGTCCGGTTCGTGGACGACGTCCGGTACGTCGACCGAGGCGTCCGGGGGCTGCGGCGTCGTCCCGGGCGGTCGCCGCGGTCGGCCGCCCGGCCGCCGACCGGGCACGGCGGCGGGCTCCGGCCCGGTCATTCCGCGCCCCCCGCTCCTCGCACCGGCCCGGCGGCACGGCGGCCCTGTCCGGGCGGCCCGGACCGCTCGCCCACGCGCGCGGGAGGCCGACCGGCCACCGCTTCGACCGCCTCGACCGCGTCGGCCAGCCGGTCGAGCACGGCGGTGGACTGCTCGTCGGTGAGGGTCAGCGGCGGAAGCAGCCGGACGACGCTGCCGTGGCGGCCGCCGAGTTCGACGATGAGGCCCCGCCGCAGGCATTCCCGCTGCACGGCGGCGGCCAGGGCGGGAGCGGCGGGGGGCGGGCGTCGCCCGGGAGCGGCGAGCGGCGCGGCCCCCGTGCCGGACCCCGCCCCCGTCCCGGCCCCGGACGCCATCTCAGGCTCTGCTTCAGGCTCCGTCTCCGTCTCCGCCGCGGCCTCCGGATCGACCAGTTCCAGGCCGAGCATCAGCCCACGCCCCCGCACGTCGCCCACACAGGCGTACCGCTCGCGCAGCTCGCCCAGCCTGCGCAGCATGCGGGAGCCGAGATCGGCGGCGTGCTCGGCGAGCCGGTTCTCACGGACGTACGCCAGGGTGGCGGTCCCGGCGGCCATGGCGAGCTGGTTGCCGCGGAAGGTGCCCGCGTGGGCACCGGGTGCCCAGACGTCGAGGTCGTCCCGGTACACGACGACGGCCAGCGGCAGGCTGCCGCCGATGGCCTTCGACAGCACCATCACGTCCGGTGTGATGCCGCTGTGGTCCACCGCCCAGAAGGCGCCGGTGCGGCCGACGCCGGTCTGGACCTCGTCGGCGATCAGGGGTACGGACCTGTCCTCGGTGAGCCGCCGGACGCGGCGCGTCCACGCGTCCGGCGCGGGGATCACCCCGCCCTCGCCCTGGACGGGTTCGAGGATCAGCCCGGCGGGCAGCGGCACCCCGGACTTGGGGTCGTCCAGCAGGGACTCTGTCCAGCGGGCGGCGAGTTCGGCGCCGAGCGGGCCGCCGACGCCGAAGGGGCAGCGGTAGTCCTGCGGGTAGGGCAGCCGGGTGACGCGTACGTCCTGGGCGTGCCCGGAGGCGGCGAGCGCCGCGTCGGTCATCCCGTGGTAGGCCCCGGTGAACGCCATGATGCCGGTGCGTCCGGTGGCGGCCCGGACGAGCTTGAAGGCGGCCTCGACCGCGTCCGTACCGGCCGGACCGCAGAACTGCACGCGCGCGCGTGCGGCCAGTCCGGCGGGCAGGGTGCGGAACAGCTCGGTGACGAACGCGTCCTTGACGGGCGTGGCCAGGTCGAGGGCGTGCAGCGGCGCGCCCGAGTCGAGGACCTTGCGGACGGCCTCCAGGACGACGGGGTGGTTGTGGCCGAGGGCGAGGGTGCCCGCACCGGAGAGGCAGTCCAGGTAACGGCGGCCGTCCGCGCCCTCGATGGTGAGGCCGCGCGCCCGGACCGGCACGATCGGCAGGGCGCGCGCGTAGGTGCGGGCCGCCGACTCGCGCGCGCCCTGGCGCCGCAGGATGCCCTCATGAAGGGCGTGCGCGCCGTCCTCCGCGCACCTCTCCTGCTCCCGCGCGCGCCCCTCGCGCCCCTCGCGCCCCTCGCGCTCCTCGCGCTCCTCGCGCTCCGCGGAGGTCCCGGCTCCCCCGTGCGTCTCATACCCCCCGTGCGCGGCCACCGTCACGGCTCCCTGCCCTCCCGCTGTCCCGAGGCGGCGGCCTCCTCCGACGGGAGGGGCCGCGTTCCGGGGCCCCTGCGGCATGGTGTCGCTCGCCCGTGTTCTGCCCGGCCGGGGCGCGTGGGCCTGGCCGTGGGCAGCGGGAACCCCACCGGTACAACCGCCGGTGATCCGTACGGTTACGGGCCGCCCGGAGGGAGTTTCCGGCGACCCGGCACCCGCCGCCGGGGACCAGCCGGGGACCAGCCGGGGACCAGCCGGGGATCCGGCGGAGAACAGCCGTGGCCCCGCCCGGAACAGCCGGGAGCGTCTCAGTCCTCAGCCCAGCTCCTCCCCCGACGCGACGACGACCCCGTACAGATCCCCGACCGTCGCCAGCGCGGCGGCGTGGATCTGGCCGGCGTCCAGCAGCGTGCCCCCGGACGGGAGCGGACGCGTCGCGCACGCGTCGGCGACGACCGTGGGCCGGTTGCCGCGCAGGAAGGCGCCCTCGGCGGTGAACTGCACGCACATGTGCGTCATGAAGCCGATCACCACGACGTCCTGGTGCCCGGCCGCGTCGACCAGGTCGCCCAGTTCGGTGCCGACGAACGCGTTCGGCGCCTGCTTCACCACGACGGCCTCGCCCTCGGCCGGGGCCACGCTCGGGTGGACGGCGCCGATCTCCTCCCTGATGTCGTACGCGCTGCCGGGTCCGCCGTCGTGGACGACATGGATGACCGTGGCCCCGGCCCGCCGGGCCCGCGCCAGCAGGGCGGCGGCGGAGTCGAGCGCGGCCCGCCAGCCCGTCAGCTCCATCACTCCGCCGACGTAGGTGTTCTGGTAGTCGACCAGGATCAGGGTCGCGTCCGCGAGCGAGGCCGGGGTGTCGTCGAGTCCGTTGAGCGCGCGCAGCGTCGTCGTGGTCATGGGTTCCCCTCGGGAGAAGCACCGGGCCGTGCGCCCGGAGTCGTCGTGCGTGGGCCGCCGGTGCGGTGGCCGGCCCGGATACGAACGTACGATCATGCTCTGCGCGTCGGCAATGTCGCCCAACCCGCAGATCCGGACATCGCCTGCCCTGCCGAACGGACGGAGATCCCTTGAGCGCCGCCACCGGACGCCTCGTCGTCGTCGTGCTCTTCGAGGGCGTCGACCTGCTCGACGTCACCGGCCCGCCCGAGGTGTTCTCCCTGGTGCGGCGGGAGCTGGCGGACCCGGCCTGCTACCGGGTCGTCCTGGCGGCGGAGACCATGGATCCCGTCACCACCTCCGCCGGGGTGCGGGTGGTGCCCGACACCACTTTCGAGGAGCTGTCGGACAGCCGTGTCGACACCCTCCTGGTGCCCGGCTCGGTCGAGACGGACGGCCCCGGGCGGGTCCGGGCGCTCGCGGAGCCCGCCGTGGTCGACCGGGTGCGGGATCTCGCGGGACGGGCCCGCCGGACCGCCTCCGTCTGCGTCGGCGCGCACATCCTGGCCGCCGCCGGGCTGCTGGACGGCAGGCGCGCCACCACCCACTGGTCGACGGCGCGGCAACTCGCCGACGAGCACCCGGCGGTGCGGGTCGACGCCGATCCGATCTTCATCCGGGAGGGCGACACCTGGACCGGTGCGGGGATCAGCGCCTGCCTCGACCTCTCGCTCGCCCTGGTCGCCGAGGACCACGGCGAGACGGTGGCGCTGCGGGTCGCCCGGCAGCTGGTGATGTATCTGAAACGGCCCAGTGGACAGAGCCAGTTCAGCGTGCCGCTGGAACCGGTCTCCGGGACGCGCCGCGTGGAGGAGCTGCGCCACCACATCCTGGACCGTCTCGGCGAACGGCTGACCGTGGCGGACCTGGCCGCGCACGCCCATCTCAGCGAACGGCAGCTGACCCGCGTCTTCCGGTCCGAACTCGGCATGACGCCCAGCGCCTATGTGGAGGCCGCCCGCGTCGAACGGGCGCGCGCCCGGCTGGAGTCCACCGACGCCACCCTCGAACGGATCGTCACGGAGTGCGGGTTCGGCACGGTGGACACGCTGGTGCGCGCCTTCCGCCGTCGGCTCGGCACGACCCCCACGGAGTACCGGCGCCGCTTCCGCCCGTCCGGCGCCGAACCGTCCGTGAGCCCGTAGGCCGCCGGACGGTTGTCCAGGTCAGGCGGCTTGTAGCCGAACCGTTGCCGTTCCGTGGGCAGTCCCCCACAGCGAGCGCATAGTGTGTGGTGCCGTTCCAGCAGCCGCGCCACGCGGCCGGCACCGGTCCACCGACGGTCCGTCACCGGTCCGACACCGGTCCGCCGTCCGCCCGTGTCCGGCGCCGGAACGCAGCGCGTCAGCACGTCCGTTCACCACAGGGGGAACCGAAGCATGCGATCCATACGCCCGTCCACCACCGCTCGCCGGGGAGGGCGCTCCCGGCGCACGGCCGGCCCCGTACTGGCCACCGTCGCCCTGGTGTCGACGCTGGCACTCACCGCCACCGGCTGCAACGGCGACGACACCGACGCGGGCGGGCAGCCCACCGCCGCCGCGCAGACCGGTGACGCGGGAGCCACGGGCGACGGAAAGATCACGATCCCGGACGACATCCGCAAGAAGCTCAAAGAGCACGGGATCGACATCGACAAGTGGAAGAACGGCGCCTGGAAGAACTGGGACAAGAGCGACTGGCTGCGCGAGGCCAACGACTTCGTCAACCCGATCATCCAGGGCCTGTGGGACCCGGACCGGATGCGCCGCGCCAACGACCCGGACAAGGGCGTGGACGACAACGACATCTCCGGTGACCAGGGCGTCACCGACCCGACCCCGGTGCCCGTGCGCGCCGCGAAGGTGGCGCCGCCGTACCACACGGGCGCCGCGACGGCGGGCAAGGTCTTCTTCGACTCCCCCGAGGGCACGATGGTCTGCTCGGCCACGGTCGTCGAGGACCCGGCCCACCCCGGCAAGTCCAACATGGTCTGGACGGCGGGCCACTGCGTGCACGCGGGCAAGAAGGGCGGCTGGTACCGCAACATCGCGTTCGTGCCGTCGTACAACGACGCGGGCAGCAGCGCCGCCCAGCTCCAGGGTGCCACCCGGGAGCAGATCGCCCCGTACGGGGTGTGGTGGGGCGACTGGGCGCAGACCTCCGACCAGTGGATCGAGCAGGGCGGCTCCACCGGCGGGCAGGGCGCGAGCTACGACTTCGCCGTCATCCATGTGACGCCGGAGAAGGGCGGGAACGGCAAGTCGCTGGAGGAGACCGTCGGTTCGGCGCTCCCGGTGAACTTCAACGCCCCCGCGGTGCCGAAGGTCCGGAGCATCACCGCGACCGGCTACCCGGCCGCGCCGCCCTACGACGGGCAGCTCCTCTACCAGTGCCAGGACAAGCCCGGCCGGCTGTCGGTGGCGTCCGCCGACCCGACGATGTACCGCATCGGGTGCAGCATGACCGGCGGTTCCTCCGGCGGCGGCTGGGTCGAGCAGGGCGCCGACGGCAAGCCGGCGCTGGTCTCCAACACCTCGATCGGCCCGGTCACCTCGGGCTGGCTGGCCGGTCCGCGGCTGGGCACGGTCGCCAAGGGCGTGTACGACTCCGTCAGCAAGAAGTTCGCCGGGCGCTGAGCGCGGCTCCGCGCACCCGCTGAACCGGGCGGCGGAGGGGTGACCGGCACGCCCGCCACCCCTCCGCCGCCCGCAACCGATCCCGGCCGGTGAGCACCGCCGGCCGGGCAGCCCAGACACGAACCAACGGGGGTTCCTCGCACCATGCGTTCACCGCGTACATCCCAGACGCCCCGGCGCGCACGCCGGCGCACCGCACTCGCCGCCACCGGTCTCGCGGCGGCCCTGACGCTCACCGCCACCGCCTGCGGCGGCTCGGACTCCGACGACGCGAGCGGCACGCCGTCCACCGCCGCCTCCCGGAACGCGGGCAGCGGCGGCGACGGGAAGGCCAAGATCCCGGCCGGTCTCGCGGACAAGCTGAAGGAACACGGCATCGACGCCGACACATGGCGCGACGGCGGCTGGAAGAACTGGGACAAGGACAAGTGGCTCAGCGCCGCCAAGGACTTCGTCAACCCGGTGATCAAGGGCCTCTGGAAGCCTGAGCGGATGAAGTCCGCCAAGGAGGCCAACAAGACGGTCACCACCCAGGACGCCGCCGGCCAGGGGGTCAGCGACCGGCGCCGCGCGCGGTCCCGGCGCAGGCCGAGAAGACCCCGTACCACCAGCACGCGGCCCCGGTCGGCAAGGTCTTCTTCGACTCGCCCCAGGGTGCGATGGTCTGCTCGGGCACGGTCGTCAAGGACGTCAACCACCCGGGCCGGTCCAACCTGGTGTGGACGGCCGGGCACTGCGTGCACGCCGGTCAGGGCGGCGGCTGGTACCGCAACATCGCCTTCGTGCCCGCCTACAACGACCTGGGCAGGTCCGCCGACCAGCTGAGCCAGGCCGCTCCCGCCGAGGTCGCCCCCTACGGCGCCTGGTGGGCGGACTGGGCGTCCACCTCGGGCCAGTGGATCCAGGGCGGCTCGGAGACGGGCGGCGCGGGCGCCACGTACGACTACGCGGTGCTGCACGTGAAGCCGGAGGCCGGGACAAAGTCACTGGAGGAGACGGTCGGGGCCGCGCTCGACGTGGACTTCTCCGCGCCGCAGGCGCCCCAGGTCGCCACCATGGGCGCGTGGGGCTACCCGGCGGCGCCGCCGTACAGCGGGCTCCGGATGTTCCGGTGCCTGGACCGGCCCGGCCGGCTGTCGCTCAGCCCGTCCCTGCCGACGATGTACCGGATCGGCTGCACCATGACCGGCGGCTCGTCCGGCGGCGGCTGGTTCCGCGTGGCGGGCGGGAAGACCGTCCTGGTGTCCAACACCTCGATCGGCCCGTCCGACAACACCTGGCTCGCGGGCCCGCAGCTCGGCCGGGGCGCCGAGGCGCTGTACCAGAACATGAGCCGGACCTACGGCGGCCGGTGACCTCCACGCCGCTCCCGGCACGACAGCGGGCCCGTCCCCTTCCGCGGAAGGGGACGGGCCCGCTGTGCCGTGTGCACCGGTCGTGCACCCGGCGCGGAGGTCAGAGCGCGGGAACCGGCGCGTACGGCGCCAGCTCCGCGGCCAGCTCCTCGTGCACCAGGGCCTTGAGCAGGGTGCCCTCCGCGGTGTGCTCCTCGGAGATCACCTCGCCCTCGGTGTGGGCGCGGGCGACCAGCTTGCCGTGGGTGTACGGCACCAGCGCCTCGACCTGCACCGCGGGCCGGGGCAGCTCGGCGTCGATCATGGCGAGCAGCGTGTCGATGCCCTGGCCGGTCCGGGCGGAGACCGCGATCGAGTGCTTCTCCCGGCGCAGCAGCCGCTGGAGCACCAGCGGGTCCGCCGCGTCCGCCTTGTTGACCACGACGATCTCGGGCACGTCGGTGGCGCCGACCTCCCTGATCACCTCGCGCACGGCGGCGAGCTGCTCCTCCGGGTCGGGGTGCGAACCGTCCACGACGTGCAGGATCAGATCGGAGTCGCCGACCTCCTCCATGGTGGAGCGGAACGCCTCGACCAGGTGGTGCGGCAGGTGCCGGACGAAGCCGACGGTGTCCGCCAGCGTGTACAGCCGCCCGCTCGGGGTCTCGGCCCGGCGCACGGTCGGGTCCAGGGTCGCGAACAGCGCGTTCTCGACCAGGACGCCCGCGCCGGTGAGCCGGTTGAGCAGGGAGGACTTCCCGGCGTTGGTGTAGCCCGCGATGGCGACGGAGGGCACCTTGTGGCGGCGCCGCTCCTGGCGCTTGATCTCGCGGCCGGTCTTCATGGCCGCGATCTCCCGGCGCATCTTGGCCATCTTCTCGCGGATGCGGCGCCGGTCGGTCTCGATCTTGGTCTCACCGGGACCGCGCGTCGCCAGACCGCCGCTGCCGCCGCCCATCTGCCGGGACAGCGACTGGCCCCAGCCGCGCAGCCGCGGCAGCATGTACTGCATCTGCGCGAGCGCGACCTGCGCCTTGCCCTCGCGGGACTTGGCGTGCTGGGCGAAGATGTCCAGGATCACGGCCGTACGGTCGATGACCTTGACCTTGACGACGTCCTCGAGGTGGATGAGCTGGCCGGGGCTCAGCTCACCGTCGCAGACGACGGTGTCGGCGCCCGTCTCCAGGACGATGTCCCGCAGCTGACCGGCCTTGCCGGAGCCGATGTAGGTGGCCGCGTCGGGCTTGTCGCGGCGCTGGATCACGCCGTCCAGGACGACCGCGCCCGCGGTCTCCGCGAGGGCGGCCAGCTCGGCGAGGGAGTTCTCCGCGTCGTGCACGGTCCCCGAGGTCCAGACGCCGACGAGCACCACGCGCTCCAGGCGGAGCTGCCGGTACTCGACCTCGGTGACGTCCTCGAGCTCGGTGGAGAGACCCACGACGCGGCGCAGGGCCGCGCGCTCGGAGCGGTCGAACTGGTCGCCGTCCCGCTCTCCGTCGATCTCGTGGCTCCAGGCGACGTCCTCTTCCATCAGGGCATCGGCCCGAAGTCCTTCGGGGTGGGTGTGCGCGAAGCGCTTGGTGGCCTGGGAAGAGGAAGAAGCGCCGGAAGAGCCGGAAGAGGAGGTCATTGGGTCCTTACGTCGTCGGGAATCCGTGGTGCGGCCACGGGGCCGCGCCGGTGACGGCCGGGCTCCGGCACTCCTGCCGCAGCCATTCCGTCACCTGTGACAACGCACGGGTACCCGGGGAGATTCCCGTGCACCGCGCCGCGCCGACCCGACGATGGTCGCACGGCACGGCCCGTCTCGTCACGGCGTTATTCGCGCCCCGTCCGCCCGCTCAGCCCCGGGCCGCCCCCGCCCCGGCCGGCCGCGCGGACGTCGCCGCCTTCACCGTCCGGCCCGCCTTGTCCGCAGCGGGCGGCGGCGCCTGCTTCCAGTCGGGGTGGCCGGGCATGGGCGGGGTCTTCTCGCCGTAGAGCCACGCCTGGAAGAAGGCGCTCAGATCGCGTCCGGCGACGGTGGAGGCCAGGTGCTCGAAGTCGGCCGTGGCCGCCGTGGAGTCCCGGTGGTCATGGACCCAGGCGCGCTCGACGCGCTCGAAGGCGTCCTTGCCGATCTCCTGGCGCAGCGCGTACAGCACCAGGGCGGCGCCGTCGTAGACGTTCGCGCGGAAGATGCCGACCTTCTGCCCGGCCTTGGGCGGCTTGGGCAGCGCGGGCGGGCCGCCGGCCGCGCGCCAGCCGTCGGAGGCGCCGTAGGCGGCCTTCATGCGCGCGTCCATGGACTTGTGCGCCGTCTCGTCGGCGTACAGCGCCTCGTACCAGGTCGCGTGGCCCTCGTTGAGCCAGAGGTCGGACCAGGAGCGGGGGCTGACGCTGTCGCCGAACCACTGATGGGACAGCTCGTGCACCATGACGGACTCGACGTACCACTGGGGCCAGGCGGGGTCGGTGAACAGTTCCTTCTCGAAGAGGGAGAGGGTCTGCGTCTCCAGTTCGAAGCCGGTGGTGGCGGACGCCATCAGCAGGCCGTACGTCTCGAAGGGATAGGGCCCGACCTTGCTCTCCATCCAGGCGATCTGGCCGGGCGTCCTGGCCAGCCACGGTTCGAGCGCCTTGGCGTCGACGGCGGGCACGACGTCGCGCACGGGCAGGCCGTGCGGTCCGGTGCGGCGCAGCACGGCCGAGCGCCCGATGGAGACCTGCGCCAGCTCGGTGGCCATCGGGTGCCGGGTGCGGTACGTCCAGGTGGCCGAGCCGCCGGTGCGGGTGACCCCGGCGGGCAGGCCGTTGGCGACCGCCGTGTATCCCTCGGGGGCGGTGATGTGGAAGGTGTACATCGCCTTGTCGGAGGGGTGGTCGTTGCACGGGAACACCAGGTGGGCGGCGTCCGCCTGGTTGGCCATGGCGAGGCCGTCCGCGGTGCGCACCCAGCCGCCGTCGCGGCCCTTCTCGGACACCGGGTCGCTGGTGTGGTGCACGGTGACACGCACCCAGCTCTGCTCGGGCAGCGGGATCCGCGGGGTGACGACCAGGTCCTCCCCGGCGCCGGCGAAGTCGGCCGGCAACCCGTCGACCTGCACGGAGTCGACCGTGCCGTGCGTGAAGTCCAGGTTGATGCGGTCCAGGTCCCGGGTCGTCCGGGCGTCGATGGTGGTGACGGCCCGCAGTGGCTTGCTGTTGTCCCCGGAGTAGGTGAGGGAGAGGTCGTACGACGTCACGTCGTACCCGGGGTTGCCCAGGGTCGGGTAGAGCCGGTCGCCGAGGCCGAGCGCGGCGGGCGGGGCGCTCGCGGCGAGCAGGCAGACGGAGACGGCGGACGCGAGGAGGGTCCCGGTGAGGGCCCTGCGACGGCGCGGGAGGCGGGATCGGAGGGTGCGCGGCATGCACCACGGCTATCAGCGCGCGGGCCCGCCGCGGCGGCGGCGCGCGCCCGGCCCACCCGAACGGGGCTCTCGGGAGCGCGCGCTGCCGGGGGAGGCGGGACGCGCGCGGGCACGCGCCGGGGCGGCACGCTCTGCGCCGGCCCGCGCGGGCGCTACCGGGCGCTACCGGGCGCTACCGGGCGCGGCTCACGTCGTACACGCCGGGCACGTTGCGCATGGCCCGCATCAGGGCGGGCAGGCGGGCGGCGTCGGGCAGTTGCAGGGTGTACGTGTGGTGGACGCGCTGCTGGGCCGGCGGGGCGACGGTGGCCGAGACGATCTCGACCCCCTCCAGGGCGATGGCCTCGGTCAGGTCGGCGAGCAGATGGGGGCGGCCGAACGATTCGGCGAGCAGGGTGACCCGGCACGCGGCGGTGTCGCCCCAGCGCACGCCGATCTCCGCGCGCCCCGTGCTCTTCATCCGCACGACCGCCGCGCACTCGACGCGGTGCACGGTCACCGCTCCCCCGCGCACGGCGAAGGCGGTGATGCGGTCGGGCGGCACGGGGGTGCAGCAGCCCGCGAGCCGTACGGTGGCGCCGGGCCGGTCGGCGGCCACGGCCGCCGCCGGGCCGGGACGGCCCGCGGGAGTGTCGGGCGAGCCGACGGGGACCGCCGAGGAGACCGGGTGCGCGTCGGGGGCGTCCTCGCGGGTCTCGGGCGCGTCGTCGGCCGGGGCGGGGTGTGCGGTGAGCCACCGCTGGATGGCGATGCGCGCGGCGGGCGTACGGGCGTGCTCCAGCCACTCCCTGGACGGCTCGGAGGCGGGGTCCTGGCCCATCAGGAGCTGGACGGTGTCGCCGTCCTTCAGGACGGTGCTCAGCCGGGCCAGGCGGCCGTTGACGCGGGCGCCGATGCACGCGTGCGCGTCCTCGCCGTACTGGGCGTAGGCGGCGTCGATACAGCTGGCACCGGCGGGCAGGCCGAGGGTGCCGCCGCCGGGGCGGAAGACGGTGATCTCGCGGTCCTGGGCGAGGTCCTCGCGCAGGGTGGACCAGAAGGTGTCCGGGTCGGGTGCCGCCTGCTGCCAGTCGAGCAGGCGGGAGAGCCAGCCGGGCCGGGTCGGGTCGACGCGCTCGCCGTCGCCCGCCGCCGGGTCCTCGGCGGGCGGGGCGTAGGGGTTGCCGAGCGCGACGACCCCGGCCTCGGCGGTCTTGTGCATCTGGTGGGTGCGGATGAGGACTTCGACGATCTGGCCGTCCGCCTGCGCGTCCTCGGACGTGTCCGGCCGGGCCGCGGGCAGGGCGACCGCGGTGTGCAGCGACTGGTACAGGTTGAACTTGGGTACGGCGATGAAGTCCTTGAACTCCGAGACGACCGGCGTCATACAGGTGTGCAGTTCGCCGAGGACGGCGTAACAGTCGGCGTCCTCGTGGACCAGCACCAGGAGGCGGCCGAAGTCGCAGCCGCGCAGCCGGCCGCGTTTGCGGGACGCCCGGTGCAGGGAGACGAAGTGCCGTGGCCGGACGAGGACTTCGGCCGGGATACCGGCCTCGCGGAGCACGCCGCGCACCTGTTCGGCGACCTCGGTGAGCGGGTCGTGCGGGCGGCTCGCGTTCTGGGCGATCAGCTCGCGGGTGTGCGCGTACTCCTCGGGGTGGAGGATGGCGAAGACCAGGTCCTCCAGCTCGGTCTTGAGCGCCTGCACCCCGAGGCGTTCGGCGAGCGGGATGAGCACGTCCCGGGTCACCTTGGCGATGCGGGCCTGTTTCTCGGGGCGCATGACGCCGAGCGTGCGCATGTTGTGCAGCCGGTCGGCGAGCTTGATGGACATGACCCGCACGTCGTTGCCGGTGGCGACGAGCATCTTGCGGAAGGTCTCCGGTTCGGCGGCGGCGCCGTAGTCGACCTTCTCCAGTTTGGTGACGCCGTCGACGAGATAGCGGACCTCCGCGCCGAACTCCTCGCCCACCTGGTCGAGGGTCACCTCGGTGTCCTCGACCGTGTCGTGCAGCAGGGAGGCCGTCAACGTGGTGGTCTCGGCGCCGAGTTCGGCGAGGATGAGGGTGACGGCGAGCGGGTGCGTGATGTACGGCTCGCCGCTCTTGCGCATCTGGCCGCGGTGCGAGGACTCGGCCAGCAGGTAGGCGCGGCGCAGCGGTTCGAGATCGGCGTCGGGGAAGTGGGCGCGGTGCGCCTCGGCGACATGGCCGATGGCGTCCGGGAGCCGGTCCCGGGCGGTGGGGCCGAGCAGGGCGGCCCGGCCCAGACGGCGCAGGTCGATCCGCGGGCGGGCTCTGCGCCGGGGCGCCGACGGCGCCACCGGGCCCGGGGCCGCAGGGTTTGTGGCATCCGCACTCATGGGCACCTCCGGCTGTCTCGACCGGTGGACGGGGGTGCCCCAGGGCGTACGCGGCTCAGGGGTTGGCGTCGGATCCCCCGTCCGGGCCGGTGCTTGATGCTACCGAGCCCAGCACACCGAGCCGACCGCCTCTCGGAGAGCGTGAAACGGATCACCCCATCGAGCGACGGCGTGTCAGGTTTACGGTTTTCGGTCATGGGACAGGCGGGCGGCCGTGGATTCCCACCCGCACCGGTCCCGACGACGTGGATCCTGGCCGGTCGCGACGGCTTGCGGCCTGCGATGTCCGGGCGGTCCCGCAGTCAACCTGCCGCTGTTTCCAGCCATTCCCGGTCGATCTCGCCCTCGGCGACGATCACCGCGGGGCCGGTCATCTCGATCTCCCCGTCCGCCCGCTCGGTGATGACGAGGGTGCCGCCGAGCACATCGACCCGGTACGTCACCGGGGTGCCGGTGACGGCCGGGTCGGCGCCGTCGCGGCGGGCCGCCGCCACGGCGACGGCGCACGCGCCCGTGCCGCACGAGCGGGTCTCGCCGGACCCGCGCTCGTGCACGCGCATGGCGACGTGACCGGGGCCGCGGTCGACGACGAACTCGACGTTGACCCCGTCCGGGTAGGCGGCGGCCGGGTGGAACGGCGGCGCGGAGAGCAGGTCACCGGCGTCCGCCAGGTCGTCGACGAAGGCGACCGCGTGCGGATTGCCCATGTTGACGTTGCGCGCGGGCCACACATGGGGGCCGACGCTCACCGCGACGTCGCCCTCGGGGAGCCGGGCCCGGCCCATGCCGACGGTGATGTCGCCGTCCTTGGCGATGTGCACGCTCTTGACGCCGCCCCGGGTGGCGACGGCGAGGTCGCCCTCGGCCACGAGCCCGGCGTGCCGGAGGTAGCGCGCGAACACCCGTACGCCGTTGCCGCACATCTCGGCGACCGAGCCGTCGCCGTTGCGGTAGTCCATGAACCACTCGGCGTCGGCGGCCATCGCACGGGCCTCCGGGTGCGCGGCCGAGCGCACGACGTGCAGCACGCCGTCGCCGCCGATGCCCGCGCGGCGGTCGCACAGGGCGGCGACGGCTGCCGGGGACAGCTCCACGGCGTTCTCCGGGTCGGGGACGATCACGAAGTCGTTCTCCGTGCCGTGACCCTTGAGGAAGGCGATACCGGTGCTCATGCCTCGATCGTACGGGGTGGGTCCGACATCCTCGCGGGGCCGCTCGGCGCAGCCTCGTCCTCGCGGGGGCCGCTCAGCGGAGCTTCGCGACCCGCCAGACGGCGAGGACGACGACCACGGCGACGAGCAGGACGTACGCGGCGACGAGCCGCCAGGCGGGCCGCCGTCCCGAGCCGCGCGGCGGCAGTCCCGGCCAGGTGTAGCCGACACGGCGGGCGGCCATCGTGCCCCAGCCGGCCGCGCAGAAGCAGATCAGCAGCCCCAGCATGGCGATCATGGCACCGCTGTCGCCGTCGAAGGCCAGCGGGAAGGCGAACATCAAGGAGCCGACCGCCGCCAGACCCACGATGGGCGCGAGCTGCCAGATGCGCAGCCGCCGCTGCGGGCGCAGCTCGACCTCCACCTCGGGCCCGGCGAACATCTCCTCGGGCTCCGGTCCGTCGGCGGTCACACCGCCCTCGGACTCGTCGGGGCCGTCGGGGCTCAGCGAGTCCTCCTCGGGCTCCGGATCGATGCCCTGCACGGTGATGCTCTCGGTGCCTTGTGCGGTGTCGCGAGGGCCGGCCTCCATCGCCACGCGCCCTCCCAACTAGGACTCACTTGTCGATCAGAGCTCGATGATGGCACGGCGCCGAAGGCCCGGATGACGGCCTGGGCTTCCCGATGCCATCACGTGATCAGGCTGTAACCGGTCGTTCCACCAACGCCAGCGCCAGGTCCGGAAGTTCCGCGAGGTCCGCGGCGGCTCCGCTCAGCCAGTGCACGCGCGGGTCGCGCCGGAACCAGGAGTCCTGACGGCGCGCGAAGCGCTTGGTGGCGCGCACGGTCTCCGTGCGCGCCTCGTCGAGCGTGCACTCCCCCGCGAGCGCCGTGAGCACCTGCTGGTAGCCGAGCGCCCGGGACGCCGTACGCCCGGAGCGCAGGCCGTGCGCCTCCAGCGCGCGCACCTCCTCCACGAGCCCCGCCTCCCACATCCGGTCGACCCGGCGCGCGATGCGCTCGTCCAGCTCGGGGCGCGCGACGTCGACCCCGATCTGCACCGTGTCGTAGACGGAGTCGTGGCCGGGCAGATTGGCCGTGAAGGGCTGGCCGGTGATCTCGATCACCTCCAGCGCGCGGACGATGCGGCGGCCGTTGCCGGGCAGGATGGCGCGCGCGGCCTCCGGGTCGGCGGCGGCGAGCCGCGCGTGCAGCGCGCCGGAGCCGCGCAGTGTCAGCTCCTCCTCCAGCCGGGCCCGCACCACGGGGTCGGTGCCGGGGAACTGGAGGTCGTCGACCGCCCCGCGCACATAGAGCCCGGAGCCGCCGACCAGGACCGGCCAGCGCCCCTCGGCGAGCAGGGCGTCGATGCGCTCCCGGGCGAGCCGCTGGTACTCGGCGACGGAGGCGGTGACGGTCACGTCCCAGACGTCCAGCAGATGGTGCGGCACGCCGCCGCGCTCCTCGGGCGTCAGTTTGGCCGTGCCGATGTCCATCCCTCGGTAGAGCTGCATGGAGTCGGCGTTGACGACCTCACCGCCGAGGCGTTGGGCCAGGAATACGCCCAGATCGGACTTTCCGGCCGCGGTGGGGCCGACGACGGCGATGACGCGGGGGGCGGGGGGTGCGCTGCTCACCGCACCAGTCTCGCAAACCTCCGGCGGGCGCCTCGAACGAGTTACGTGACGGCGTGCGCGCCGGGTCGTTGCCCGTTGCGAGGTTCCCGCGGCCGGACGCCGGCGGGCGGTGGTACGGGGCGCCGCGAGTGGAACACCGGGCTACGCGGGATGCCGCCCGCACGAGTAACGTATGGAGTTGACATGGGCGTTTTTGCGCGACTTCTCCGGAGGTCGAAGGCCACCGAGGAGACGTCGTCCGCGGCGGAGCCGACCGGTGCGGCCCAGGCGGCGCAAGCCGCCCCCGGGACGGACGGCGACGCGGCCGGAAGCGGCGGCGACAGCAGCGCGGACGGCACGGCGGAACCGGCGGACACGCCGTCGGCGCGGACACCGGACGCCGGATCCGGGAGCGCCGCCGACGAGGAGGCGGCGGAGGCCGCCGCCGAGGGCGTCGGCATCCCCGAGCAGCAGTCCGCCGACGAGGCGGCCGAGCACACGGCCGGCGAGGGCGCCCGCAGGTAACTGCCCCGCCAGGGAAGGTGAACCATGGGTCTGCTGGACAACGTGAGGGCCAGGCTCGGCCCGGCCAGGGACAAGGTGTCGGACCTCGCGCAGCGGCACGGGGGCTCGATCGAGCAGGGGCTCGACAAGGCCGCGAAGATGGTCGACGAGAAGACCAAGGGCAAGTACAGCGACAAGATCCACGCGGGTACGGGCAAGGCGAAGGAGGCCGTGGACCGGCTCGCCCACCCGGGCGGCGCGGACACCGGTGCTCCCGCGCCCGAACCGGCCGCTCCGGCTCAGGAACCTCCGGGGACGGCCCCGGGTTCCGGCTCCGGCACGGACCGGACACCGCCCCCGCAGACACCGCCGCAGGGGCCGCCGCCCGCGTCGTGACACGGAGCAGCGCGCGGACAGTACGCGGACAGTGCGCAAAGCGCACACGCGGGGCGCGGGGGCAGGGAGACGTACGCTCCCGGCCCCCGCGCCCCGCGTGTGCGCCCCCGTACCGCGCCGCGCACGCGGCGCTCGCGCCGGTGCGGTCGCTCAGGACCAGGCGGCCACGAAGTAGCCCACGCCGTACGGTGCCTCGTCGTACAGCAGCGTCCCGGCGAGCCCGGCGCCCTGGGCGGCGCCCGCGAGCACCTGCCACGAGGGCCGGCCGGACACCTTGAGCGCGTACGCCATCTCGGCGTCGAGCGAGGCCAGGGCCTGCACGTCCGCCGCGCCGAGCGCGCGGGCGGCCGCCGCGTCGAAGGGCTCGGCCCGCTCGTCCAGGTACCCCGGTGCCTTGAGCGAGCGGCAGGCGCTGCCGTCGCCCATCACCAGGAGGGCGACCCGCGCGGACCGCGCGGCCAGGTCGCGGCCCGCCGCGACGCACCGCTCGGGCGCCAGGGGCTCTCCCACCCCCAGCCCCTCGACCGGGCAGTCGGACCAGCCGGTCCGGTCCAGCAGCCACGCGGCCACGGCGAGCGACGGCGGCAGCGCACGCTCGGGCGTGCCGGTGCCGGTGCCCGTGCCCTCGCCCCGGTCCGGGCCGAGCCGGACGTCGAGGTCCACACCGAAGCCCCGGAAGGAGCCGCGGGCACCTTCGGGGTGCGGGCCCCGGCCGGACCGCCCGGCGGGGCCCACGACCACGAGCAGGTCGGGCCGGGCGGCGGCGAGCACGCCCAGCGCGTCCGTGCACGCGGCGCGCGCGGCAGCCAGCTCGGGCGCGGCTCCCTGTGCGACCGCGGGGACGAGGAGGGGCGGACAGGGGCAGACTGCGGCGGCGACAAGCATGCCCGGCAGCGTAACGCGCGGCACCGGGCACCGGACGGCCGTCCCCGCCAGGTCGGGATGCGCGCGCTCCGGGCGGGGACGGGAACCGGCCACGGCCGTTCCGGGGCGGCTCGGTGCCGCTCCCGCAGCCCGTTCCGGACGGACCGAACCGTCCCGGAAGCCGCCGGGGACCCGCTCGGGCTCGACCAGGGCGCGCAAGGCAGAACCGCGCCCGCTCGGCGCGCCCCGGTGGGACACGCTCGCGCGGCGCTCTGGAGCAGGTCCGTCCGGACGGCCCCGGGACCGGTCACGAACCCGGTCCGGGCCAAGCCAGGAGTCAGGACGGTCACCGGGTCCGTCGCGTCAGGCCCGCGGCCCCCGCGGCCGGTCTCCGGGTCAGTCGCAGCCGCAGCCGCTGTTCGCGGCGACCGGCAGCGGTTCCGGGACGCCGATCTTCGGCAGGCCCAGCATCACCCCGGCGGGCTCGGCGGCCGCCCCGGCGGTGCGCTTCTCCCAGGCGTCGCCCGCGCGGGTGCGGCGCACGTCCAGCACCGGGCCCTCGGCGAGCAGGTGGTGCGGGGCCGCGTAGGTGATCTCGACCGTGACCACGTCACCGGGGCGGACGTCCTGGTCCGGCTTGGTGAAGTGGACCAGGCGGCTGTCGGGGGCGCGGCCGGAGAGCCGGTGGGTGGCGCCGTCCTTGCGGCCCTCGCCCTCGGCGACCATCAGCTCCAGGGTGCGGCCGACCTGCTTCTTGTTCTCCTCCCAGGAGATCTCCTCCTGGAGGGCGACAAGCCGCTCGTAGCGCGCCTGGACGACCTCCTTGGGGATCTGGTCCGCCATCTCGGCGGCCGGGGTGCCGGGGCGCTTGGAGTACTGGAAGGTGAACGCCTGCGCGAACCGCGCCTCGCGCACCACGTGCAGCGTCTGCTCGAAGTCCTCCTCGGTCTCGCCGGGGAAGCCCACGATGATGTCGGTGGTGATCGCGGCGTGCGGGATGGCGGCGCGCACCTTCTCGATGATCCCGAGGTAGCGCTCCTGGCGGTAGGAGCGGCGCATCGCCTTCAGGACCGTGTCCGAACCGGACTGGAGGGGCATGTGCAGCTGCGGCATCACGTTCGGCGTCGCGGCCATGGCCGCGATCACATCGTCGGTGAAGTCGCGCGGGTGCGGGGAGGTGAAGCGGACCCGCTCCAGGCCGTCGATCGCGCCGCAGGCCCGCAGCAGCTTGCTGAACGCCTCGCGGTCGCCGATGTCGGAGCCGTACGCGTTGACGTTCTGGCCGAGCAGGGTGATCTCCGAGACGCCCTCGGCGACCAGGGCCTCGACCTCGGCGAGGATGTCGCCGGGGCGGCGGTCCTTCTCCTTGCCGCGCAGCGCGGGGACGATGCAGAAGGTGCAGGTGTTGTTGCAGCCGACCGAGATGGACACCCAGGCCGCGTACGCGCTCTCGCGCCGGGTGGGCAGCGTGGAGGGGAAGGCCTCCAGGGACTCGGCGATCTCGACCTGGGCCTCCTCCTGGACGCGGGCGCGCTCCAGCAGGACGGGCAGCTTGCCGATGTTGTGCGTGCCGAAGACGACGTCCACCCAGGGCGCCTTCTTGACGATGGTGTCGCGGTCCTTCTGCGCCAGGCAGCCGCCGACCGCGATCTGCATCCCGGGGCGGCCGGCCTTCTTCGGCGCGAGGTGGCCGAGGTTGCCGTAGAGGCGGTTGTCGGCGTTCTCCCGGACGGCGCAGGTGTTGAAGACGACGACGTCCGCGTCGCCGTCCGCCCCCTCGGGGGCCCGCACGTACCCCGCGTCCTCCAGCAGCCCGGCCAGCCGCTCGGAGTCGTGGACGTTCATCTGGCATCCGTAGGTGCGGATCTCGTAGCTGCGCGTGACGCCCACTTCTCGGCTCCGGTCGATGCTGCTCATGCTCCTAAGGGTAGGCGCTCGCGGAAGTGCACCCGGACGGCCGATCGGGCGGCGCGGACCGAGGGGCGCACGGCGCGCTGCGCGGCGCGTGCGCGGCCTGTGCGCCGCCGCTGCGCGGCGCGACACGAGCTACGCGCGGGCGGCCGATGGCTCCGGGACGGCGACGGCAGACCCAGAATGAGCCGAACCCAGCCAGCCGAACCCACCCATAGGCCCCCAGAAACGCCCAGAGACATCCATCGGTTCCTCCAGTTTCAAACCAGGAGGAACCGGTTTCCGTCGGGCCGTCCGGCTCGTGGCGGCCTCTCCCGGACAGGTACCAGTGATGCAGCTTCGTGACGCCCCGCGGACCTCCGCCCCCGACCCGGCCCCGGTCCCGGCCGCCGCCCCACGGGCCTGGCTGCTGCGTCCGGCCGGTGCGGTGTGGTTCGTCCTGCTCGCCGCGGTTCTGGCGGCCCGCGCCGCGCACGTGGCGGTGGCGGACGCCCAGGGCGGCATGGACAACGCCTTCGTCGTCCACGCCGGGCAGGTGTGGCTGCACGGCGGCGCCCCGTACGGCGACCGGCGCTTCCTCTATCTGCCGAGCGCGGTGCTGTTCGCGGCCGGGCAGGCGCTGCTGCCCGCCGCCGTGCTGCGGGTCGCCGCTCCGGTGGTGTGCGTGGGGCTGGTCACGGCGGGCTGGTGGTGCGCGCTGCGGCTGTTCCGGGTACCGGCGCGCAGCCGGTTCGCGGTGCTGGGGCTGCTCGGTCTCGTCCTGTGCTGGGCTCCGGTCGGCCACCTGATCGACCTCGGCAACTGGACGGCGGTCGGCGCGCTGGCCCTGCCGCTGGCGCTGCTGCTGGCCGACCGCGGGCGCTGGGGTGCCGCCGGTGTGGTCCTCGGGCTCTCCGTGGCGGTGAAACCGCTGCTGGTGCCCGTCGCCCTCCTGCTGGTCCTGGCCCGGCAGTGGCGCGCCCTCGCCTGGACGGTGGCGCTGCCGCTGGCGCTGTCCGCGGGCATGGCGCTGGTCATGCCGGATCCGGGCGGGTTCTTCACCCGCACGCTGCCCTTCCTGCTCAGGGGCGGTGACGCGCTGATGCGGCCCTTCGACTGCTCCCTGCCCGCGGTGCTGCCCCGGCTCGGGGTGCCGCGGACGGCGGCCGAGGCGGTGGCGCTCGCGGCCGCCGCGGCCGGGGTGGTGTGCGCCGGGCGGCGCTGGCGGCGCACGGATCCCGGTCCGGCCCGGCTCGCGGACACCGCCGCCATGCTCATGCTCGCGTCGTATCTGGTGTCCCGGCCGTCCTACGAGCACTATCTGGTGGTCGTGGTGCCGCTGCTGGTCGCCGGGGTGTTCGAGGCCGGTGCGGCGGCGCGCTCGCCGTGGTTCTGGGCCGCGCTGATGCCGCAGGCGCCGGGGTTCGCCTTCCCCGGCCTGGAGGCGTCGACCCGGCGGGCGTTCAAGGACGTGGTGAGCCTGTGCGGACTGGCGCTGGTGCTGGCGCTGCGGTGCGTACGCCCGTGGCCCGGCGGGCGCGCGTCCGGGGCCGCCGGGACCGGGGGTCCGGCGGCGGCCGAGCCCGCGCGCCTCGGCACGGGGCGTCGCTGATCGCCGCGGGCCCACGCCGAGCGCGCGGCGGGCGCGCGGCGGGCCGCTCCGGATCGCTGCGGGCCGCTCGCACCGGCCGACCGGCCCGTCCGGTCCCCCGGCGGTCCGGCCAGCCCCGACTCGACTCGGCCCGTCAGCCCCGGTCGCTCGACTCGGCCGGTCGGCCCCGGTCGTCGGCCTCGGGGTCCCAGCCCTGGGCGCGCAGGACGGCCGCGACGTCCGGCGCGCGGTAGTGCTCGCCCTTGAGCACCTTGCCGTCGGCCCGGCGGGCGACCTGTCCGTCGGGGCCGAGCTTGCTCATGTTCGCGCGGTGGATCTCGGCGATCACCTCGTCGAGGTCGATGCCGTGCACCAGGGCGGTGCCGTACGCCACGTAGACGACGTCGGCCAGTTCGTGCGCCAGGTGGTCGAGCGGTCCCCCGACGGAGACCTCGGCGACCTCGGCCGCCTCCTCGGCGAGCAGTTCGCCCCGGTGGGCCGCCAGCTGCGGCGGGACCTGGGCGGGAGTGCTGCGGACGTCGAGCCCGAAGGCCCGGTGGAACTGTCGGACGAGGGCGGCGGGCGAGGAACTCATACGGCGACTCTAACCGGCACCTGTGACAGCGCCCGCGCCGAGCGTGTCCGGTGGGCGCCCCCGCCGCCGCGCGTCCGTCCCGCACCACGGGAACGGCGGACCGGCCCTGGTCAGGGCGGCGCCCGGCTGGCAGGATCGCGCGCATGCCCAAGCTGTTCTCCTCCACCCGCAGGCGCCGCGGCCTCATGGGCGCGGCCGCCGGTGCCGTGGTCCTCGGGCTGCTGCTGTGGTGGCTGATGCCGCTGGGGGACGGCCCGCCGAGGGGGACGATCGCCTTCAGCACCGGGACCACCCGCGGTGTCTACCAGGAGTACGGCGTACGGCTGCGCGCCGCGTTCGCCAAGGACATGCCGGACCTGAAGGTGCGGCTGCTGACCAGCGACGGTTCGCAGGAGAACGTCACGCGCGTGGCGACCGGCAAGGCCGACTTCACCATCGCCGCCGCCGACGCCGTGGAGACGTACGTCCTGGACCACGGTCCGGGCGCGTCCGACCTGCGCGGTGTCGCCCGGCTCTACGACGACTACGTGCAGCTCGTGGTGGCCCGTGACTCGCCGATACGTTCGGTCGCGGACCTGCGGGGCAAGCGGGTCGCGGTCGGTCCCCCGGAGTCGGGTGTGCGGCTGATCGCGAACCGGGTGCTGGCCGCCGCCGGGATCGATCCGCAGCACGGCATCGAGCCCGTGGCCGACGGCATCGACACCGGCCCCGGACGGCTGCGTACGCACGCGATCGACGCGTTCTTCTGGTCGGGCGGGCTGCCCACGGACGGGCTCACGCAGCTCGCCTCGAAGTTCGCCTTCCGGTTCGTGCCGATCGACGCCGGTCTGGTGGCGCGGCTGCACGCGGAGGGCGGCGCCACGCGCTACTACCGCGCGACCAACATGCCGGAGTCGGCGTACCCGGCGGTCCAGGACGGTGCGACCGTGCCGACCATCGCCGTGTCCAACCTGCTGATGACCCGCGCGGACGTGGACCCGCGGCTCACCGAGTGGCTGACCCGGACCGTGATCGACAGCCGCGACCGCATCGGCGCGCATGTGCACTCCGCCCAGCTCGTCGATCTGCGCACCGCGATCTACACCGATCCGCTGGTGCTGCACGAGGGTGCCCGGCGCTACTACCGGTCCGTCAAGCCCTGAGGCCCGCGGCCGCGTTCGCCTCCGCCGCGAGCCCCGTGTCTTTTCAGGTCGCCGCCGCTCCGGAGCGGGGCCGGGCGGCCGGTTCGGTCCTCGGCACGGTCACCGTCACCTCCAGTCCGCGCGGCTCCTCGGCGCGGTGGGCCGCGTAGCCGATGGAGCCGCCGCCCGCGGCGAGCAGCGCGCGGGAGATGGACAGGCCGAGACCGGAGCCCTTGATGTTCTGGTGGCGGCCGCTGCGCCAGAACCGGTCGCCGACGCGGGCCAGTTCCTCGTCGGTGAGGCCGGGGCCGCGGTCGGCGACGACGATCGTGGAGGTGGCGCCGCCGCCGGAGACCGCCACGTCGACGCGCTCTCCCGCCGGGGTGAACTTCAGCGCGTTGTCGATCACCGCGTCCAGCGCGGAGGACAGCGCCACCGGGTCGGCCCAGGCGGTGGTGGCCGGGCACTCCCCCACCAGCCGCACCCCCTTGGCCTCGGCGGTCGGCGCCCAGGCGGCCACCCGCTCCCCGGTCAGCGCGCCGATGTCGATGAGCCGCAGATCGGCCTCGGCGTGCTCGGCGAGCGCCAGGTCCAGCAGGTCGTCCAGGACCTGGGCCAGGCGCTTGCCCTCGGTGCGGACGGAGGCGATCTCCTCGTTGTCCTCGGGCAGTTCGAGGGCGAGCAGTTCGATGCGCAGCAGGAGCGCGGCCAGCGGGTTGCGCAGTTGGTGGGAGGCGTCGGCGACGAAGGCGCGCTGCTGCTCCAGCACGTCCTGGACGTGGTCGGCCATCTCGTTGAACGACCGGGCGAGGCGCCGGAGTTCCGGCGGACCGCCGGCCACCGCCACCCGGGACTTGAGCCGTCCGGTGGCGATGTCGTGGGTGGTGGCGTCGAGCACCCGTACCGGACGCAGCACCCAGCCGGTCAGCCGCAGCGCCGCGCCGACGGCGACCAGCATGGCGGCGGTCTCGCCCGCGCCGAGGATCAGCCAGTCCCGCAGGGTCCGCGAACGGGTCTGCCCGGTCGGCGAGTCGGTGACGACGACCGCGACGACGTCGCCGTCGCGGATGACGGGCGAGGCGACGACGAGCCGGGTGCGCTGCCAGGGCCAGACCTGTGCTGGGTCGTGGCTGCGGCGGCTCAGCTTGGCCTCGTCGAAGGCCTCGCGCACCTCGCCCCCGGCGGGCAGGGCCCAGTCGGCGGGGGCGCTGGCCATGGCCATGCCGGTGCGGTAGAAGACACCGGCCCGGATGCCGTACACCTCGTGGTAGCTGGCGAGTTCGCGGCGGAGCGTCTCCAGGCGCTCGTCGGGGACGGTGCGGCGGGAGCCGGTGGGCGGGTCGGTGACGAACTGGGCGAGCGCGGCGAAGCGCGCCGTGTCGTCGATGCGGTCGACGACGGCCTTCTGCTGCTCGCCCGCGGCGAGGCTGACGGCGAGCGGGAAGCCGAGGGCGAGCAGCACCGCCGCCATCAGGACGATCAGCAGCGGCAGCAGCCGGGTGCGCACCGGTGCCCGCTACGCGGCCGGGGCGACGAGGCGGTAGCCGACGCCGCGGACGGTCTCGATCAGGGCCGGCATCCGCAGTTTGGAGCGCAGCGAGGCGACGTGCACCTCCAGGGTGCGGCCGGTCCCCTCCCAGCTGGTGCGCCACACCTCGCTGATGATCTGCTCGCGGCGGAAGACCACTCCGGGGCGCTGGGCGAGCAGCGCGAGCAGGTCGAACTCCTTGCGGGTGAGCTGGACGGCCGTACCGTCCACGCTGACCTGCCGGGTGGGCAGTTCGATGTGGACCGGGCCGAGCCGCAGGTCGCCCTCGCCGCCGCCGCCCGTGTCCTCGTGGGCGGTGCGGCGGCTGACGGCGTGGATCCGGGCGAGCAGTTCCCCGGTGTCGTAGGGCTTGACCACGTAGTCGTCGGCGCCGAGGTTGAGGCCGTGGATGCGGGAGCGGACGTCGGCGCGGGCGGTGACCATGATGACCGGGGTGCTGGTGCGCTTGCGGATCTTGCCGCAGACCTCGTAGCCGTCCTGGTCGGGCAGGCCGAGGTCGAGCAGGACCACGCCGAAGCAGGTCCCCTCGGGGACGAGCGCCTGGAGGGCCTCCTCGCCGCTGCGGGCGTGGGTGACGTCGAAGCCGTGCCGGGCCAGGATGGCGGACAGCGCGGCCGCGACGTGGTTGTCGTCCTCGACCAGGAGCAGTCTCAACCCGGCCCCTCCCGTTCATCGTGATGTCGTCCCGCGTCGGTCGCGGCGAAACGGTGTGCACGCGCGCGTGCATGCACCATGGCAGTGACGCCGATGGACGAGGACCCCGTCAAGGGGCTGCCGGGTGCGGGTGCCGGTCGTTATCCAGCCGGTACGCGCCCCGTGGGACGCGCTACGACGCGTGTCCGATTGCTATCGGATCGTGATGCTCAGATGTACCTCAGATGTAATGACGCTGGTCGCGCGGCGTGGCTACTGTCCTGCGAAACCGATGAGGACGGAGCCTGAAAGCGATGACCGAAGTATCGGTGGCCAAGGAAGACGTGGCCGCGACCGGCGACCTGGTCGTCCTGAAGAGCGTCAACAAGCACTTCGGCGCGTTGCACGTGCTCCAGGACATCGAGCTGACGATCTCCCGCGGCGAGGTCGTCGTGGTCATCGGGCCCTCCGGGTCCGGGAAGTCGACCCTGTGCCGCACCATCAACCGGCTGGAGACCATCGACTCCGGCACGATCACGATCGACGGCAAGCCGCTGCCCCCCGAGGGCAAGGAGCTGGCCCGGCTGCGCGCCGACGTCGGCATGGTCTTCCAGTCCTTCAACCTCTTCGCGCACAAGACCGTGCTGGAGAACGTGACGCTGGGCCAGGTCAAGGTCCGCCGCACGGACAAGCAGGCGGCCGAGGAGCGGGCGCGGGCCCTGCTGGACCGGGTCGGCGTGGGGGCGCAGGCGGACAAGTACCCGGCGCAGCTCTCCGGCGGCCAGCAGCAGCGCGTGGCGATCGCGCGGGCGCTGGCGATGGAGCCGAAGGTCATGCTGTTCGACGAGCCGACCTCCGCGCTGGACCCCGAGATGATCAACGAGGTGCTGGAGGTCATGCAGCAGCTCGCCCGGGACGGTATGACGATGATCGTCGTCACCCATGAGATGGGATTCGCCCGATCGGCTGCCAACCGGGTGGTCTTCATGGCGGACGGCCGGATCATCGAGCAGGCTGCGCCCGACCAGTTCTTCAGCAATCCGCGCAGCGACCGGGCCAAGGACTTCCTCTCGAAGATCCTGCACCACTGACGTCCGTACCACCGCAGCACCACGCGACACCGCAGCACCGCGCGGCCGGTCCGGCCCCGGGCGTCCCGCACGTCCCACCGCCGGGCGGCGCGCCGCCGGCCGGTCCCGGTGCGGACGACGCGGCCGATGCCCGGCCCGCGCCGGTACCCGCGCCGTCCGTCGCCGCCGGTCGCACCGGCCCCGTACCTGCCCCCGCGGCACCGAAGACCACCGCCGGGGCCCCGGCTCCGCGCCGGGTCCCCGCGTCTTTCAGCAAAGGAAGTTCAGCATGAAGCTCCGCAAGGTCACCGCCGCCTCGGCCGTCGTGCTCGCCCTCGCCGTCTCGGCGACGGCGTGCGGTTCGGACAAGAAGGACGGCGGGTCGTCGGGCGACGGCAAGAAGATCGCCATCGGCATCAAGTACGACCAGCCGGGCCTCGGCCAGAAGACGCCGCAGGGCTACTCCGGTTTCGACGTGGACGTGGCCAAGTACGTGGCCAAGAAGCTCGGTTACAACGAGGACCAGATCGAGTGGAAGGAGTCGAAGAGCGCCGACCGCGAGACCATGCTGGCCCGCGGTGACGTGCAGTTCATCGCCGCCACCTACTCGATCACCCCGGAGCGCGAGAAGAAGGTCGACTTCGCCGGCCCGTACCTGCTCGCCCACCAGGACGTCCTGCTCCGCGCCGACGACACCTCGATCAAGTCGGCGGCCGACCTGAACAGCAAGAAGCTGTGTTCGGTGACCGGTTCGACCTCGGCGCAGAACGTCAAGGAGAAGCTGGCCCCGCAGGCGAACCTGCTGAAGTACCCGACGTACTCGGCCTGCCTGAACGGTCTGCAGAACAAGGCGATCGACGCGCTGACCACCGACGACTCGATCCTCGCCGGTTACGCCTCGCAGCCCCAGTTCAAGGGCAAGTTCAAGCTGGGCGGCCTGAAGATGACCAACGAGAACTACGGCATCGGCGTCAAGAAGGGCAGCGACCTCAAGGCCAAGATCAACAAGGCTCTTGAGGAGATGGTCTCGGACGGTTCCTGGGAGAAGGCCGTGAAGGCCAACTTCGGCCCGGCCAACTACCAGTACGAGCAGGCGCCGAAGATCGGCGACATCAAGAGCTGAGCCAGCGCCCGCCCGGTGCGCCGCTCCTTCGCGGGCGGCGCACCGGGGTCCACCACACGCGGAAGCACGGGAGATCGTGTTCGACTTTCTTGAAGGCTACGACCTGCTGGGGGCCTTCTGGGTGACCGTGCAGCTCACCCTGCTCTCGGCCGTCGGCTCCCTCGTCTGGGGCACCCTGCTGGCCGCCATGCGCGTCGGCCCGGTCCCGCTCATGCGCGGCTTCGGCACCGCGTACGTCAACACCGTGCGGAACATCCCGCTGACGGTGATCATCCTCTTCACCTCGCTGGGCCTGAACCAGACCCTCGGTGTCCGCCTCGGCTCCGAGAACTTCGACACCATCAACTTCCGGCTCGCCGTGCTCGGACTGATCGCCTACACCTCGGCGTTCGTCTGCGAGGCACTGCGCTCCGGCATCAACACGGTGCCCGTCGGCCAGGCGGAGGCGGCCCGCGCGCTCGGGCTGAACTTCACCCAGGTGCTGACCCTGGTGGTGCTGCCGCAGGCGTTCCGCTCGGTCGTCGGCCCGCTCACCAACGTACTGATCGCGCTCACCAAGAACACCACGGTGGCCGCCGCGATCGGTGTGGCCGAGGCGGCGCTGCTGATGAAGGACATCCTGGAGAACGAGGCACAGCTCCTGCTGACCGCGGCGGTGTTCGCGTTCGGCTTCGTGTGCCTGACGCTGCCGACCGGTCTGCTCCTCGGCTGGGTCAGCAAGAAGGTGGCGGTGAAGCGATGAGCTCCTCGGTGCTGTACGACGCGCAGGGCCCCAGGGCCAAACGGCGCAACATCGTCTACTCGATCGTGTTCGTCGTCGCGGTCGCCGCGCTCGTGTGGTGGGTCTACCAGGGCCTGAACGACAAGGGGCAGCTCGACTGGGAGAAGTGGAAGCCGTTCTTCGCCGGTTCCGAGGCATGGACCACGTACATCCTGCCGGGCCTGAAGAACACGCTGATCGCCGCCGCCCTTTCGATGGTCATCGCGCTGCCGCTGGGCGCCGTCCTCGGGATCGCGCGGCTCTCCGACCACGCCTGGATCCGGGTACCGGCCGCCGTGATCGTGGAGTTCTTCCGCGCCATCCCGGTGCTGATGCTGATGATCTTCGGGGTGGCGCTGTTCTCCCAGTACACCGATGTCAGCTCGGACGACCGCCCGCTGTACGCCGTCGTCACCGGCCTGGTCCTCTACAACGCCTCGGTCCTCGCGGAGATCGTCCGGGCGGGCATCCTGTCCCTGCCCAAGGGGCAGGCGGAGGCCGGTCAGGCCATCGGCCTGCGCAAGACCCAGATCATGACCTCGATCCTGCTGCCGCAGGCGGTCACCGCGATGCTCCCGGCGATCGTCAGCCAGCTGGTGGTGATCGTGAAGGACACCGCGCTCGGCGGCGCGATCCTCACCTTCCCCGAACTGCTGGCGTCGGTCTCCCCGATGAGTTCGTACTACGGTGCGAACACCATCGCGAGCTTCACCGTGGTCGCCGTCATCTACATCGTGCTGAACTTCAGCCTCACCAGCTTCGCGAGCTGGCTGGAACGCCGGCTGCGGCGCGCCAAGAAGTCCACCGGCGCGGTGCTTCCGCCGACCGCGGTGGCGGGCGCGGAGTCGACGGGGATCGCCGCCTGACGGACGGTCACCGGCCGGGCGCGGCACGGGGGCAGCGGAGTGATCACCGCTGCCCCCGTCACTTGACGCAAGCAGCGGCAATAGGTTGCATACGTTCTGTGATCGTGCACCCTGCTCCAACCGTCTGTTCACGTCTGTCCGTCAGGACACCGCTGCGGGCAGGGGGCGCCGCGCCGTGGATCCGGTGATCGTCGTCGGCGCTGGGCCCGTCGGGCTCACGCTCGCCCTGGCGCTGGCGCGTCAGGAGGTGCCGTCCGTCGTCCTCGACGAGACTCCGGGCACCGACCCGGCGCGGGCCGCGCGCACCGTCGTGCTGCGCGAGGACACCGCGGCCCTCGTGGAGCGGCTGGCCGGTGCCCCGCTCGGCCGGGCCGGGCTGCGCTGGGCCGGATGGTGGGCGATGCGGCGCAAACAGGTGACGGCCGAGGTCGCCTTCGGCGAGAGCGAACCGGCGCCGCTGCACATCGCCCAGCACGTCCTGACCGGCGCCCTGCGCGCCGCCGTGGCCCGCGAACCGCTGATCGAACTGGCCACCGACAGCCGCCTCGACGCCCTGGAGCAGGAGGCGGCGGGCGTGAGCGCCCGCACTCGCGGCCCGGACGGCACCTGGTGGCGCGGCAGCCATCTCGTCGGCTGCGACGGACCGCGCTCGACCGTGCGCAAACTCCAGGACATCCGCTTCCCCGGCCGCACCGCCGTCGAGCGGTACGCCGTGGCCGCGCTGCGCACCGGACTGCCCCGGCCCGAGGAAGCGTTCCTCCATCGCACGCCCCCCTGGCGCACCTCCGGCCCCTTCGCCGGGGAGATCACCGCGCGCCCGCTGCCGGACGACGTGTGGCGCCTGGACTGGCTGCTGCCGCCCGGCAAGGACCTGATCACGCCCGAACTGCTGATCGCCCGCATCCGCGAGACCCTCACCGGCTGGACCGGCGAGAGCGCATCGGCCTACGAACTCCTGGACACCGGTGTGCACACGGTCCACCACCGGGTGGCGCGGCGCTGGCGCAACGGGCGCGTGTTCCTCGCCGGGGACGCGGCGCATCTGCTCGGCGCGTTCGGCACGCAGGGACTCGACGAGGGGCTGCGGGACGCCGACAACCTCGCCTGGAAACTGGCCCTGACCTGGCATCACGGCCCGCACGAGGCCCTGCTCGACAGCTACCAGAGCGAGCGGCGCGCGGTGGTCGCCGCCCGGCTGCGCGCCGCCGACCAGCTGCTGCCGGTGCTGCGCGGCGGCGGGCTGCGCTCGTACGTCCCGGGGGCCGCGCGCGGGCACGACATGGCGCTCATCGAGGGCCACCTGGGGCGCGGCGCACTGGGCGCGCCGGGGACGTACGCCGGCTCGCCGCTCGCCCCCGGGCCCTTCGACGCGGAGGCACCTCTGGACACGCCCGTCGGAGCACCGGTGGAGGACGTGGTGGTGACGGCGGAGGACGGCTCGTTCGTCCCGCTGCGGGACCGGCTGGGCCGCGGTGTGCTGCTGGCCGTGCTGGTCGCGCCGGGTACGGGGGTGTGGGAGCGGCGGCACTGGGTCAGCGCCGGGATCATGCCCCGGCTGGCCGCCGCGGTGACCGCGCTGCCGCACCCGGCCGAGCTGCTGGTCGCCGAGAGCTATCCGGGCGCCGCCCCCCACACCGTGCTGCTGGTGCGGCCGGACGGGCACCTGGTCACCGCCCTGAGCGGGGTGCGCCCCGCCGACCTCTACTCGGCGGCCGAGGCCGCCCTCGGCGGTACGGCGGCGACCGGGGCGCACGCCGAGGCGGGCGCGCACTGACCGCACGCCGTCACGCGCAACGCGCCGCTCGGGTACTCACCGTCACCACCGTCCGGATGGTGTCGGTGAGTTGACCGTCTCCGGCCCTCATGGTGTACTCCCGATCGTGACCGACACCGATGTGCGCCTGTGGCGGAGGGTCCATATGGACCTCGTCCGCTATGCGGGCTGCGTGTGTCGTCCGTCCTGCTGAATTCGCCTCTCCCTTTCCCCGCGCGCGCCGCAGCCGTGTCCGTCGTGCTGTTCCGTTCCGCACCCGTGCTCATGTTCATGGGTGCCGCCGCGCGCGCTCCGCGAACGCTCTCCAGGACGGTGCCCGTGTCTGCTTCTGCCTCCGCTGCCTCCGCGTCGGCTCCCGCCGCCCCCGCCTCCCCCGCCCCGGTCCCCTCCACCGCTTCCACCGCGCCGCCCACCGAGGCGGAGCTGCTCGACTTCGTCCGGCGCGCCGCCGCCGACACGGAGCTGATCGCCTCGCTGCCGCTCGATCCCGAGGGCCGCACCTGGATCCGTCTGGACGGGCCCGGGGGCAGCGAGGCCTGGCTGATCGGCTGGCCGCCCGGCACCGGCACCGGCTGGCACGACCACGCCGACTCGGTCGGCGCCTTCGTCACCGCCGCCGGCGAACTGGCGGAGAGCTCGCTCGCCGCCCGGCTGCCCACCGACGGCTGGCAGACCCTGGAACTCACCGAGGGCGTGGACCGGGAGCGGCGGCTGCCCGCCGGCCGGGGCCGCGCCTTCGGCCGCCACCATGTCCACGAGGTGCGCAACGAGTCCACTGCCGTGCACGCTGTCTCTGTGCACGCCTACCACCCGCCGCTGCCGCGGATCCGCCGCTACAGCCGCGCCGGGCAGACCCTGCGGCTGGAGCAGGTCGAGCGCCCCGAGGACTGGCAGTGAGCCGCCCGCACCGCACGAGAGGACCGGCAGCGACGTGAACGACCTGAACCACCCGAGCGGCACGGACGTGCACCACGTGAGCGCGGCGGGGGAAGAAGCGCCGACCGGGATCGACGAGCTGCTGGAGCGGGTGCGCCGGGACTATGTGCGCGTCGGACCGCGGGAGGCGTACGACGCCGCCCGCGGGGGCGACGGCCTGCTGGTCGACATCCGGTACGCCGCGCTGCGGGAGCGGGACGGGCTGATCCCGGGCGCCGTCGTCGTCGAACGCAACGAGCTGGAGTGGCGGCTCGACCCCCGGGGCAGCCACCGCCTGCCCGAGGCCACCGGCCACGATCTGCGGGTCGTCGTCATCTGCGACGAGGGCTATGCGTCGAGTCTCGCGGCCGCCTCCCTGCACCGGCTCGGCCTGCGCCGGGCGACCGATCTGATCGGCGGGTTCCAGGCGTGGCGGTCGGCCGGGCTTCCCGTGGCGGCGGCGTCGGCGCCGTCCGTCCCGGCGGAGGCGCGTGAGGCGTAGACACCGCGCTTCGTCCCCCGGGAGGGCGTCAGTCCCCGTCCTCCAGGAACCCGGTGTCCTCGCCCTCCTCCTCCAGGGCCTGCCGCACCAGCCGCAGGGCCAGGCCCTGGGAGTAGCCCTTGCGGGCGAGCATGCCGGCCAGCCTGCGCAGCCGCTTGTCGCGGTCGAGGCCCCGGGTGGAGCGCAGCTTGCGGGCGATCAGCTCGCGGGCGGTGGCCTCCTCCTGCTCGGCGTCGAGCCGTCCGACGGCCTCGTCGATCAGTGCCGTGTCGACGCCCTTGGTGCGCAGTTCCTGGGCGAGCGCGCGCCGGGCCAGTCCGCGTCCGTGGTGCCGGGACTCCACCCAGGCGTCCGCGAACGCGCCGTCGTCGATCAGTCCGACCTCCTCGAACCTAGACAGCACCTCCTCGGCCACCTCGTCCGGGATCTCCCGCTTGCGCAGGGCGTCCGCCAGCTGTCTGCGGGTGCGCGGGGTCCCGGTGAGCTGGCGCAGGCAGATCGCCCGCGCCCGCTCCACCGGGTCCCCCGGAGACTCCCCCTGTTCGGCCCTCGGCGAGGAGATGTCTCCGTCCGCCACGGGCGCCCCGCCGGAACCCCTCCGGCGACGCCCGCGCCCGCCGTACGGTCCGCCGTCACGCGAACCGCCCCGGCGTGCGCCCCCCGTACGGGAGCCGGTCGCGGTGCCCTGCCCGTCTCCGCCGTCCGTGTCCGGTCCGTCCAGGCCGTACGGCTCGTACGGACCGGACGGCCCGGAGCCCGCCTGAAGGCCCGGGTCCGGGAACGCGCCGGTGCCGGAGCGGTCCCCGGTGCCCCTCCCCCGTGGGGCACCGGAAGCCGTGTCCGGGTGTCCGGCGTACCCGTCCTCGTGCTCGGAGTACTCGGGCCAGTCCGTTCGCCGTATCACGGATCAGCTCTTGGCTGCGGCGGCCTTGGGCTTGGTGGCCTTGGCGGTCGCCGGGGCCGGCACCGTCTTGGCCGCGTCACCCGTGGCGGCGGGGGCGGCGGCGTCCGCGGCAGGCTCGGCGGCGGGCTCCTCCGGACGCACGCCGACGCCCAGCTTCACCTTGATCTTCTTCTCGATCTCGTTGGCCAGGTCGGGGTTGTCCTTCAGGAAGTTGCGGGCGTTCTCCTTGCCCTGCCCGAGCTGGTCGCCCTCGTACGTGTACCAGGCACCGGCCTTGCGGACGAAGCCGTGCTCCACGCCCATGTCGATCAGGCCGCCCTCGCGGCTGATGCCCTGGCCGTAGAGGATGTCGAACTCCGCCTGCTTGAAGGGCGGCGCGACCTTGTTCTTGACGACCTTGCAGCGGGTGCGGTTGCCGACCGCCTCGGTGCCGTCCTTCAGGGTCTCGATGCGGCGGATGTCGATGCGCACGGAGGCGTAGAACTTCAGCGCGCGGCCACCGGTCGTGGTCTCCGGGGAGCCGAACATCACGCCGATCTTCTCGCGCAGCTGGTTGATGAAGATCGCGGTGGTCTTCGACTGGTTGAGCGCGCTGGTGATCTTGCGCAGGGCCTGGCTCATCAGACGGGCCTGGAGACCCACGTGCGAGTCGCCCATCTCGCCCTCGATCTCCGCGCGCGGCACGAGGGCTGCGACCGAGTCGATGACGATGAGGTCGAGCGCGCCGGAGCGGACCAGCATGTCCACGATCTCCAGCGCCTGCTCGCCGTTGTCCGGCTGGGAGAGGATGAGGTTGTCGATGTCGACGCCGAGCTTCTTCGCGTACTCGGGGTCGAGGGCGTGCTCCGCGTCCACGAAGGCGACCTGACCGCCGGCCTTCTGCGCGTTGGCCACGGCGTGCAGGGTCAGGGTCGTCTTGCCGGAGGACTCCGGGCCGTAGATCTCCACGACCCGGCCGCGCGGCAGGCCGCCGACGCCGAGGGCCACGTCGAGCGCGGTCGACCCGGTCGGGATGACCTCGATGGGCTCCATCGACCGCTCGCCCATGCGCATGACCGCGCCCTTGCCGAATTGCCGTTCAATCTGTGCGAGCGCGGCGTCGAGCGCCTTCTCGCGGTCGGTTCCTGCCATGGGTTCCACCCGATTTGCTTGAGTCGATCGCTTCACGTCAAAGACGCTAACGCCTGCCACTGACAATGCGCCTCGACGCACGTCCGGCCTGTGGATAACCAGGGGGCCAACTACCGCATACCCGGGCGAAAACCCCTCGGTCGCGCCTCACCGGAGCCTCCATAAGAATGGATGTTCGATTTTCGTGTCAAGCGCACCACGCGGCACCCGGATCAGGGCCAGGCGCTCAGCGCCCAGGCCGCCGGGACGAGGCAGAGCACCAGCTGAACCGTCCCGAGACCCCGGTGTCCGAGCCGCAGCAGCATGGCACCCGTCACACAGACCGCCAGGCTCAGCGCGCCGAAGCACAGCACGGGTGCCCAGTCCGCGGGTGGTCGGCCGGCCGCTGTCCGCGCCGAGTCCGTGGCTCGGCTCATCCCACGCGCCACGAGCAGGACGAGGCTCAGCAGACCGGCCGCCACGTCCGCCACCAGGACGAGCAGCAGGAGGCAACCCGAGGTGAAGGCGCTGTTCACGCTGGAGGACCGCTTGCCGACAAGTTCACGCATGCCCGTACGGTCACACGGAACACCTCCCTCCGGACGGACCGTCACCGATCCGCGACCCGGGCGTCCTCCGCTCTCTGCCGCTTCGGTCCGACCCTGGCCGACGACTGCCGGAGCAGGGGCGTGGGGACGCGCGTCCTCCCGCTTGTCGCGGACGCCGTCAGGCGCTTCGGACCGGCGCCATTCGGACCGGCGCCATGACGCGCGCGCCACCTCGGCCGACCGGTGCTCCCGGGGACGGCGAAGGGCCTCCCCTCCGGGCCCGGACGCGGATGCGGTGCCGGTTGCGGAGGGAAGGCCCGGTGCGGCGGTGGCCGTGGGCGTGAGCCGTGGCCGTCGTACCGCCTCAGCAGGCGACGACGTACCAGACCGGGGTCCAGTTGACCGTGCGGGACTCGTACGCCTTGGAGGTGAACAGGAGCTTGTGGTTCTTGTCGTAGAACTTCGCCATCGTGCCGGGCGTCTGGTTGTTGACGAGCGGCCCGGAGCCGACCAGGTCGGGCAGCTGGAAGGTGAAGTTGCAGGTGGTGTACTGGAACCAGCTGCCGTTGGCGGCCTGGCCGCAGACGGAGTAGTACGGACAGCTCAGCTGGGCTCGGGCGGGAGCGGGCTGTTCGGCGGCGGAGGACGCCGCCGCCCCCGCCAGCGACCCGCCCAGCAGTGCTCCGGTGGCGAGCACGGTCGCCGCCAGTTCGCGCAGTGCCATGGTTCTTCCCCCTTGAAGGTGCTCCGGTGAAGGTGCTCCGAAGGTTCTTGCGCACGGTCCTGTGACCGGCCGGGCCGAGGACGTCGGCCCTTCCTCAGCGTGCCGGGCGGCGCACCGGCTCCGCCATGCTCTTCGGGCAGGATCGAAAACCCCAGGTCGGGGTGTGTTCGCGGGAAGCCCGCTCCGCCTACTCCGCGCGGCGTACGGGAGATGCCTTCACTCGGACGACGCCGGGGCGGGGCCCGGTCGCGAGGGTGGTGCCATGGCAGTCTCCGCTCCCTCGTCGCGCCCGGCGCGCCCGTCCGCCCCGTCCCTGGCGGCGCGCGCCCGCGCGCTGCGCCCCGTCGAACGGCTGTGCCACATCACGGGGCTTCTCCTCGTCGTGTCGGGCCTCGTCCATCTGCTGGTCCTCGCGGTCGACGGCGGCCCGTGGGACGGGCCCGTGTCCTGGCGCAAGCCCATCACCTTCGGGCTGTCCTTCGGGCTGACGCTGATCGCGCTCACCTGGGTGACGTCGTACCTGCGCGTGCCGGACCGGCGGCGCGCCGCGCTGCTCGCCGTCCTCGCCGCCGACTGCGTCGTCGAGGTGGGCGGCATCACCCTCCAGGCGTGGCGCCGGGTGCCCTCGCACCTGAACATGGAGACCCCGTTCGACACGGCGGTGTCGATGACGCTCGCCGTGGGCGGCGGGGTGCTCGTGGCCCTGCTGACCGTGTTCGCCGTGGCGTCCTTCCGGCACCGTCCGGCGGGGCCCGCCGGGATGCCGCTCGCGCTGCGCTCCGGGTTCGCGGTGCTGCTCGTCGCGCTCGCCTCGGGCGCGGCGATGATCGCGCGCGGGGTGGTGCTCACCCGCACGGGGCACCAGCAGGCGGCGTACCACTCGACGGCTCCGCTCAAGCCGCTGCACGGGGTCAGCCTGCACGCGGTACTGGTACTGCCCGCGCTGGCCCTGCTGCTGTCCCGCACCTCCTGGGAGGAGCGGACGCGTCGGCGGATCGTGGCCGCGGCGGTCGTCTGCTACGCCCTCGCGGTGGCCGGGGCCGGGGTCTGGGCCGCCGTGCGCCTGTGAGCGGCGCGCGGACGGGCACCCGGCGCCGCGCGGCGCCGGATCACTCGGCGGCTGAGCCCTCCTCCGCCACCACGGCACCGCGGGTGCCCGCCGCCGTCCCGGGCCCGTCCGCGGCGGTGTCCGGCGTCCGTGCCGTCCCCGGCCCGGCCTGCGGCTGCCGCACCAGCCGCCGTATGCGCGCGAGCGTCCCCGGTGCCGGGACCCGGGTGCGGTGGCCCTGGACACGGGGGTCGTCGGTGACGTCGTACCGCTTCACGTACGCCCCGAGGAACGCCTGGAGCGTGGCGACCGCCGGGATGGCGATCAGCGCGCCGACGGCGCCGAGCAGCGCGGTGCCCGCGATGACCGAGCCGAAGGCGACCGCGGGGTGGATGTCGACGGTCTTCGCGGTCAGCTTGGGTTGCAGCATGTAGTTCTCGAACTGCTGGTAGACCACCACGAACGCCAGCACCCACAGCGCGTACCACGGGTTGACGGTGAACGCGATCAGCATGGGCAGGGCGCCCGCGAGATAGGTGCCGATGGTGGGGATGAACTGCGACACCAGGCCCACCCACACACCGAGCACGGGCGCGTACGGCACGCCGAGGGCCTGGAGCAGGATGTAGTGGGCGATTCCCGAGACGAGCGCCATCAGGCTGCGCGAGTACAGATAGCCGCCGGTCTTGTCGACGGCGATCTCCCACGCGCGCAGCACCTCGGCCTGGCGGGCGGGCGGCAGCACCGAGCACAGGGCACGGCGCAGCCGGGGTCCGTCGGCCGCGAAGTAGAACGAGAACAGCGCGACCGTCAGGATCCGGAACAGCCCGCCGAGCACCTGGGCGGAGACGTCGAGCACACCGGCGGCGCTGTTCTGCGCGTACTTGCGCAGCCAGTCGGAGTGCAGGAGCCCCTCCTGGATGTCGACACGCCGCAGCTCGGTGTGGAACGTGGTGTTGATCCAGTGGATGACCGAGTCCAGATACTCCGGGAAGCTCTCGATCATCTTGATGATCTGCCCGGCGAGCATGGACCCGAGCAGGGTGACGAAGCCCGCCGTGGCGATCGTCAGCCCCAGGAAGACCAGGAAGGTCGCGAAGCCCCGGCGCATGCCGCGCGCCGCCATACGGCTGACCGCGGGCTCGATGGCGAGCGCCAGGAAGAACGCTATGAGGACGTTGATCAGCAGGCCGGTCACCTGGTGGAAGGCCCAGCTGCCGAACTGGAAGGCGGCGACCAGCGCGAGGGCGAGCACCATGGCGCGCGGCAGCCAGCGCGGCATGCGGGCGCCCGGCCCGGCAGCACCCGCGGCGGGCGGCCGGGCGGGCGGTGTCGTACCGGTCGGGGCGGTGTGCGGGGCCGTCGGCCCGGACTCGTCAGTGGGTGCCACGGTGCAAGTGTCGCCGATGCCACCGACAGTCCCGCACAGCCCGGTGCGCACGGTGCCCGGTCACCGGCGTTCCCCCGGGACGTCCATCACCTGGCAGACCACGCGCCAGACGTCCTTGGCGTCCCAGCCGGCCGCCAGTGCCTCCTGCACCGTGCGCCCGTCCAGCTCGGACATCACGTGATCGCGTGCGAAGGTTTCGGCGTACCCGGCACCGAAGTGCTCCGCCATCCGCTCCCAGAAGACCGTCAACCGCATGCCCCCAGTATCCAGCCCCTGGGAGTGAGACCAGCCCGGGAGCGCCTGCCGGGACCGCGGGGCGCCCTACGGTCTGATCCATGGCCGAGACACGATCTTCCCCCGCTCCCGCGCCGCCCTCGGCGGCCTCCCCGCTCTTCCGTGCCGAACGCTTCGTGTGGCTCACCGCGCGCGTGCTGGAGCAGCGGCTCTTCGCGCACCTCTTCCTGAACGGCGCCGCCGACCCGGTGGAGAGCGCGCTGGACGCCTACGGCAACGACGACGGCGGGTACGGCCACGCCCTGGAGCCGGATCTGCGGGGACCGGTCAGCCAGCCGTTGCACACCGCGCTCGCGCTCCGTGTCCTGGACCGGGCCGGGCGCTGCGGCGGCCGCCGGGTGGAGCGCGTGTGCCGCTATCTGACCTCCGTCTCCACCCCGGACGGCGCGCTGCCCGCGGTCCGTCCCGCCCAGCGCGGCTATCCCACGGCGCCCTTCGTGCCGGTGCCGGACGATCCGCCGGGCGACCTCCTGGCCACCGGGCCGGTGGTCGGTCTGCTGCACCGCAACGAGGTGTGGCACGCGTGGCTGTTCCGGGCGGGCGACTTCTGCTGGCAGCGGATCGAGTCGCTGGAGGCGTCCCACCCGTACGAGGTGCGGGCCGCCGTCGCCTTCCTGGACCATGTGCCGGACCGCACGCGCGCGCGTGCCGCCGCCGACCGGCTGGGCCGCCTGGTCCGCGAGCGGCGGCTGGCGGTCCTGGACCCGGACCGCCGGGAGGACCGGCCGGGCGCCCCCGGCCACACGCCCGACGAGCACCGCTTCCCGCACGACTTCCCGCAGCACTTCCCGCACGACTTCGCGCGCACGCCCGGCTCGCTGGCGCGCGCGTGGTTCACCGACGAGGAGATGGCCCGCTCGCTGGACTTCCTCGCGGACGGGCAGCAGGAGGACGGCGGCTGGCCGGTCACCCGGCGCCCCTGGTCCCCGGCGGCCGTGCTGGAGGCGCGGCCCATGGTGACGATCGAGGCGCTGCTCACCCTGAGGGCGTACGGCCGCGTCATCGGCTGAGCGTCCGCCGCGGGCGGTCCTCCCGAAGGAGGTGCGCTCAGCCGCCCAGGGCCCGCACCCCGGCCGTCACCGCCACGGCCGCCGCGACGACGAGCAGGAAGGGCGCCCGCAGCACCAGCGCCACGGCGGCCGCCGCGAGACCGGCCGCCCTGGCGTCCAGGACGAGCACGCGCCCGTCGGCGAACGTCTGCTGGGCGGTGAGGGCGGCGAGCAGGGCCACCGGGAGCAGCGCGGCGAGCCGTCGCACCAGCGGCCGTTCCAGGGCACCCGCCGGGACGAGCAGCCCGGCCAGCTTGACGGCGTAGCAGCCGAGTGCGGTCGCTACGACCGCGGTCCAGGTGTTCACCGGTCTGCCTCTTCTTCTCGCGTCTTGTCTTCTCGCGTCTGGTCTTCTCGCGCCGTGTCCTGTTGTGCCTCGGCGCGTACGTCCCGGGTCTCGTCCCGCACAGGGTCCGGGGCACCGTCCCGTACGTCGTCCCGTACGTCGTCCTGTACGTCGTCCCGGGTGCCGCCCCGGCGGCGGCCCTCCAGGTACAGCACGGCCGGCGCGGCGAAGGCGGCGGCGAGCACGGGCACCCCGGCCGGCAGGACGGGCAGCAGCCCCAGCCCGAGGAGCACCGCGAGCGCGGCGGCGGTCCGCTCGGTGGCGCTCCGCAGCATGGGGGCGAGCAGTGCCAGGAAGACGGCGGGCCCGGCCGCGTCCAGGCCCCAGGCGTCGGTGTCGCCGATGGCCTCGGCGCCGAGCGCGCCGAGCAGCGTGGTGAGGTTCCACAGCACGTAGAGGGTGACCCCGGTGACGGTGAAGCCGATCCGCGCCGCGCGCCGGGTGGGCTGCGCCAGCGCCACGGCGGTGGTCTCGTCGATGACCCACTGGGCGGCGAACGGCCGGCTCCTGCGCGGCAGGGCCAGCACCTGGGACAGCCGCAGCCCGTAGAACGCGTTGCGCACCCCCAGGAAGAAGGCACCGGCCGCCGCCGTGAGCGGGTTGCCCCCGGCGGCCAGCGCCCCGACCAGCGCGAACTGGGAGGCGCCGGTGAACACCAGGAGGCTGAGCGCGCAGGTCTGCCAGAGGGTGAGCCCGCTGCCCGCCGAGGTCACCCCGAAGGCGAACCCGGAAAGGCCGACGGCGATCCCGACCCCGAGGGCGTCCCGGACGACGGCGGCGTCCGGTTTCCCGCCGCCGTCCCCTCCCGCGCCCGCCGCTGCTGCGCGTCCGGCGCGCGTGTCTGCGAGAGCTGTCTCTTCTGCCACACCCCGGACGGTAGGAGCAGCGGTGGCCGCGCGTCTTGTACGTTCTTGCGCTCCCGCTGGTAGGCGCCCGGCGGCACGCCCACGATCCGGGAGAAGTGTCTGCTGAGGTGCGACTGGTCGGTGAAGCCCACGGCGGCGGCCGCGGCGGCGGGCGCGGTGCCCTCGTCCAGCAGCCGTCTGGCCCGACGCACCCGGGCGTCGGTCAGCCAGGTGTGCGGCGGCATCCCGTAGGCGCTGCGGAAGGCGCGCAGCAGTGCGAACGGGCTCGTCCCGAGGTCCGCCGCCAGGCATTCGAGGGTGGGCGGCTCGGCGATCCGGTCCTCCAGCACGGCACGCGCGCGTGCCGCGACGCCGTGTCCCGCCGTGCGGGCCACCCGTTGCGGCAGCACGCCGCCGTTGCGCCGCAGCAGCCGGGTCACGGCGATCCGCAGCAGGGTGTCGGCGGCGAGCGCGTTGCCCTCGTCGGCCGCGCGCAGCACCTGGTGCACCAGGCGGGCGGCGCCGGGGTCGTCGAGGACCGGGCTGACGAAGCCCGGTGTCCCCCGCAGGGTGGTGGTCTCGGCGGCGATCTCGGCCACCAGATCGGGCGAGGGGTACACGGCGCCGTACCGCCAGCCCTCGGGGACACCGGCCCGGCCCGTGTGCGGGGTGTCCGGATTGACCAGCGCGAGGGTGCCCGGTCCGGCGTACTGGTCGGCCCCGCGGTGGTGGAAGACCTCGAGTCCCTCCGCGATGGCGGCGATCACGAAGTGCTCGTGCGTGTGGCGCACGAACTCCTTGCGGACGTACCGGGCGCGCAGCAGATCGACACCGGGCAGTTCGTCGTACCGCCAGTGCCGTGCCCGCTCCTCGCCGGATGCCGCCATACGTCGATTCTCCGCCGCTCCCGGTCCTCCCCGCGCACCGGGCGGGCCGGACCCCGTTGTCAGTGGCCGGGTGCAGGATGGACGCATGGTCAGCGACGCACACCGGGCCCTCGACGGCTTCTCCCCCGCGACCCGCGGCTGGTTCACGGGGGCGTTCTCCGCGCCCACCGCGGCCCAGGCGGGCGCGTGGCGGGCCATCGGCGCGGGCTCGGACGTGCTGGTCGTGGCCCCGACCGGGTCCGGCAAGACGCTGGCCGCCTTCCTCGCCGCCCTGGACCAGCTGGCCTCGACGCCGCCGCCGGCCGACCCGAAGAAGCGCTGCCGGGTGCTCTACGTCTCCCCGCTCAAGGCGCTCGCCGTCGACGTGGAGCGCAATCTGCGCAGTCCGCTCACCGGCATCCGGCAGGAGTCCGTCCGGCTGGGCCTGCCCGAGCCCGAGGTGAAGGTCGGCATCCGCTCGGGCGACACCCCGCCCGCCGAGCGCCGCGCCCTGTCCACCCGCCCGCCGGACATCCTGATCACCACCCCCGAGTCGCTGTTCCTGATGCTCACCTCGGCCGCCCGCGACGCGCTGACCGGCGTCGAGACGGTGATCCTGGACGAGGTGCACGCCGTGGCGGGCACCAAGCGCGGCGCCCATCTCGCGCTGACCCTGGAGCGCCTGGACGAACTGCTGCCGAAGCCCGCCCGCCGGATCGGGCTGTCCGCGACCGTCCGCCCGGTCGACGAGATCGCCCGTTATCTGTCCCCGCGCGGCAAGGTGGAGATCGTCCAGCCCGCGTCCGGCAAGGAGTTCGACCTGTCGGTGGTCGTCCCGGTGGAGGACCTGGGCGAGCTGGGCGCCTCCCCGGCCGCCGACGGCGACGACGGCGCGGAGCGCCCCTCGATCTGGCCGCATGTGGAGGAGCGCATCACCGACCTGGTGCAGGCGCACCGCTCCACCATCGTCTTCGCCAACTCCCGCCGCCTCGCCGAGCGCCTGTGCAACCGCCTCAACGAGATCGCCTACGAGCGGGCGACCGGCGAGCCCCTGGACGAGCACCACTCCCCGGCCGAGCTGATGGGCGGCTCGGGCGCGGCCCAGGGCGCGCCCCCGGTGATCGCCCGCGCCCACCACGGCTCGGTCTCCAAGGAGCAGCGCGCCCTGGTCGAGGAGGACCTGAAGGCGGGCCGCCTCCCGGCGGTGGTCGCCACCTCCAGCCTGGAGCTGGGCATCGACATGGGCGCCGTCGACCTCGTCGTGCAGGTCGAGTCGCCGCCGTCCGTCGCCTCCGGGCTCCAGCGTGTGGGCCGCGCGGGGCACCAGGTGGGCGCCGTCTCCACCGGCGTGGTCTTCCCGAAGTACCGCGGCGACCTGGTGCAGGCCGCGGTGGTGACCGAGCGGATGCGCACCGGTGCCATCGAGTCCCTGCGGGTGCCCGCCAACCCGCTGGACGTCCTCGCCCAGCAGCTCGTCGCGATGACGGCCCTGGACACCTGGCAGATCGACGACCTGCTGGCCGTGGTGCGCCGGGCGGCGCCGTTCGCCTCGCTGCCCGAGTCGGCGTTCACCGCCGTGCTCGACATGCTCGCCGGGCGCTATCCCTCGGACGCGTTCGCCGAGCTGCGCCCGCGCGTGGTGTGGGACCGGGTCGCGGGCACCGTCACCGGCCGGCCCGGCGCGCAGCGCCTCGCCGTCACCTCCGGCGGCACGATCCCCGACCGCGGGCTCTTCGGTGTCTTCCTCGCCGGTTCCGACCCCAAGAAGGGCGGCGGCCGGGTCGGCGAGCTGGACGAGGAGATGGTCTACGAGTCCCGGGTGGGCGACGTCTTCACCCTGGGCACGAGTTCCTGGCGCATCGAGGACATCACCCGCGACCGGGTCCTGGTCTCGCCCGCGCCGGGCGTACCGGGCCGCCTGCCCTTCTGGAAGGGCGACCAGCTGGGCCGCCCGCTGGAGCTGGGCCGCGCGGTCGGCGCGTTCCTGCGCGAGGTCGGCTCGCTGCCGCGGGAGGACGCGCGGCTGCGGCTGCTCGCCGCCGGTCTCGACGCGTGGGCCGCGGACAATGTGCTGTCCTATCTGGCCGAGCAGCGCGAGGCCTGCGGCCATGTCCCCGACGACCGGACCATCGTCGTGGAGCGCTTCCGCGACGAGCTGGGCGACTGGCGGGTCGTCGTGCACTCCCCCTTCGGCGCCCAGGTGCACGCCCCGTGGGCCCTGGCGCTCGGTGCCCGCCTGGCCGAGCGGTACGGCATGGACGCGCAGGTCATGCACGCGGACGACGGCATCGTGCTGCGCCTGCCCGACGCCGACCTCATGGGTCTGGACCTGCTCGACCAGGAGCCGTCGAAGGCCGGTGCGGAGTACGACGCCGAGCAGGCACCGGTGGGCGCCGCGGACGTCGCCTTCGACAAGGGCGAGGTCGACCAGGTCGTCACCGACCAGGTCGGCGGCTCGGCCCTGTTCGCCGCCCGCTTCCGCGAGTGCGCCGCCCGCGCGCTGCTGCTGCCCCGCCGCAACCCGGGCCGGCGCACCCCGCTGTGGCAGCAGCGCCAGCGCGCCGCCCAGCTGCTCCAGGTGGCGAGCGAGTTCGGCTCGTTCCCGATCGTCCTGGAGGCCGTCCGCGAGTGCCTCCAGGACGTCTTCGACGTGCCGGGGCTGGTCGAGCTGATGGGGGACATCGAGTCCCGCAAGGTCCGGCTGGTCGAGGTGACCACCCCCGAGCCGTCTCCCTTCGCCCGCTCCCTGCTCTTCGGCTATGTCGCCCAGTTCCTGTACGAGGGCGACTCGCCGCTGGCCGAGCGCCGCGCCGCCGCGCTCTCCCTGGACTCCCGGCTGCTGGCCGAACTGCTCGGCCAGGCCGAGCTGCGCGAGCTGCTGGACGCCGACGTGCTGGCCGAGCTGGAGCGGGAGGTGCGGTGGCTGACCGAGGACCGCCGGATCAAGGACATCGAGGGCGTCGCGGACCTCCTGCGGCTGCTCGGACCGCTCACCGACGAGGAGCTGGCCGAGCGCGGCGCGGAGCCGGGCTGGGCCGAGGAGCTGGCCGCCCGGCGCCGCGCCATCCGGGTCAGGATCGCGGGCACCCCGCAGTGGGCCGCGGTCGAGGACGCCGGACGGCTGCGCGACGCGCTGGGCACGGCGCTGCCGGTCGGCGTCCCGGAGGCGTTCACCGAACCGGTCAAGGATCCGCTGGGCGACCTCCTCGCGCGCTACGCCCGCACGCACGGCCCGTTCACCTCGGCGACCGCCGCGGCCCGTTTCGGTCTGGGGACGGCGGTCACCGAGGGCGCGTTGCAGCGGCTGGCCGCCGGGGGCCGGGTGGTCCAGGGCGAGTTCCATCCGGCGGGCATCGGACAGGAGTGGTGCGACGCGACGGTGCTGCGGCGGCTGCGGCGCCGCTCGCTGGCCGCGCTGCGGCACGAGCTGGAGCCGGTCCCGCCGCCCGCCCTCGCCCAGTTCCTGCCGCAGTGGCAGCACATCGGCAGGGGGCACGGCCTGCGGGGCACCGACGGACTGGTCCGCGCGGTCGAACAGCTCCAGGGCGCCTCCGTACCGGCGTCCGCCCTGGAGAAGCTCGTCCTGCCGTCCCGGGTGAGCGACTACACCCCGGCGATGCTCGACGAGCTCACCGCGGCGGGTGAGCTGGTGTGGGCGGGCGCCGGGGCGCTGCCCGGCAAGGACGGCTGGGTCTCGCTGTATCTGGCGGACGCGGCGCCGCTGCTCCTGCCGCCGCCGCACCCGCTGGAGCAGACCGCGCTGCACGCCTCCGTGCTGGACGCCCTCTCGGGCGGGTACGGCCTGTTCTTCCGCCAGATCGCCGACCGGGTCCGCGCCACCACCCACCCGGAGGCCACCGACCCCGAACTGGCCGACGCGCTCTGGGACCTCGTCTGGTCCGGCCGGCTCACCAACGACACCCTGGCCCCGATGCGCGCCCTGCTCGGCTCGGGCCGTACGGCCGGTTCCACCGCCCACCGCGCCAAGCGGGCCGTCCCGCGCGGGCGCTACGGCTCCCTGACCGCGGCGGCCCGCGCCGCCTCGCGCACGGGGCCGCCGACCGTGGCCGGACGCTGGTCGCTGCTGCCCGCCCACGAGCCGGATCCGACCGTGCGCGCCCACGCGCTGGCCCGCACCCTGCTCGACCGGCACGGCGTGGTCACCCGGGGCGCGGTCGCCGCGGAGGGCGTCGAGGGCGGCTTCTCGGCGGTGTACCGGATCCTGTCCGCCTTCGAGGACAGCGGGCAGGCGCGCCGCGGGTACGTGGTCGAGGGCCTGGGCGCCGCCCAGTTCGCGATGGACGGCGCCGTGGACCGGCTGCGCGCGGTGGCGAACGCCCGCGAGCGCGGCGAGGGACTGCCCGGCGCCCGTTCCGGTGACGGTGTCCCGGACGCTTTCGGCGCGGCCGCACCGGCACCCTCCGTCGCACCCGGGCGAGCCCCCGGCGGCCGGGCGCCCGCCGACGGCTCCCCGACCGCCGTACCCGACCTGACGTCCGCCTCCGACTGGACGTCCGCTCCCGACTGGGCGACCGACGTCGACTGGCCGCCCGCCGATCCCACCGCTTCCGCCCCGACCCCCTTCTCCCCTGGTGCCTACGTCTCCCCGGCCGATCTCGCCGCGCCCGGCGTGGGCGGCCCGCGCGGCGGCGACCGGAGAGGCGGCGGCCCCTCCTTCCCGTACGGTCCGGGGTCCGGCGGACGGCGGGGCGGCGGACGGCAGGACACCCCCGGCTCCCGCGCCGTCGTGCTCGCCGCCGCCGACCCCGCGAACGCCTACGGCGCCGCCCTGCCCTGGCCCGAGCCGCCGACCGGTGCCGGGCACAAGCCGGGACGCAAGGCAGGTTCCCTGGTGGTCCTCGTGGACGGCGAGCTGACGCTGTACATGGAGCGCGGCGGCAAGACCGTGCTGGCGTGGCCCGCCGGCCCGGACACCTCGAACGCCTCGGACATCTCGGACACCGCGCCCCTCGACGACCCGCGTCTGACGGCGGCGGCCGAGGGACTGGCCGCGGCGGCGCGCGCGGGCTCCCTCGGCACCGTCACGGTGGAGCGGATCAACGGCGCCCCCGCCCTGACCTCCCCCTTCGGCCCCCTGCTGGAGACGGCGGGCTTCATCGCGACCCCGCGCGGACTGCGGCTGCGCGCCTGATGCGGGCGCGGGCCACCGGAGCCGCGCGCCCGGCGCCGTGTCACCCTTGACGCATGCCCGAGGGTGACACGGTCTGGCAGGCCGCGAAGCGCTTGCACGACGCGCTCGCGGGCCAGGTGCTGGTCCGCAGCGACTTCCGGGTGCCGCGCTACGCCACCGCTGATCTGTCCGGCCGCAGGGTGCTGGACACCATCGCCCGGGGCAAACACCTGCTCACCCGGTTCGAGGGCGGTCTCACGCTGCACTCGCATCTGCGGATGGAGGGCGCCTGGAAGGTGTTCGGCAGCGGCGAACGCTGGAAGGGCGGCCCCGGGCACCAGATCCGCGTCGTCCTCGCCACCGCCGAGCGGTCTGCGGTCGGCTACCGCCTGCCCGTGCTGGAGCTGCTGCGCAGCACCGAGGAGGAACGCGTCGTCGGTCACCTCGGCCCGGACCTGCTCGGCCCCGACTGGGACGCCGAGCTGGCCCTGTCGCACCTCCTCGCCGACCCGGCCTGCCCGCTCGGCGAGGCCCTGCTCGACCAGCGCAACCTCGCCGGGATCGGCAATGTCTACAAGAGCGAGCTGTGCTTCCTGCTCGGCGTGACACCGTGGCTGCCCGTGGGCGCCCTGCCCGCCGACCGCGCGGCGAAGCTGCCCGCCCTCGCCCGGCGGCTCCTGGAGGCCAACCGCGAGCGCGTGGTCCGGCAGACCACGGGCCTGCGCGGTCAGGACCTGTTCGTCTACGGCCGTGCGCCCCGCCCCTGTCTGCGCTGCGGCACCTCGGTCCGCGTCGCCGACCAGGGCGACGGCTCCCAGGAACGTCCCACGTACTGGTGCCCGTCCTGCCAGGCCGGACCCGCTCCGCCGCCCGGTTCCTCGCAGCGGTGGCGCGACCGATACCACCGCACGCCCCGCTGACGCGCCGTCACCCCGAGGTCCGGACACGGCCGGACCACCGACACGGCCGGACCACCGCAGCCGCTCACTCAGCCGGACAGCGCCCCGACCCGTCCTCCGGCCGCTCAAGCCCTGGGCCCGCACCCGTCCCCGCCGCCGGACCGCCGCCCTCGCCGGACGTCGGCCACCCGCCCCCGGAGGACAGCGCTCCCCCGCCGTGCCCGTACGGCCAGCCGCCGGCCTCGGCCCACGACGAACCACCCAGATCCTGGGGCGCGGCGAACCGCTCACCCCCGTCGGCGCGGTCCGGGCAGGGAGACGCGGACGGCGCCCCCACGCAGTGCAGCGGCAGCACGCTCAGGCCCCAGCCGCCCGCCGCGACCGCCGCCTCCAGCACCCCCGCGCCGTCCGTCAGCACCAGACGCAGCACCGCCCACCACCACAAGGCTCCGAGCGCCAGGGCGGCGCCCCAGCGCAGTACCTGCCCCGCCGTCGCACCCACGCGCCCACCTCCAGCCCGACGCTAGAACGCCGCCCTCGCCCGCAGGAGGGCGCACCGGAGCACGCGGAGGTGCTTCTCCCGCTCCCTTGCGCCGGTCGACCGGAAATCGGTCCGTTCTCCACCCTCACCGGAGCGCAGCGCCCCGGCAAACGCGAGCGCCCCTCGCCCACGCCTCCGGGGACGGCCGCCTTCCGCGCGGCCCGGAGCACGCGAAAGGCCCCGGCCGCTGCCTCCCCGGTCTCCCGGAGACACCCCGGCCGGGGCCTCACGACGTCTTACGTCAGTTCACGCGCACAGAGCCGTCACGCGGCGACCACGTCCACCGCCTCGGCGGCGGGCGCCTTGATCGTCACCCGTTCCGGTGGCACGCCGGTCACCGACACGGAACCCAGCATCGGGCGAACCGGCGTGGGCACGGTATCGGTGGCCGCAGCGGACTGGGCCAGCTCGGCAAGGGCGAGTTCGTCGCTCACTTCCCGCATGAGCTCGGACATCCGTACGTCCAGCGCGTCGCAGATGGCGGAGAGCAGCTCGGAGGAAGCCTCCTTCTGCCCCCGCTCCACCTCGGAGAGATAGCCGAGCGAGACTCGGGCGGACGAGGAGACTTCGCGCAGAGTACGGCCCTGGCGTTGGCGCTGCCGACGCAGCACGTCACCCAGCAGGCGACGGAGCAGAATCATCGGTGGCTCCCTCCTCGGACCGCGTAGCCGCATCCTTCACGCCCCACCGTACCGCCTCGCGACGCGGCCGTGCGGGGAGCGATGTCGTGTTCACTCAGGGCTGTAAACATCAGAACCCCCCGTTCCGTTCCGTATCCTGTGCCCGCTCGTTCCCGGTGTGTTCGCCCGCTGTCCGCTCCAGGAGCAGGGCGAGTACGCTCCGTACACTCTCCATACGAATGTCCGCCCGGTCGCCGTTCAACCGCAGTGCGGCTGTTTTCCCGCCACCCGTCGCGCCGTCCTCGGCGTACGGCGGGCCCGCCACGGCCACGTAGACCGTGCCGACGGGCTGTCCGTCCTGGGGCTCGGGTCCGGCGACACCCGTGGTCGCGATGCCCCAGTCCGCACCCAGTGCCTCGCGCACTCCGGCCGCCATCTGGGCCGCGACCTGCGGATCCACCGCCCCGCGCTGCGCCAGCAGAGTGGCGTCCACGCCGAGCAGGCGGTGCTTGAGGTCCGTGGCGTAGGCGGTGACCGAACCCCGGAAGACCTTGGAGGCCCCGGGGACCGAGGTGATGTCCGCCGCGACGAGGCCACCGGTCAGCGACTCCGCGACTGCGAGCGTCTCACCCCTCACGGTCAGTAGTTCCACCACGTCGATGGCGTACGAACTCACGCTTCCGGTTCCTTCAACGCCGCCCTGCGCTCGGCGATTCCCTGCCTGCGCAGCACAATGGCCTGTTTCACATAGTCCAGGCCGGTCACCACGGTCAGCACCACGGCCGCGGCCATCACCCAGAACCTCAGGGTGGCCAGCCAGCCGGTCAGCGCCAGCACGTACATCCCGACGGCCACGCCCTGGGTGAGGGTCTTGAGCTTGCCGCCGCGGCTCGCGGGGATGACGCCGTAGCGGATGACCAGGAAGCGCAGCAGGGTGATGCCGAGTTCCCGGCCGAGGATCACGGCGGTCACCCACCAGGGCAGGTCGCCGAGGGCGGAGAGGCAGATGAGCGCCGCCCCCATGATCGCCTTGTCGGCGATGGGGTCGGCGATCTTCCCGAAGTCGGTGACGAGGTCGTACGTACGGGCCAGATGACCGTCGAACAGGTCGGTGATCATCGCGACGGCGAACGCCGCCCAGGCGAACGAGCGCCACGCCGGGTCGTAGCCGCCGTCGGCCAGCATCAGGGCCACGAAGGCGGGCACCAGCAGCAGCCGCAGCATGGTCAGCAGATTGGCGACGTTCCACACGCTCGCCTGGTTGACGGCGGCGGCGGTGATCTTCCCGCCGCGCGCGGGCCTGCCGGCGTCCTGCTCCCGTTCCGCGTCCTCGGCCCCCTGCCCTGCGGCGCCGGGGACCATGGCGGCGGACACCTGCTGGGCCGTGGGCCGCGCCCCGGGGGCGCCGCCCGCCGCGGATGCCGGGACTCCCGTCATCTGCCCGCCTCCTCACTCCACCCGAGCGGATCCGCCAGCGGCTCGGCGACCAGGTCGACGCCCTCGGTGCCGACCACCTTCGCCTCGACCATACGGCCGACGGTCAGGCCCGTGCCGCCGGTGAGCAGCACCTGGCCGTCGGTCTCGGGCGCCTGGTGCTCGGCCCGGCCGTACACCCCTTCCTCGGGGTCGACGGACTCGACGAGTACCCGCACGGTCTCGCCGACGCGCTCCTCGGCGCGCTGGGAGACCAGCTCCTCGGCCAGCCGGGAGACCCGGGCCAGCCGCTCGGCGACGACGTCCCCGTCGAGCTTGTTCTCGTAGGTGGCGGCCTCGGTGCCGTCCTCGTCGGAGTAGCCGAAGACGCCGATGGCGTCGAGCCGGGCGCCGGTGAGGAACCGCTCCAGTTCGGCGAGGTCGGCCGCCGACTCGCCGGGGAAGCCGACGATGAAGTTGGAGCGCACCCCGGCCTGGGGCGCCTTGGAGCGGATGGTGTCCAGCAGTTCCAGGAAGCGGTCGGTGTCGCCGAAGCGGCGCATGGCGCGCAGCACGCCGGGCGCGGAGTGCTGGAAGGAGAGGTCGAAGTAGGGGGCGACCTTCGGGGTGGAGGTGAGGACGTCGATCAGTCCGGGCCGCATCTCGGCGGGCTGGAGGTAGCTGACCCGCACCCGCTCCAGGCCGTCGACCTCCGCCAGCTCGGGCAGCAGGGACTCCAGCAGGCGGATGTCGCCGAGGTCCTTGCCGTAGGACGTGTTGTTCTCGGAGACCAGCATGATCTCCTTGACGCCCTGTTCGGCCAGCCACCGCGTCTCGTTCAGCACGTCGCTGGGGCGGCGGGAGATGAAGGAGCCGCGGAAGGAGGGGATGGCGCAGAAGGAGCAGCGGCGGTCGCAGCCGGAGGCGAGCTTGACGGAGGCGACCGGGGCGCCGTCCAGCCGGCGGCGCAGCGGTGCGCGCGGCCCGGAGGCGGGTGCGACGCCCTCGGGCAGGTCGGCGGGGCCGTGGCCCGGGATGGCGACCTCGGTGCCCGCGTCCTGGCGCTGGGCCGGGCTGATGGGCAGCAGCTTGCGGCGGTCACGGGGGGTGTGGGCGGCGTGGATGCCGCCGCTCAGGATGGTCTGGAGGCGGTCGGAGATGTCGGCGTAGTCGTCGAAGCCGAGCACGCCGTCGGCCTCGGGAAGGGCCTCGGCGAGTTCCTTGCCGTACCGCTCGGCCATGCAGCCGACGGCGACCACGGCCTGGGTTCTGCCGTGGTCCTTGAGGTCGTTGGCCTCCAGGAGGGCGTCGACGGAGTCCTTCTTGGCGGCTTCCACGAAGCCACAGGTGTTGACGACGGCGACATCGGCGTCCGCGGCGTCCTCCACGAGCTGCCAGCCGTCCGCCTCCAAACGGCCTGCGAGCTCCTCCGAGTCCACCTCGTTACGGGCGCAGCCGAGAGTGACGAGTGCGACGGTACGGCGTTCAGGCATGGGCTCAAGACTACTTTGTCCCGCCGACACCCCACGTCGAAGGGGTTGGCCGAGTACGGCCGGCCTCTTGTTCTCCTGCCTGGCGGGACCGCGGTCACGGGCAGGTCGCGATGTCACCCGACCTGGGGGTCGCCCTTGGTGTACGTGAGGCGTTCCACCGCGCCCGACTGGAACTGGTCCTCGATCTTCTTGCCGTTGACGTAGAGCTGGACCGCCCCGGCGTCGCCCAGGATCAGGTTGATCTTGGAGCTGTCCTGGAAGGTCTTGGACTCGCCCTTGCTCAGCAGGCCGTCGAAGAGCATGCGGCCGTTGTGGTCCTTGGCCGAGACCCAGCTGCGGCCGTTGGGCGCGCTGACCTGGACGGTCACCTTGTCCTGGGGCGCGGCGGCGATGGCGCTGTCCGAGGGCGCGGGCTTGGGACCGGCGGGCTTGGTGTGCTTGGGGGCGGGCGAGGGCGGGGTGCTCGTGGAGGCGGTGGAGCCCTCGGCGGCCTGCGCCTTGGCACTGGCGTCGCCGTCGTCGCCGCCCTTGAAGGCGGTGAAGCCGACGAAGCCGACGACCACGACGATCGCGGCGACCATGGCGGCGGTCCAGTTGGGTCCGCGGCGCTCGGGGCGGATGCGTTCCGCCTCGAAGAGCGGGGCGGCCGGGGTCGGCGCCGGGCGTCCGCCGTGTCCGGCGTCGAACCGGGCGAGCAGCGGGGCGGGGTCGAGACCCACCTCGCGTGCCAGGGTCCTGATGTGTCCCCGGGCGTAGACGTCCCCGCCGCACGGGGCGAAGTCGTCGGCCTCGATGGCGTGCACGATGGCGATACGGACGCGGGTGGCGGTGCTGACCTCGTCGACGGTGAGCCCGGCGGCGAGCCGGGCGTCCTTGAGGGATCGGCCGACGGAGGGGCCGGCTTCCTCGGATACGTCTTCGAACGGACGCTCGTCTTCAGGGGAGTTGCCGATGGACACGGGGGCGCCTTTCGAGCGTGTAGCCGCCTGTGCTGGAGGTTCAGTCTAGGGGTGTGCCGAAGGGTGGAGCGACCCGGCGGCGGTACTTTGTACGCCATCGGAATGGCCGGACAATCCGATGGTGGGACGGATGCGGAGCCGATGGCGGGACCCGCGTCCGGTGTCCTGCCCACGTTGACGTACGGCCAGGCGAAACGGTTGCCCGGCGCCGGTTAACGGGTGGATCACGGACGAGCGGACCCGGCCGGCCGGACCACCGGCCGGACCGGCCCGCCGCCCGCTCGCGGCACCGGTGTCCGCCGGGCGGCCGTCGGCCCCGGCGGACTCCTTGCGCCTACCCCTCGCTCTCGCCCCGAATCACGGCCAGCACGCCGTCGAGCTCGTCGGCCTTCACCAGCACGTCGCGCGCCTTGGACCCCTCGCTGGGCCCGACGATGTTCCGCGACTCCATCAGGTCCATCAGCCGCCCGGCCTTGGCGAAGCCGACGCGCAGCTTGCGCTGGAGCATGGACGTCGACCCGAACTGCGTGGAGACCACCAGCTCGGCCGCCTGGCACAGCAGGTCGAGGTCGTCGCCGATGTCCTCGTCGATCTCCTTCTTCTGCTTGCTGCCGACGACGACGTCGTCCCGGAACACCGGCGTCATCTGGTCCTTGCAGTGCTGGACGACCACCCCGACCTCGGCCTCGGTGACGAAGGCGCCCTGGAGCCGGGTCGGCTTGCTCGCCCCCATCGGCAGGAACAGCCCGTCGCCCTTGCCGATCAGCTTCTCGGCGCCGGGCTGGTCGAGGATGACCCGGCTGTCGGCGAGCGAGGAGGTGGCGAAGGCCAGCCGGGACGGCACGTTCGCCTTGATCAGACCGGTGACGACGTCGACCGAGGGCCGCTGGGTGGCGAGCACCAGGTGGATGCCGGCGGCGCGCGCGAGCTGCGTGATGCGCACGATCGCGTCCTCCACGTCGCGCGGCGCGACCATCATCAGGTCGGCCAGCTCGTCCACGATCACCAGCAGATACGGGTACGGCTGCAGCTCGCGCTCGCTGCCCTCCGGGGACTTCACCTTGCCGGCGCGCACGGCCGCGTTGAAGTCGTCGATGTGCCGGAAGCCGTACGCGGCCAGGTCGTCGTAGCGCAGGTCCATCTCGCGCACGACCCACTGGAGCGCCTCGGCGGCCCGCTTGGGGTTGGTGATGATCGGCGTGATCAGGTGCGGGATGCCCTCGTACGCGGTCAGTTCGACGCGCTTGGGGTCGACCAGGACCATGCGGACGTCCTCCGGGGTCGCCCGCATCATGATCGAGGTGATCAGGCAGTTGATGCAGGACGACTTGCCGGAGCCGGTGGCACCGGCCACCAGGATGTGCGGCATCTTCGCGATGTTGGCCATCACATAGCCGCCCTCGACGTCCTTGCCGAGCGCGACGAGCATCGGGTGGTCGTCCTCGGCCGCGGCCGCCAGGCGCAGCACGTCACCGAGGTTGACCATCTCCCGGTCGGTGTTGGGGATCTCGATGCCGACCGCCGACTTGCCGGGGATCGGGCTGATGATCCGCACGTCCGGGCTGGCGACGGCGTAGGCGATGTTCTTGGCCAGCGCGGTGATCCGCTCGACCTTCACGGCCGGGCCGAGTTCGACCTCGTAGCGGGTGACCGTCGGGCCGCGGGTGAAGCCGGTGACGCGCGCGTCGACCTTGAACTCGGTGAAGACGGTGGTCAGCGCGTCCACTATGGCGTCGTTCGCGGCGCTGCGCGCCTTGCCGGGGCCGCCCCGCTCCAGCAGGTCCAGGGACGGCCGGGCGTAGGTGATGTCGCCGGAGAGCTGGAGCTGTTCGGCGCGCGGCGGCAGGTCCTGGGTCTCGGCGGGCGGCGCCTTGGTGAGGTCGGGGACCCCGGCGGGGGGCTTCCCGGCCGCCGGGCGCGCCGGGGCGCCCGCTCCGGTGGCACTGGCCGTGGCACCGCTCGGCGCCGGTTCGCTCCGGGGGGGCGCGGCGGGCGCGTCCTGCTCGGGGCGGGCGGCCGGGACCGGGGTCGGCGTGGGGGTCTCGGCGCGGTCGCCGACAGTGACGCCCTGGGTGAGGTCGGCCACCACCGGGGAGGGCGGCATGCCGTGCAGGACGGCGCCGTCGAGCGCGGCGGCGGCAGCGGCGGCCACGTCCACCGCGTCCATCTGCCGTTCCATGTCGGGCTGCGGCACGGCGGAGCGCCGGGGCCGGCCGCGCCGCTTGGCGAGCGCCTCCTGCTCGGCGGTCTCGGGGTCGTAGCCCTGGTCCTGGGGGGCGCTGCGGCGCTTGCGGGGGCGCGCGGGCAGGGATTCGCGCCACTGCTCGTCGTAGCGCGCGTCGTCCTCGGTGTACTCGCCGTACCCGGCGTCCTCGTAGTCCTCGGGGTCGGGCAGCAGGCCCAGCTTCACCCCGAGCAGCCGCAGCCGCTGCGGGATGGCGTTGACGGGGGTGGCGGTGACGACCAGCAGGCCGAACACGGTCAGCAGCACCAGCAGCGGTACGGCCAGCACCTCGCCCATGGCGTACGTCAGCGGGGTCGCCGCGCCCCAGCCGATGAGACCTCCGGCGTCCCTTATCGCCTGCATGCCCTCGCTGCGGGCGGGCGAGCCGCAGGCGATGTGCACCTGGCCGAGCACCCCGAGGACGAGCGCCGACAGACCGATCACGATCCGGCCGTTGGCCTCGGGTTTCTCCGGGTGCCGGATGAAGCGGACGGCGATGATCCCGACCAGGATCGGCACCAGCAGGTCGAGCCGCCCGAAGGCGCCGGTGACCAGGATCTCGACCAGGTCGCCCACGGGACCGCGCAGATCGGCCCAGGTACCGGCGGCGACGATCAGCGCGACGGCGAGCAGCAGCAGGGCGATGCCGTCCTTGCGGTGCGCGGGGTCGAGGTTCTTCGCGCCCTGCCCTATGCCGCGGAAGACGGCGCCGACGGCGTGCGCGAGGCCGAGCCAGAGGGCGCGCACGACACGGAGCACGCCCCCGGTGGGGTTCGGCGCCGGCCGGGGCGCGGGCCTGGCCGCGGCGGCTTTCCTGGCGGGTGCCTTCTTCGCGGGAGCCTTCTTGGCCGGGGCTTTTTTCGCGGCGGCCTGCTTCGCCGGAGCCTTCGCGGAAGCGGCCGCCTTCTTCGCGGGCGGCTTGTTGGCTGCGGAGGGACGTGAGGCCATAGGTGCGAGATTACCGCCGGAGGCGGCGCCGGACACGTGTGCCCTCTGCTTCACCCGTTCGTGTCGTGGCTGTCCTTGCGGCAGTTGACCAGGGCTCACATGGGCTGCGGCCGCGCCCCGGACGTCCGGCGGGCGCGGCGACCGACTCCGCCGGGCGGCCCCAACGCGCCGCCGGTGGACGTCAGTTCTGCGAGGGGAGCGAGGAGGGACTGCCCGTGCCCGGCTCCAGCGCGTCCAGTGCGCGGCGCAGACCGGTGAGCTTGCGCTCCAGATGGGCCGCCGTCGCCACCGCCGCGGCGTCCGCCGAGTCGTCGTCGAGCTGCTTGGACAGCGCCTCCGCCTGCTCCTCGACCGCGGCCAGGCGCGCGGACAGCTCGGCGAGCAGTCCGGCCGCCTCCTTGCCGTCGCCGACGGCGCCCCGGCCGCCGCCCTCCAGCTGGAGCCGCAGCAGTGCCGCCTGCTCCTTCAGCTGGCAGTTCTTCATGTACAGATCGACGAAGACGGAGACCTTCGCGCGCAGCACCCAGGGGTCGAACGGCTTGGAGATGTAGTCCACCGCGCCCGCCGCGTAGCCGCGGAAGGTGTGGTGCGGCCCGTGGTTGATGGCGGTGAGGAAGATGATCGGGATGTCCCGGGTCCGCTCCCGCCGCTTGATGTGCGCGGCCGTCTCGAAACCGTCCATGCCCGGCATCTGGACGTCCAGCAGAATGACCGCGAAGTCGTCCGTGAGCAGCGCTTTGAGCGCTTCCTCCCCGGACGATGCCCGCACCAGCGTCTGATCGAGCGCGGAGAGGATGGCCTCCAGCGCCAGCAGATTCTCCGGCCGGTCATCGACCAGGAGGATCTTGGCCTTCTGCACCATGGCCCGCCCTCCTCGCCCCGGCTTGGGGCCGCCCCTGTCCGCAGGAATCGGGGCAGCACCGGTGAGTGCCGCCCCAGGGGACGACTTCCTTGCGCCGCCCGTCCTTGTGCCGGTCATCGTAGCCGCACCCCGCCTGTCACCACACCCTGTCACCGTGATGTCACAGTGCACGCAGCGGAAACGCGACGCGAGACCAGAAGGTTCCCCGAATCCCGTGTCCCTACACGGCATCGGGCACCCGGAACCGACAACTCCCGGCCCTCCGGGAAAGTTCCCGGAACCGGAACCCGGATCACCGCGGGCCCCGCGACCGTGTCACTCCTCGTCACTCCTCGCCCATCCAGTGCCGCATCACGCCCAGCAGATGATCGGGATCGACCGGTTTGGTCACATAGTCGGAGGCACCCGACTCGATCGCCTTCTCCCGGTCGCCCTTCATGGCCTTCGCGGTCAGCGCGATGATCGGCAGCCCCGCGAACTGCGGCATCCTGCGGATCGCCGTGGTCGTCGCGTACCCGTCCATCTCGGGCATCATGATGTCCATCAGCACCACCGCCACGTCGTCGTGCTGCTCCAGGACCTCGATGCCCTCGCGGCCGTTCTCGGCGTACAGCACCGACAGACCGTGCTGCTCCAGGACGCTGGTCAGCGCGAAGACGTTGCGGATGTCGTCGTCGACGATGAGCACCTTCTCGCCGCCGAACCGCACGTCCCGGTTCTGCTGCGGCGCCCCGGACGGCTCCGCGATCTGCGGCGACCACTGCTCCGGCCCGTCCTCGGGTCCCTGCTGCCCGGCGGCGGGCAGCGCCCTGCGGCGGCGGCGGAACAGCGCGGCGGCGCCGTTCTGCGTCTCCTGGTACGACTTCACCTCGGCCGGCGTCTCGACCTGGGCCGCCGTCAGCTCGGAGGCGTGCGACACGCCGGGCAGCTCGGTCAGCCGCGGCTCGCCGGCCTCCACCAGGTCGTCGGTGTCCAGGGCGGACACGGGCTGCTGGTAGCCGTGCGGCGGCAGGTCCCCCGGGTGCAGCGGCAGATAGAGCGTGAAGGTGGAGCCGCGGCCCGGCTCGCTCTGGGCGTAGATCTCGCCGCCCAGCAGTTGCGCGATCTCCCGCGAGATGGACAGCCCCAGCCCCGTACCGCCGTACTTGCGACTGGTGGTGCCGTCGGCCTGCTTGAACGCCTCGAAGATCACACCCATCTTGCTGGCCGCGATGCCGATACCGGTGTCGGTCACCGAGAACGCGATCATCTCCGTGTCCGGATCGGTCAGCGAGCCGACCTCCAGCAGTTGTTCCCGGATCGCCTGCGGCACATCACCACGCGCGGGCCGGATGACCAGCTCGACGGAGCCCGAGTCGGTGAACTTCACCGCGTTGGACAGCAGATTGCGCAGCACCTGGAGCAGCCGCTGCTCGTCGGTGTGCAGCGTGGCCGGAAGCTCCGGCGACACCCGCACCGACAGATCCAGGCCCTTCTCCGCGGTCAGCGGCCGGAAGGTGGCCTCCACGTAGTCGATCAGCTCGACGAGGGCGATACGCGTCGGGGAGACGTCCATCTTGCCCGCCTCGACCTTCGCCAGGTCCAGGATGTCGTTGATCAGCTGGAGCAGGTCCGAGCCCGCGCCGTGGATCGTCTCGGCGAACTCCACCTGCTTCGGGGAGAGGTTGCCCTCCGCGTTGTCGGCGAGCAGCTTGGCCAGGATCAGCAGCGAGTTCAGCGGCGTCCGCAGCTCGTGCGACATGTTGGCCAGGAACTCGCTGCGGTAGCGCATGGACACCGCGAGCTGCTCGGCGCGCTCCTCCAGGACCTGCCGGGCCTCCTCGATCTCGGAGTTCTTCGCCTCGATGTCGCGGTTCTGCTGGGCCAGCAGCTCGGCCTTCTCCTCCAGTTCGGCGTTGGACGCCTGGAGCGCCTTCTGCCGCTGCTCCAGCTCCTCGGAGCGCAGGCGCAGTTGCTCGGTCAGCTCCTGGGACTGCTTGAGCAACTGCTCGGTCTTGGTGTTGACGGAGATGGTGTTGACGCTGGTCGCGATCATCTCCGCGATCTGGTTGAGGAAGTCCTTCTGGATGTGCGTGAACGGCGTGAACGACGCCAGTTCGATCACGCCCAGCACCTTGCCCTCGAACAGCACCGGCAGCACGATCACCTGCGCGGGCGGCGCCTCGCCGAGCCCGGAGGAGATCTTCAGATAGCCGTTGGGCGCCCGCTCCACCAGGATCGTGCGCTTCTCCTCGGCGGCCGTCCCGATCAGCGCCTCACCGGGCCGGAACGAGGTCGGCATGGAGCCCATCGAGTAGCCGTAGGAGCCGAGCATCCGCAGCTCGTAGGCGTCCTCCTGGTCACCGCCGAGGTCCTTGTCGTCGGCGAGCGGCATGGCGACGAAGAAGGCGCCGTGCTGCGCGGAGACCACCGGCGTCAGCTCGCTCATGATCAGCGAGGCCACGTCCACCAGGTCGCGGCGGCCCTGCATCAGCGCGGAGATCCGGGCCAGATTGCCCTTGAGCCAGTCCTGCTCCTTGTTGGCGATCGTGGTGTCGCGCAGATTGGCGATCATCTTGTTGATCGAGTCCTGGACCTCCTGGATCTCCCCGGAGGCGTCCACGTCGATCTTCAGGTTGAGGTCGCCGCGGGTCACGGCGGTCGCCACGCGCGCGATGGCCCGCACCTGGCGGGTCAGGTTCCCGGCCATCTCGTTCACCGACTCGGTCAGGTCCCGCCAGGTGCCGTCGACGTCCCGCACCCGCGCCTGGCCGCCGAGCTGCCCCTCGGTGCCCACCTCGCGGGCCACGCGCGAGACCTCCTCGGCGAAGCTGGACAGCTGGTCGACCATCGTGTTGATGGTCGTCTTCAGCTCCAGGATCTCCCCGCGCGCGTCGATGTCGATCTTCTTGGTGAGATCGCCCTTGGCGATGGCCGTGGTCACCATGGCGATGTTGCGCACCTGGCCGGTCAGGTTGGACGCCATCTGGTTCACCGACTCGGTGAGGTCCTTCCATGTCCCCGCCACACCCGGCACGTACGCCTGCCCGCCCAGGATGCCGTCGGTGCCCACCTCGCGGGCCACCTTGGTCACCTGGTCGGCGAAGGAACTCAGCGTCTTCACCATGGTGTTGAAGGTGTCGGCGAGCTGCGCGACCTCGCCGCGCGCCTCGATCGTCACCGTCCGCGTCAGGTCGCCGTTGGCGACCGCCGCCGCGACCTGGGAGATGTTGCGCACCTGCATGGTCAGGTTGTTGGCCATCAGGTTGACGTTGTCGCTGAGGTCCTTCCAGATGCCGACGACGCCCCGCACGTGCGCCTGGCCGCCGAGGATGCCTTCCGTGCCCACCTCGCGGGCGACCCGCGTGACCTGCTCGGCGAAGGACGACAGCTGGTCGACCATCGTGTTCACCGTGGTGACGAGTTCGAGGATCTCGCCCTTGGCGTCGACGGTGATCTTCTTCGACAGGTCGCCCTTGGCGACGGCGGTGGTGACCTCGGCGATGTTGCGGACCTGGATGGTCAGGTTGTTCGCCATGAAGTTCACCGACTGGGTGAGGTCCTTCCAGGTGCCCGCCACACCCTGCACCTCGGCCTGGCCGCCCAGGATGCCCTCCGTGCCCACCTCGCGGGCCACCCGGGTGACCTCCTGGGCGAACGAGGAGAGCTGGTCCACCATCGTGTTCAGGGTGTTCTTCAGCTCCTGGATCTCCCCGCGGGCGTCCACGGTGATCTTCTGGGAGAGATCGCCGCGGGCCACGGCGGTGGCGACCTGCGCGATGTTGCGCACCTGCGAGGTCAGATTGCCCGCCATGCCGTTCACGGAGTCCGTCAGGTCCCGCCACACCCCGGCGACGCCGGGCACCTGCGCCTGGCCGCCGAGCCGCCCCTCGGTGCCCACCTCGCGCGCCACCTTGGTCACCTGGTCGGCGAAGGCGGAGAGCTGGTCGACCATCGTGTTGATGGTGTTCTTCAGCTCCAGGATCTCGCCGCGCGCGTCCACGTCGATCTTCTGCGAGAGGTCACCGCGGGCCACCGCCGTCGTCACCTGGGCGATGTTGCGCACCTGGCCCGTCAGGTTGGACGCCATGGAGTTGACGGAGTCCGTCAGCTCCTTCCACGTACCCGACACGCCGTCCACCCGCGCCTGGCCGCCCAGGCGCCCCTCGGTGCCCACGTCACGGGCCATCCGGGTCACCTGGTCGGCGAACGAGGACAGCTGGTCCACCATGGTGTTCACGGTGTTCTTCAGCTGGAGCATCTCGCCGGAGACGTCCACGGTGACCTTCTGGGAGAGGTCGCCGTTGGCCACCGCCGTCGTCACCTGGGCGATGTTGCGCACCTGGCCGGTGAGGTTGCGGAACGCGGTGTTGACGGAGTCCGTCAGGTCCTTCCAGGTACCCGCCGCGCCCGGCACCTGCGCCTGGCCGCCCAGCTCGCCCTCGACGCCGATCTCCCGCGCGACCCGGGTGACCTCGGCGCCGAACGCCGACAGCTGGTCGACCATCGTGTTGACGGTGTTCTTCAGCTCCAGCATCTCGCCGGCCACATCCACGGTGACCTTCTGCGACAGGTCACCGCTGGCCACCGCCGTCGTCACCGCGGCGATGTCCCGCACCTGCGTGGTCAGGTTCCGGAACACCGTGTTGACGGAGTCCGTCAGGTCCTTCCACGTCCCGGCCACGCCCGGCACGATCGCCTGCCCGCCGAGCCTGCCCTCCGCGCCGACCTCGTTGGCCACCCGGGTGACCTCGTCCGCGAAGATCCGCAGCGTCTCGGTCATCTGGTTGATCGTCTCGGCGAGCCGCGCGACCTCGCCGCGCGCCGGAACGGTCACCTTCTGCGACAGATCGCCGTTGGCGACCGCGGTGGTGACCTGCGCGATCCCGCGCACCTGGGCCGTCAGGTTCCCGGCCATCAGGTTCACCGAGTCGGTGAGCTCCTTCCAGGTGCCGTCGACACCCGGCACATGCGCCTGGCCGCCCAGGATGCCGTCCGTGCCCACCTCGCGGGCGACGCGCGTCACCTCCGAGGAGAACGCCGACAGCTGGTCCACCATCGTGTTGACGGTGTTCTTCAGCTCCAGCATCTCCCCGGCCACGTCGACCGTGACCTTCCGCGACAGATCGCCCCTGGCCACCGCCGTGGTCACCAGCGCGATGTCCCGCACCTGCGCCGTCAGCCGGGACGCCATGGTGTTCACGGAGTCCGTGAGGTCCTTCCAGGAACCCGACAGACCGCGCACCCGCGCCTGACCGCCCAGCTTGCCCTCGGTGCCCACCTCGCTGGCCACGCGCGTGACCTCGTCGGTGAACGCGGACAACTGGTCGACCAGGTTGTTGACGGTCCGGCCCACCTTCAGGAACTCGCCCCGCAGCGGATGCCCGGCCCCCTCCGGCGCCTGCGTGCGCAGCTCCATGCGCGGCGACAGATCGCCCTCGGCGACCGCCGACAGCACCCGGCCGACCTCGGAGACGGGCCGTACGAGATCGTCGACCAGCGCGTTGGAGTGGTCGATCGCGGCGGCCCAGGACCCCTCGCAGGCGCCCGTCTCCAGCCGCTCCGTGAGCTTTCCCTCACGTCCCACCACGCGCCGTACCCGCGACAGCTCACCGGTCAGATGCAGATTGCGGTCGGCCACCTCGTTGAAGACCGCGGCGATCTCCGACATCACGCCGTCCCCGGACACCGTGAGGCGCTTGCGGAAGTTCCCGTCCCGCATCCCCACCAGCGCGGCCAGCAGCCGGTTCAGGGCGGCCGTGTCGACCGTCGTCGTCGCACCCCTCGGCGTGCGCCGACTGCTCAGGGACTGCCCGGACTGACCGCCTTTCGCGCGCGTCTTCGTGCCCCGCGTCGCTGCGCCAGACTCCACTGTGTCCCTCCCGCAGGGGTCGACCGTCACTGCTGTGCTCCGGATACTGCTGCCGGTCCTGCCGATCCGATGACGCCGCGCCGGTACGACTAGTCCGTCGCCCCGGCCCGCGCCCTCGTCACTGCCGCGCCGCTTCCGCCCCGGTACGACCGGGCCGCACCCGGGGTCACAGCCCCACCAGGGGTTGCTGCCCCGCATACGGGGACCGCACTCGGCCCGTCCGCACCGTCAACAGAAGCCTGCCCAGTGTTTCACCCCTGCGGAACCAGGCCATAACAGTTCGGCAGCTTCGCACACCGTCCGCACACCCTCCGGGCGAAAACACTGGTGACCGGCATCCGCACGGACGGCGAAGGTAAGTAACCTTGCATGCGGCTGTCCAGCCACGGTCCGTCCGGCCTGGACGGTGGCAGGGAGACCAGCGGGCATCGGAGGGCATCCGCACACATGACCACCGGAGTGATCCCCGGGGGACAGCCCCCGGAGCCACGGCCGACGGGGCCGAACGCTCCCCAGCTGCCGGAGCAGCGGGGCGAACCGGGCGGCCGCGGGGGCCGGGATGCCGACGACCGGACGAGGAGTTCTGTGATCACCGCGCGCGCGGCCGCCAGCTTCGAGCCACTGGGGCGATCGGTCGCGACCGCCCGCTCCTTCGTCCGCGACACCCTCCAAGGGTGGGGCTTCGGCGACATCGTCGACGACGCCGTGGTCCTCACCAGCGAGCTGGTCACCAACGCCGTCGTGCACGCGGGCACCGCGGCGGACGTGCTGTGCCTGCGCAGCGACCACGGGGTGCGCATCGAGGTCGCCGACCGCTACCCCGAGCGCGAGGTCCCGCTCCAGAGCGCCGCCGTCTCCATGGGCAGCCCCGACCGCGAGGGCGGACGCGGACTCCAGCTGTGCGCGGCCCTCGCCGGCCGCTGGGGCGTGGAGTACACGCCCACGCACAAGAACGTCTGGTTCCGCCTCGACCTGCCCGAACGCCCGGTCGGCACCCGCACCGCCGGTCCCTCCCTGCCCGCCGAGATGCTCCCGCTCGCCGACGGCCGGGTCCGCGTCGCCGTCGTCCAGATCGACCGCGGCGGCACCATCACCGCCTGGAACGACGACGCCGAGGAACTCTTCGGCTACTCCGCCGAACAGGTGACCGGCAAGCCCCTCACCGACCTCGCGGCCTGGCCGCACACCCCCGGCACCGGCACCGGCATCGCCGAGGCACTGCGCCTGTCCCGCTGGGAGGGCAGCTACGGCATCCGCGGCGCCCACGGCCGGGTCATCCCGGTCTACGCCTCCCATCTGCGCGTCCGCGACACCGGCGGCGAACCCTCGACGGTCTGCCTGCTCGTCCGCGACCACGAGCGCGCCGTGCTCCAGACCCCGGTCCGCGCCGCCTCCTCCGGCGACACCAAGTCCGGCTCGGCGGACGGCAGCGGCACCGACCCCTTCGAGGTCTTCATCGGCTCCCCCGCCCCCGACGACCTCGACGGCCTCCTCCAGCGCACGGTGGAACGCGCCCGCGACATGCTCGACGGCGACGCCGCCTTCCTGCTCCTGGCCACCGACGACGAGACGGAACTGGAGGTCCGCGCCTCCACCGGCCTGCCCTCCGCCCGCCAGCGCTTCGCCCGCGTCCCCGTCGAGGCCGGACCCGGCCGCTACGGCTCGGCCCGGATGCCCGCCGTCCACGACGACCTGACCGCCGCCCCCGGCGCCGTGCCCCTGCTCGGCGGTACGGGCATGCGCTCCGTCGTCACGGTCCCGCTGAAGGTCGAGGGCCGCCTCACCGGCTCCCTCGGCGTCGCCGCGGAGGCGCCCGGCAGATACTCCAACGAGGAGGCGCTGCGCCTCCAGTTCGCCGCCGACCGCATCGCCCTGGCCGTCGAGTCGGCCCGCCTCGGCGAGCTGGAACGGCTGCGCCGCGGCTCGCTGAGCTTCCTCGTCGAGGCGTCCGACCTGCTGGCCGGCACCCTGGACCGCGACCAGACCCTCGCCCTGATGGCCCAGATGACGGTCCCCACCCTGGCCACCTGGTGCGCCGTCTACACGATCGCCGACCAGGCGTCCGAGCCCTACCTCTCCTACGTGCTGCACGAGGACGAGGAACTGATCGACGGCATCAAGTCCCTGCTGTCGAAGATCGCCCCGCCCGACCCGGTGCCGACCCCCGGCGCCCGCGTCTGGTCCGCGCCCGGCGAGGCGGCCCACCAGGCGGCCCTGCGCACCTCCATGCGCAGCCTCAGCCTGGGCGATTCGCACCACCGCATCGGTACGACCATCGGCCCGACCCTCGCCACCGCCGCGGCGGTCGGCGGCGAGACGGTCGTCCTGCCCCTGGTCGCCCGCAACCGCGTCATCGGCATGCTGACCCTCGGCAAGCCCACTGACGAGCACTTCCGCCAGGAGATCCTCGAACTGGCCGAGGACCTCAGCCGCCGCGCCGCGCTCGCCCTGGACAACGCCCGCCTCTACTCCGAGCGCACCGCCATCAGCCAGTCCCTCCAGCGCAGCCTGCTGCCGCCCGGCCTGCCCCAGATCGACGGCGTCGAGGTCGACGTCATCTACCGCGCGGCCGGTGAGGGCAACGAGGTCGGCGGCGACTTCTACGACCTCTTCCCCATCCGCGACGGCGCCTACGGCTTCGCCATCGGCGACGTCTGCGGTACGGGCCCGGAGGCGGCGGCCGTCACCGGCCTCGCCCGGCACGCCCTGCGCCTGCTGGCCCGCGAGGGCTACGGCGGCCCCGCGGTCCTGGAGCGCCTGAACTCCGCGATCCTCGACGAGGGCGCCCGCAGCCGCTTCCTGACACTCCTCTACGGCGAGCTGTGGCCCCAGGAGGACGGCAGCGCCCGGCTGAAGGTGGTCTGCGCCGGTCATCCGCTGCCGCTGCGCCTGCGGCAGGACGGCACGGTCGAACCGGCCGCCGAACCGCAGCCGCTGCTCGGCGTGATGGAGGACCTGGAGCTGTACGAGCAGTCGGTCACGCTCGATCCCGGCGACGTCCTGCTCTGCGTCACCGACGGCGTCACCGAACGCCGCGAGGGCACCCGCATGCTGGGCGACGACGGCCTCGCGGACGTCCTCACCACGTGCACGGGGCTGACGGCCGGCGCGGTCGCCGCCCGCATCATGCGGGCCGTGGAGCGCTTCGCTTCGGACGCGCCGTCCGACGACATGGCGATCCTGGCCATGCGCGTCCCGGAGGTCCTCAACTCCTGACCCGTGCGGGTCCCCCGCCGGGGGACCCGCACACTCCCCCACTCACCGGGACCCACCGAAACGCGGCGAAAACGCGAAAGACCCCGCCCGAAAGGGCGGGGTCTTTCCTGTCGGAGCCCCCAAACGGAATCGAACCGTTGACCTTCTCCTTACCATGGAGACGCTCTGCCGACTGAGCTATGGGGGCCTGTCGCCTTTTCGGGGTTTCCCCCTCGGCAACGGAATAGATCATACCCCGAACACAGCCGTGCTCCCAACCACGACCGGTCCGCCGAGCGCATTGCACGCGGTGACGATCCGCTGCATCTCCCGTCGCGTCAGAGCGGCGTCCACCGGCAGCGCCAGCGTCTCCTCCGCGGCCCGCTCCGTCTCCGGCAGCGACACGCAGCGGCGGAACTCGGGCAGCCGGTGCACGGGCGTCTTCACGGGCACCCGGCAGTCGACTCCCTTGGCGCGTACGGCCCGTGCGAACGCGTCCCGGTCCGGCCGTCCGTTCCCCGGTACCCGCACCACGTACTGCTGGTAGATGTGCCCGTCGCCCCCGTCGGGCGTCCGTACGCCCCGCAGCCGCGCGTCCAGATAGGCGGCTCGCTCCCGGCGCCGTGCCGTCTCCTCGTGCGGCGCCTCGGACTCGCCGTGCTCCAGCACCAGCAGCCCGTGCCGCTGTCCGGCCGCGTGCAGCCGCGCCCGGTCCGCCGACCGCCCGAAGCGGTGCACGACGACCACGGCCGCCGTACGCGCGGTCACAGCCGCCTCGACCGCCGACGCGTCGAGGCAGTACGTCACGGGGTCTATGTCGGCGAACACCGGCAACGCACCGGCCTGGACGACCGCTTCCGCGACCTCCACGTTCCCGAACGCCGGCACGACGACCTCGTCACCGACTCCGACGCCGGCGGCCCTGAGCAGTGCAGCAGTACCCATGCCGCGGATGCTTGCGTGGCCATGTGAACACCAAGTGGCCGGAAACAAAAAAGGGTTGGACCCTGAACCGAAGTTCGGGGTCCAACCCTTTGAATGATTGTTCGGCGGTGTCCTACTCTCCCACAGGGTCCCCCCTGCAGTACCATCGGCGCTGTGAGGCTTAGCTTCCGGGTTCGGAATGTAAC